>NZ_DAMBWA010000006.1:0-75547 GCF_032052675.1 Pseudescherichia sp.
GTGCCCACCGTAGGCCGGGCAAACGCAGTGCCGCCCGGCATTTGCAGCTGGCACAGCAGTAATATGGCAATAAAAAAGCCCGGCGATTGCCGGGCTTTTTACTGACGTAAACAAACTTAGTTCAGACGAACCGGCATCCCGGAACGGTTCTGAATCGCCTGCTCAACAACGCTTTGGTCAACGTCCGTCTGGCTGGTGATACCCTGCACGCTCTTGGTCAGGGTAATTGGCACAATCTCTTTCCCGTCAAACTGCGCTTCAGTGGTAGAGAGCGGGTTGTGAACCTCAATGTAGCGGCTACCGTCTGGCTCGGTGGTGGCTTTTACCGGCTCATCAATGAACTGCACGCGGGTACCGACGGGCACATTCTGGAACAGGAATTTGATGTCGTCGTTACGCAGACGCACGCAGCCGTGGCTCACGCGCAGGCCGATACCGAAGTTGGCGTTGGTACCGTGAATGGCATACAGGCGACCGATGTACAGGGCATAGAGGCCCATCGGGTTATCCGGGCCGGCTGGCACCACTGCGGGCAGCGGGTTACCTGCTGCCGCATACTCCTGATGCATCTTCGCCGTCGGGGTCCAGGTCGGACCGGCTTTCTTACGTTCAACCTTGGTGGTCCAGTTGATCGGCGTATCTTTGCCCAGCTGGCCGATACCGATCGGCAGAACGATGACGGTATTGGTGCCTTTCGGGTAGTAGTAGAGGCGCATTTCGGCGCTGTTGATCACAATCCCTTCGTGCACGGTGTCCGGCAGGATCAGCTGCTGCGGAATGTTCATCACGCTGCCACCCTTCGGCAGGTAGGGGTCGATGCCTGGGTTAGCTTCCAGCAGGTTAGAGAGCCCCATCTGGTACTGGGCTGCATAGTACTCCAGCGGCTGGCTGTTGTTCTCTGGCAGGGTGATGACCTGGTTCTGGCCAATCAGACGGCTACCGTCGGTCGGTAGCGGATAGGTTACAGCAGACGCGGATTTGCAAAACCCTACTACAGCGAAAGCCGCCGCTAAAATTGTTGTTAATTTCATATTCATGGTATGCGAGGTTTCTGTGCCACAGGCCGTTTAGTTAAGAATGCTCAAAAGGATGGGAGCGCATTATATGTGCATTCCCACGCGCATGGAATTGAGATGTGTACGAAATCACATTTTTTTCTCTCACCCTATTGTAGCAACTGTTCACACCTGCGCGATTTCAATTCGGAATTGTGGCATAATGCAGAGTTTGTCACACATTTTTCAGGATAACACCGTGTTAGTTACCAGCAACGTCACCATGCAGTTTGGCAGTAAGCCGCTGTTTGAAAATATCTCCGTCAAGTTTGGCGGCGGCAATCGTTACGGCCTGATTGGGGCGAACGGTAGCGGAAAATCCACCTTTATGAAGATCCTCGGCGGCGACCTTGAGCCGACGCTGGGCAACGTCTCCCTCGACCCGAACGAGCGTATCGGTAAGCTGCGTCAGGATCAGTTCGCCTTTGAAGAGTTCAGCGTGCTCGACACGGTGATCATGGGCCACGGCGAGCTGTGGGAAGTGAAGCAGGAGCGCGATCGCATCTACGGCCTGGCCGAGATGAGCGAAGAGGATGGCTATAAAGTGGCCGATCTCGAAGTGCTGTACGGCGAAATGGACGGCTACTCCGCCGAGTCCCGGGCGGGCGAGCTGCTGCTCGGCGTCGGTATTCCGGTAGAGCAGCACTACGGCCCGATGAGCGAAGTCGCCCCCGGCTGGAAGCTGCGTGTGCTGCTGGCCCAGGCGCTGTTCTCCGATCCGGATATCCTCCTGCTCGATGAACCAACCAACAACCTGGACATCGATACCATTCGCTGGCTGGAGCAGGTGCTGAACGAGCGTAACAGCACCATGATCATCATCTCGCACGACCGTCACTTCCTGAACATGGTCTGCACCCATATGGCCGATCTCGACTACGGCGAGCTGCGCGTTTATGCCGGCAACTACGACGAGTACATGACCGCGGCGACCCAGGCGCGTGAGCGTCTACTGGCCGACAACGCCAAGAAAAAGGCGCAGATTGCCGACCTGCAATCCTTCGTCAGCCGCTTTAGCGCCAACGCATCGAAGTCCCGTCAGGCCACCTCCCGCGCCCGCCAGATCGATAAGATCAAGCTGGACGAGGTGAAAGCCTCCAGCCGTCAGAACCCGTTCATTCGCTTTGAACAGGATAAGAAGCTGTTCCGTAACGCGCTGGAAGTGGAAGCCCTCACCAAAGGCTTCGATAACGGCCCGCTGTTTAAGAACTTCAACCTGCTGCTGGAAGTGGGTGAGAAGATTGCCATTCTGGGGGCGAACGGCGTGGGTAAAACCACCCTGCTGAAAACCCTGGTAGGCGATCTTGCGCCGGATAATGGCACCGTGAAGTGGTCCGAAAACGCGAAGATTGGCTACTATGCGCAGGATCATGCCGCCGACTTTGATAACGATCTCACCGTCTTTGACTGGATGAGCCAGTGGAAGCAGGAGGGGGACGATGAGCAGGTGGTGCGTAGCTTCCTCGGTCGTCTGCTCTTCAGCCAGGACGATATCAAAAAGCCGGCGAAGGTGCTCTCCGGGGGCGAGAAGGGGCGTATGCTCTTCGGCAAGCTGATGATGCAGAAGCCGAACATCCTTGTAATGGATGAACCGACCAACCACCTGGATATGGAATCTATCGAGTCGTTGAACATGGCGCTGGAGATGTATCCGGGTACGCTGGTCTTCGTCTCTCACGACCGTGAGTTCGTGAGCTCGCTGGCGACCCGCGTGATTGAGATCACCCCTGAGCGGGTGGTGGACTTCAGCGGGAATTACGAAGACTACCTGCGCAGCAAAGGTATCGAATAATTTCCCGTCGTCTTTCGCGCTACAGGTGTGTTGGCTGCACCTGCTCACCCCAGTCACTTACCTGTGTAAGCTCCTGGGGATTTACAGGTTTGCCGCCTTCCTGTAACGCGAAATACTTAGGGAAATTGGGCTATGAGAATGCCCGGTGGCGCTGACGCTTACCGGGCCTACATTTTACAATCTACATTTACCACGTTTGCATTATCGTTTACGCCATGCCCAACGCGCGCTTGCCGTGCTCGTTCAAATCCGCAACCGTAAAGCGGTTCTCCCACGTCGCTTCATAATCCTCACGCGGGAAGTCGCCCGGCGATGCGCCGTTCTCTAATGCCACCTTTACCTTCCGTGCATAGGCGAGGTTCTTCTCGCACAGCGGGGCGGCAGGAATATACATTACGTTGCCCCAGCCCTGCTGGTTATCTACCGGCGCCACAGAGTGAATGACGTCGCAATGCCACCACACCGAGTCCCCGGCCTCCAGCGCAGGAATGCTGGTTAACGCCTCGATCAGCAGCGGATGCCACTTCTCGGAGATGGGCAGCACACGCCCAGGCGCCACGCCGCACAGCTCATCGTCCGGCACATTGTCCAGCAGCGGACGCAGCAGAACGTAGGCCATCGCCTCGGGGATCGGCACCACGTGCAGCAGACCCTGGCCCGGCAGCATATCCGACAGCGCCGTCCAGCCCTGGAAGGTGCGGAACACCGAGCACTTGGTAGTGTTATCCACGGTGTACTCTTCCACTTCGGTACGGTGCGCGGCATGCCACGGATCGTAGCTGTCGATATCGCCGTTAAACACCGAGGCAAAGACCTGCTGGTAGGCCGGCAGCAGCCAGCGCTCCAGCGCCCCGGAATCGGTGTGCGCCCCCAGCCCCTTAGAGGTAGTGCCCGGCGGGCGGCGGCGAATACGGTCCGGATAGATCACGCTGACGTCAGGATCGAACCACTGCTTGCCGTCGCTCTCGAAGGTCCAGAGACGGTTAAGCAGGGACTGCACCTGCGCCATCTCACTGCTCTGGCGAGCCTGCATCTGCGCCTGCGACCAGTAGATAGGGTAGATTTCGGGACGCGAGGCCTCCAGCGTGCCGAAGAAGCTGTCTCCCGGACCTTTATAGACGTCGTCGAAACGGTTCTGATCGAGGTAGGCCAGCATGGATTGATCCCAGCCCAGGGCCTGCTCGCGCGGGAAATGGCCCTTAATTACCGCACAACCCCGGCGCTTGATCGCCGCACGCTGCGCCTCGCTGACGCGGCCGCTCTTCACATCGTCAAAGGGGATCACCGGCCAGACCGTTTCGCCCTTTGCCTTCAGGGCGTTAATCTCGGCGACCTGAGCGGCGATGCGCTCTTCAAGCCGATTGAAGACGGCCTGCACGTCGCCAATCTGCGCCCGCAGGGCCTTTTTTACCTGACGAATCGCCGCCTTATGGTCAGCTGGCAGCGTCTCGCTTGCATACATTTCAGTCATATAATCCTCTCGTATCTTTCATTCGAAAGCATTTAACTTACATATGCTAATTTAAGTTAAAAAAAAGTTAATGCAAGTTTAAAAAGATGATGGGGCGCACAAAAGAGAGAAGAGGGTGACGCCAGCCGCGAGCAAGCTGGCGTAGAGGTGCTTAGGCGTTGAAGGGTGGCGCGGCGTCGAGCACGGCCTGGATCACGTTCAGGGCACCCTGCTGGTTGTTATCGTCGGTCTGGTAATGGGCAATCGCTTTGATGGCCTCGCCGGCGTTATCCATCGCGAAAGAGAACTTCGCCATGCGCAGCATCTCGGCGTCGTTGCCGCTGTCGCCGATGGTGACGCAGTCGCTGGGCGACAGCTGCCAGCGCTTAAGCAGGCGGGTAATGCCGTTGGCTTTATGCAGGCCGGGGATGATCAGATCCACAAAGCCAAAGCCGCTGGTGACCGGTTTCATAATGCCGTCGAGAGAGACGTGCAGGGCGTCTACCAGCTGCGGGATCTCGCTGTCCGGCAGGTTGAGCGAGAACTTAAACATCTTGTCGTCGATCTCGCGATAGTCACTCACCTGCTTCAGGCGGTGATAGTGGTGCGACATCAGTTCGATAAACTCCGGCGGTGCGCTTTTGCTGACGTAGGCGCTCTTGAGACCGCAGGCGACAAAGTTCAGGCCTTTGCTCTTGAGCAGCTCGCCCAGCACGATCTGATACTCGTGGCGGGTCAGCTCGCCGTGGAAGATCTCTTTGCCGTGCTCGTAGACCAGCGCGCCGTTTTCGGCGACGAAGGAGATCTGGTCTTTGATTTCCGGAAAGAAGGAGATGAGCTGGTAGAACTGGTTGCCGCTGGCGACCACAAACTCAATGCCGCGCGCCTGAAGCGCACGGAACTGGCTGAGGAAACGGCCGCGGTCATACGCTTTGGCATCATCAAGGAAAGTTCCGTCCATATCGGTGACGATAACTTTTACGGTCATACGTTATGCTCCCAGGGTAAAAACAGTCAGGAGCATTCTAGTAACGATGTGAGGAAATGCACACCTTTAATTTCATATGAAAGTAAAGCGTAGGCCCGGCAGGCGGTCCGCCGGGCGTTACTCACTACAGCGTATGCTCGGTTCTCGCGATAATATCATCCTGCGCATCCGGCGACAGGGCGGTAAAGAACGCCGAGTAGCCCGCTACGCGCACCACCAGATCCCGGTACTGGTCCGGGTGCGCCTTCGCCGCCAGCAGCGTCTCACGGGAGACAATGTTGTACTGGATGTGCCATCCCTTACGGACTTCAAAGAAGGTGCGCAGGAGCAGCATCAGCTTGTGGCGATCGCCGTCATTCTCCAGCGTGGCCGGATTCAGCTTCTGATTAAGCAGCACGCCGCCGAGAATTGATCCCACCGGCAGCTTGCCGACGGAGTTGATCACCGCCGTGGGGCCGAAACGATCCGTTCCGGAGGCTGGACTGGCTCCCTCCGCCAGCGGGGTTGTGGCTTTGCGCCCGTCAGGCGTGGCCATCGTCGCCGCGCCAAAGGGCACGTTGGCAGAGATAGAGGAGGTGCCCGCATAGTAGTTGCCGCCGATGGGACCGCGCCCATAGCGCGGATTGTGATACTGCTTCAGCTCGTCAATATAGGTCTGGTAAGCCCGGTTCAGCAGCAGATCGACGCTGTCATCGTCGTTGCCGTACTTCGGCGCGCCGTTGATTAATCGCTGACGCAGCTGCTCGTGATTGAGGCCAGCGAAATCCGCCGCCAGCGCCTCGGCAAGCTGCTGCTGGCCGATAATCCCCTGGTCAAAGACCAGCTTTTTCACCGCCGCCAGGCTGTTGCCGAGGTTAGCGATCCCCACCTGTAGACCAGAGACCCAGTCATACTTCGCCCCACCCTGTTTAATGCTTTTTGCCCGCTCGATGCAGTCATCCACCAGCGCCGAGCAGAGAATGTCATGGACGTTCTCCTCCAGCATGGTGTCCACCACGTACTCGATCTCAATGGATTTGCGGGTATAGTAGCGGATCTGCTCGTCCCAGGCCGCCATCACCTCGCTGAAGTCGTGGAAATTACCTTTAGAGAGCGCCTGATCCTGGGGCAGAAATACCTTGCCGCTGGTGGCATCGCGACCGCCCTCCAGCGCGGCGAGCATCACCCGGGCGAAGTTGATAAAGCTCATGCCGGTGCAGCGATAGCCCCATTTGCCGCCGACGGCGGTTTCGATACAGCCAATCGCCGCGTAGTCCCAGGCATCATCCGGCTCGACGCCCAGCTTGATAAACTCGGGGATCACGATCTCATCGTTATTAAAGGCGGGCATGCCAAAGCCGCAGCGGATCACCTGTACGCAGGCGTCGAGGAAATCATCGCTCATCCCGGCGTGGTAGCGCACGCTCAGGTTCGGCTGGGTTGAGCGCAGCCGTCCGCAGGACTCGAGAATAGCGTAGGAGAGCGGGTTAACCGCATCCTGCGCCTTGCCGTTCACCCGTTTCTGGCCGCCAATGGTGACGTTCTGATAGAGCGGGCTACCGGCGGAGGCCTTCGAGTGCGAGCCGGAGCGGATCTTGTTCACCTCCAGCAGCTTCAGCCAGCAGCCGTGCAGCAGCTCGATGGCTTGCTCGCGGGAGAGGGTCTGATTCAGCTCGACATCGCGGCGGTAGTAGGGGTAGAGGTATTGATCCATCCGGCCAAACGACACCGAGTGGCCGTTGGACTCAATCTGCAAAATCAGCTGGATGAAGTAGCAGAGCTGCAGCGCCTGCCAGTAGGTTTCCGGCGGACGATGGGCGATGACGTTGCAGTTCTCGGCTATTTGCAGCAGCTCATCCCGGCGACTGACGCGCTGTTCATCCCCGGCCATCTCACGGGCGAGGGCGGCAAAGCGGGCGATATGGTCGCTGACGGCGTCAAGTACGATATCAATCGCCTTCAGGAACTGCTCCCCGTGCAGATCCTCCAGCACGGTGAGATTGATGCGCGAGCGGCGCTCGGCCACTTTTGCGCGCAGGCCGTCGAGGCCCTTCTCCAGCAGCAGCGGATAGTTGACCGCCAGGTGCGCATCGCCAGAGGTCATATTGCCCTCGGCCTTGATGATGCCGGTTGCCAGCAGCGCTTTTTGCTCGTCGGTAAACATACCGTAGCAGCGATCCTGCACCGTCTGGCCGCGCCACCACGGGCAGATCTCATGCAGCACGCGCTTGTTCTCTTCGCTCACCGCAAAGCCTGCGCCGGGGCGATCGGCCAGGTCGTCGATCTCCTTTTCTATCCACGACACGGTGTACTCTGGAAAGATAGGCGCGGCACGGAGTTCGCTCGCCTGGTTGCCGACGATCAGCTCATCGTGCTTGATCCAGATAGTACGCTCGGCAAGATGGTGGGCGAGGGCCAGCGCCCGCCGCACCGGAATGGGCTTGTCGAGATGCTGCCGGTAGGCCTCGGTATAGTGCCGGGCGCGTTCGGTGCAGACCGGGGGCTTCACAATATGCACCAGCGCATCTTTATGCGCCTGAATACGGCGGGTCAGGGTATCAAGATGTAACTCGGTCATGGCATTATCCTCGTAGGGTAGCGGTTAAGCCGCACTCGCGGGCGTACGCGTCGGCGAAGGCCAACAGGGCTGGCGCGTCGAGCGGCTTATCAGGCGCGGTATAGGGCTGATTCAACAGGTGATATTTGTTGATGCCCAGCGTGTGGTAGGGCAGAAAGTGGATCTCATGAACGCCAAGCTCGTCGGCGGCAAAGCGGGTAATCGCTTTGATAGAGGCTTCGTCAGCGTTAAAGCCGGGGATCAGCGGCACGCGGATGATAAGCTGTTTGCCCCGCGCCGCCAGCCGCTTCAGGTTTGCCAGCACGCGTTTGGCCGATCCATCGGTCCAGGTCTTAAACACCCGGCTGTCGACGTGCTTAAGGTCGGCTAGAAAGAGATCGATCCAGGGTAGAGAAGGTTCGATATAGCGCCAGGGCACGTGCAGGCAGGTTTCAACCGCCGTGTGAATGCCGTGATCGACACTGGATTTCAGCAGCGCGGCGCTGAGCGCTGGCTGCATAAAGGGTTCCCCGCCGGAAAGGGTGATGCCGCCGCCGCTGCGCAGGTAGAAGGGTTTATCCCGCAGTACGGTAGCCATTATCTCCTCTACCGACGGGGTTTCACCGCAGACGGTCAGGGCCTCGGTAGGGCAGCAAGCTTCCAGCGCAGTCAGATGTGCCTCACTGAGCCTTTGCCGGTGGATCAGCAGGCCGTTGCTTGCCCGGCCGACAGCGTCCGGTGCCGCCCGCTGGCAGAGATCGCATCCGTCGAGACAGAGGCGGGCATCAAAGAGCACCTCTCGCGTCAGAGCGCGGCTCTCCGGATTCTGGCACCAGCGGCAGGCCAGCGAGCAGCCTTTCAGGAACACGACGGTGCGAATGCCGGGGCCGTCATGGGTGGAGTAGCGCTGAATATTGAAAATCATAATCTGCCCTCATATTTCATATGCAGATTAAATTACTTTCGAATGAAAGTTATTTTGATTCTGGTCAACATAAGGGCAGGTTGAAGGGGGTAAGTTTTAAACCATGCTATGTCTCACACTTTGAGGAGTTCATATGGAACTGTACCTGGATACCGCCGATGTGGCGGCAGTAAAACGGCTGGCCCGCAGCTTTCCGCTGGCCGGGGTCACCACTAACCCGAGCATTGTCGCCAAAGGTAAAATGCCGCTGGTGGAGCTGTTGCCCGCGCTGCAAGATGCCCTGGGTGGAAAAGGGCGGCTCTTTGCCCAGGTATTAGCGAACAACGCCGGGGAGATGGTGGCCGAGGCGCACAGGCTGCGCGGAATCATCGCCGATATCGTGGTAAAGGTGCCGGTGAGCGCCGAGGGGCTGGCAGCGATCAAGCTGCTGAAAGCTGAGGGGATCCCGACCCTCGGGACGGCGGTGTACGGCGCGGGGCAGGGGCTGCTGAGCGCTCTGGCGGGAGCCGAATACGTGGCACCTTACGTTAACCGCGTGGACGCCCAGGGCGGCGATGGCATCCAGACGGTGACGGATCTGCAGCGCCTGTTGACCCTGCACGCGCCGGGATCAAAAGTGCTCGCGGCGAGCTTTAAGACCCCGCGTCAGGCACTGGAGTGCCTGCTGGCGGGCTGCGAGGCCATCACCCTGCCGCTGGATGTGGCGGAGCAGTTTATCGCTGCCCCGGCGGTCGAGGCGGCCATCGTTAAGTTTGAGCAGGAGTGGCAGACGGCGTTTGGCCGGGCGGGTATCTAACCGTTATCCGCCGCACACCTCGCACTGCGGGTTGCGCATCAGCTTCATCTCGCGGAACTGACAGGTCATGGCGTCGTACAGGACAATTTTTCCGGCGGCGCTCTGGCCAAACGCCGTCAGCACCTTGATCGCCTCCATCGCCTGCATTGCGCCAATCACCCCCACCAGCGGAGCCATGACGCCAGCCTCAACGCAGGTTAGCGCCGTATCGCCAAACAGGCGGCTCAGGCAGCGGTAGCAGGGCTCTCCCTCCTGCCAGGTAAAGACGCTAATCTGCCCCTCCATGCGGATCGCGGCCCCGGAAACCAGCGGGACCCTGGTCTTGAAGCAGCCGGCATTGAGCTGATTACGGATCTCAACGTTATCGGTGCAGTCGAGGACCAGATCGTGGGCGGCAATCTGGGCGTGCAGCGCTTCACCCTCTAATTGCGCATTGAGGGTGGTAAAGCTCACCAGCGGATTGATGCGCGCCAGCGATGCCCGCGCCGAGGCGACCTTCGGCTGGCCGATTGTCGCATCGCTATGCAGGGTCTGGCGCTGCAAATTCGACAGCGACACGGTGTCGAAGTCCAGCAGCGTCAGGTGGCCAATGCCCGCCGCCGTCAGGTACTGGGCGGCGGCACAGCCCAGCCCGCCAAGGCCCACCACCAGCACGCGGGAGGCCTTCAGCGCCTCCTGGCCGTCAAAGTCGAAGCCGCGCAGGACAATCTGCCGGTTGTAGCGCAGCATCTCGCTATCACTCAGCTCGACGGCCATCACAGCCCCCCAAACAGATGGTTAAACGGCTCGATCTCAACCCACTCCCCTGGCTCGACGCTGCCGCGCTCGCGCTCCAGCACGATAAAGCAGTTGCCCTGGCTAAAGGAGCTGAAAATGTGGGATCCCTGGTGGCCGGTGGTGCTCACCTGCAAATCCCCCTCGGCGTTGCGCGCAACGATGCCGCGCTGGAAGTCGAGGCGCCCCGGCGCCTTCTTCAGCCGGGTGGCGGCGCGGACCCGCAGACGCGGAGGCAGGGCGCTGCCAGGCTTGCCGCTCAGTTGGGCCAGCAGAGGCTGCACCAGCTGGTAGAAGGTCAGCGCCGCCGAGACCGGGTTACCCGGCAGGCCGCAGAACCAGGCGTGGCTGAGCTTGCCGAAGGCAAACGGCTTGCCGGGTTTAATCGCCAGCTTCCAGAAGGCAATCTCCCCCAGCTCTTCCAGCAGGGTTTTGGTGTAGTCCGCTTCGCCCACCGAGACGCCGCCGGAGCTGATCACCACGTCGGCCTGCTGGTCAGCAGCAATAAACGCCTCGCGCAGCCGGTCGGGATCGTCCGGAATGATGCCAAGGTTGATCACCTCGCAGCCGAGCTGCTCCAGCATGATGTGCACCGCCAGGCGGTTGGTGTCGTAGATCTGGCCATCACCCAGCGGCTGGCCTGGCAGCTGCAGCTCGTCACCGGTAGAGAAGAGGGCCACCCGCACCTTGCGCACCACCTCAACCTCGGGAATGCCAAGGGAGGCCAGCACCGGCAGCTCCGCCACCGTCAGAGTGGTGCCCGGAGCGTAAACTACCGCCCCCTGGGTGATATCCTCTCCGGCACGGCGAATGTGCTGCCCTGGACGCACGTCACCGGTAAACAGCACCCCGGCGTCGCTCTGCTCGGTCTCCTCCTGCATCACCACCGCATCGCAGCCCGGCGGGATCGGCGCGCCGGTCATAATGCGGATGCAGCTTCCCGCATACCACTCGCCGTGGAACGGCTGACCGGCAAAGGCCTTGCCCGCCACCGGCTGCGGCACGCCTGCCAGCGGGGCATCGAGGCGCACGGCGTAACCATCCATCGCGGCGTTATCGAAGCCCGGCACGTTGAGCGGGGAGACAATCTCCCGCGCCGTCACCCGGCCAAAGCAGGCCTGCAGGGGCAGGGTTTCATAGTCGGTGAGGGGGGTAATGTGCGACAGCATCTGAGCGAGCGCCGCGTCAAGCGGGATCAGCCCGGCGGTATGGTCCATGAGTTCACTCCTGGGAGGGCAATCTGGGAAATCAATGCGCCATTATGGCAGAAAACCGGGCCAGACTGTATGTACCCATTATGTGCCATTGCCGCGCGGGCTCTTTACATCACCGTTTCGACTTTCTATATTCAAAATTCGTATCAAACTGCGGCGACAATAATGATATTTATAGAAAAAGCTGCCAGACGAGCAATAGATAATGACTAAGCCGCAAATTCACCAGGTAGAAAATAGCCCCGTGCTGGACGTCAGCAACCTGAACATTCGTTTCGAAAACGAAGGTCAGGTGACGCAGGCGGTGCGCGATCTGTCGTTCAGCCTGCAGCGCGGCGAGACGCTGGCGATCGTGGGCGAATCCGGCTCGGGCAAGTCGGTCACCGCCCTGGCGCTGCTGCGCCTGCTGGAGCAGCAGAGCGGGGCCAGCGTGCGCTGTGACCATATGCGGCTTCAGCGACGCAATCGCCAGGTGGTGGATCTCAACGCCTTAAGCCGGGCGCAGATGCGTGGCGTGCGCGGGGCCGATATCGCCATGATTTTCCAGGAGCCGATGACCTCCCTCAATCCGGTATTTACCGTCGGCGAGCAGATTGCCGAGTCGATCCGCCTGCACCAGAAGCTGGGACGCGAGGCGGCGCTGGCGGAGGCGAAACGGATGCTTGAGCAGGTGCGAATTCCCGAAGCCGACGCGATCCTCTCCCGCTATCCCCACCAGCTCTCCGGCGGGATGCGCCAGCGGGTGATGATTGCGATGGCGCTCTCCTGCCGTCCGGCGGTGCTGATTGCCGACGAGCCGACCACCGCCCTCGATGTGACTATCCAGGCGCAGATTTTACAGCTTATCAACGTGCTGCAAAAAGAGATGGCGATGGGGGTGATCTTTATCACCCACGATATGGGGGTAGTGGCGGATATCGCCGATCGCGTGCTGGTGATGTACCAGGGCGAGGCGGTAGAGACCGGCACCGTGGAGGCCGTTTTCCACAGCCCGCAGCACGCCTACACCAAAGCGCTGCTGGCCGCCGTTCCTAAACTGGGGGCGATGAACGGCAGCGATCTGCCTCGCCGCCTGCCGCTGCTGAGCAAGGAGCGTCCGGACCAGCATGAAGCGGAGATTGAGCAGGATACGGTGGTTGACGGGGAACCGATCCTCCAGGTGCGCGACCTTGTCACCCGCTTCGGCCTGCGCAGCGGCATTCTCAACCGCGTGACCCGCGAGGTACGCGCCGTGGAGCACGTCAGCTTTGACCTCTGGCCGGGGGAGACGCTGGCGCTGGTGGGGGAGTCCGGCAGCGGAAAATCCACCACCGGGCGAGCGCTGCTGCGGCTGGTGGAATCCCAGGGCGGGTCTATTCTGTTTGAAGGCAAGCGGATTGATACCCTGCCGGACAGCAAGCTGCAGCCGCTGCGCCGGGATATCCAGTTTATCTTCCAGGATCCCTACGCCTCCCTCGATCCGCGCCAGACGGTGGGCTATTCGATTATGGAGCCGCTGCGCGTGCATCGGCTGATGGGGGAGGAGGATGCCCAGCGTCGGGTGGCCTGGCTGCTGGAGCGGGTCGGGCTCAAGCCCGAGCACGCCTGGCGCTATCCCCACGAGTTTTCCGGCGGCCAGCGGCAGCGCATCAGCATTGCCCGGGCGCTGGCCCTCGATCCAAAAGTGGTGGTCGCCGACGAGGCGGTGTCGGCGCTGGACGTCTCTATCCAGGCGCAGATTATTAATTTGCTACTCGATTTGCAGCGGGAGATGGGTATCGCCTTTCTGTTTATCTCCCACGATATGGCGGTCGTGGAACGTATTAGCCATCGGGTAGCGGTGATGTACCTTGGGCAGATCGTGGAGATTGGCCCACGGCGCGCGGTGTTTGAGAACCCGCAGCACCCCTATACGCGCAAGCTGATGGCCGCCGTGCCGGTGGCCGAGCCGGGGCATCCTCGGGCGCAGCGCGTGCTGCTCTCCGATGAGATGCCCAGCAATATCTATAAGCCGGGTGATGATTCACACCGCGTGGAGCTGCACAGCGTTGGGCCTGGCCACTTTGTTGCCCGCTCGACGCCCGGCAGCACGCAATCCCGTTTTTGATCGTTAACAGGCAGGGAATTTCAGGAGAAGAATAAGATGACACAATTTGTTGCGCGTAAATGGCGTCTGGCGCTGGGCGTTGCCGCCGCGCTCGCCGTGGCACCGGCCTTCGCTGCCAAAGATGTGGTGGTGGCCGTGGGGTCGAACTTCACCACCCTCGATCCCTATGATGCAAACGACACGCTCTCCCAGTCGGTAGCAAAGTCGTTCTATCAGGGCCTGTTTGGCCTCGATAAAGATATGAAGCTAAAAAACGTGCTGGCCGAGAGCTATACCGTCTCTGACGACGGGCTGGTCTACACCATTAAGCTGCGCAGCGGCGTCAAGTTCCAGGACGGCACCGACTTTAACGCCGAGGCGGTGAAGGCCAACCTTGACCGCGCCAGCAATAAAGAGAGCGGGCTGAAGCGCTACAACCTCTACAAGAATATTGCTAAAACCGAGGCGGTGGATCCCACCACGGTGAAGATCACCCTCACCCAGCCCTTCTCGGCCTTTATCAATATCCTCGCCCATCCGGCCACGGCAATGATCTCGCCTGCCGCGCTGAAAAAGTATGGTAAAGAGATTGGTTTCCATCCGGTCGGCACCGGTCCGTACGAGCTGGAGACCTGGAACCAGACCGACTTTGTGAAGGTGAAGAAGTTTGCTGGCTACTGGCAGCAGGGGCTGCCGAAGCTGGATACCATTACCTGGCGCCCGGTGGTGGATAACAACACCCGTGCGGCGATGCTCCAGACCGGCGAGGCGCAGTTTGCCTTCCCGATCCCCTATGAGCAGGCCACCGTGTTGCAGAAGAATCCAAAGCTGGATCTGGTCGCCAGCCCGTCAATTATGCAGCGCTACATCAGCCTCAACGTGACGCAGAAGCCGTTTGATAATCCGAAAGTGCGCGAAGCGATCAACTACGCCATCAACCGCCAGGCGCTGGTGAAGGTCGCCTTCGCCGGCTACGCCACCCCGGCTACCGGCATCGTGCCGCCGTCTATTGCCTACGCCCAGAGCTACCAGCCGTGGCCCTACGATCCGGCTAAGGCGCGCGAACTACTGAAAGAGGCGGGTTACCCGAACGGGTTCACCACCACGCTGTGGTCCTCCCATAACCACAGTACCGCCCAGAAGGTGCTGCAGTTTACCCAGCAGCAGCTGGCCCAGGTAGGCATCAAAGCGCAGGTAACGGCGATGGACGCCGGGCAGCGCGCGGCCGAAGTAGAGGGCAAAGGGCAGAAGGAGAGCGGGGTCAGGATGTTCTACACCGGCTGGTCGGCGTCGACCGGCGAAGCGGACTGGGCGCTGTCGCCGCTGTTCGCCTCGCAGAACTGGCCGCCAACCCTGTTCAACACCGCGTTCTACAGCAATCCGCAGGTGGATAAAGATCTCGCCGCTGCGCTGAAGACGACCAATAACGAGGAGAAGGCGCAGCACTACAAGGCGGCGCAGGATACCATCTGGAAAGAGTCACCGTGGGTGCCGCTGGTGGTAGAGAAACTGGTCTCCGCACACAATAAAGATCTGAGCGGTTTTTATATCATGCCGGATACCGGCTTTAGCTTTGACGACGCAGACTTAAAATAGTCGTGCCTGGCCTCCGTCCAGCGCGGCGGGGGCCAGCAACAGGGTAGAAGATGCTTAACTATTTTTTTAAACGCCTGCTCGGCCTGATCCCCACGCTGCTGATTGTGGCGGTACTGGTCTTTCTGTTCGTGCATATGCTGCCGGGGGATCCGGCGCGGCTGATTGCCGGACCGGAGGCCGACGCGCAGGTGGTGGCGCTGGTGCGTCAGCAGCTGGGCCTTGACCAGCCGCTGTGGCAGCAGTTCTGGCACTACATCACCAACGTGCTGCAGGGGGATTTTGGCATGTCGATGGTCTCCCGCCGTCCGGTGGCGGAGGAGATCGCCAGCCGCTTCATGCCTACCTTCTGGCTTACCATCGCCAGCATGGTCTGGGCGGTACTCTTCGGCCTTGCCGCCGGGATCGTCGCCGCCGTCTGGCGCAACCGCTGGCCGGATCGCATCGGTATGGCGCTGGCGGTGACCGGCATTTCATTTCCGGCCTTTGCGCTCGGCATGCTGCTGATGCAGGTCTTCTCCGTTGAGCTGGGCTGGCTGCCTACCGTGGGGGCGGACAGCTGGCGGCACTATGTCCTGCCGTCGCTGACCCTCGGGGCTGCGGTGGCGGCGGTGATGGCGCGCTTCACCCGTGCCTCTTTCGTAGATGTACTCAACGAGGACTATATGCGCACCGCGCGCGCCAAAGGGGTCAGCGAGAAGTGGGTTATCCTCAAGCATGGCCTGCGTAACGCCATGATCCCGGTGGTGACCATGATGGGCCTGCAGTTTGGCTTCCTGCTCGGCGGCTCGATTGTGGTCGAAAAGGTATTTAACTGGCCAGGCCTTGGCCGCCTGCTGGTGGACTCGGTGGAGATGCGTGACTACCCGGTGATTCAGGCCGAGGTGCTGCTCTTCTCGCTTGAGTTTATTCTTATCAACTTAGTGGTGGATATGCTCTACGCCGCCATTAACCCCTCTATCAGGTATAAGTAAGGATGCGACTTTTAAACTGGCGTCGTCAGGCGATATTAAATGCTATGCCGGGGATCAAGCCGGCGCGTATCCGTACCCCGTGGCATGAGTTCTGGCGGCGCTTCCGCCGTCAGCCAGTGGCGATGACCGCCGGGCTGTTTGTGGTGCTGCTGATTATCGTTGCCGCCGTTGCGCCGTGGATCGTGCCCTTTGATGCCGAGAACTACTTCGACTACGACCGGCTCAACGAGGGGCCGTCGATGGTGCACTGGTTCGGCGTTGACTCGCTCGGGCGGGATATCTTTAGCCGCGTGCTGGTAGGGGCGCAGATCTCGCTGGCCGCTGGGGTGCTGGCGGTGCTGATCGGGGCCGCTATCGGCACGGTGCTCGGCCTGCTGGCGGGCTACTACGAGGGCTGGTGGGATCGCATCATCATGCGCATCTGCGACGTGCTGTTTGCCTTCCCCGGCATTCTGCTGGCGATTGCGGTAGTGGCGGTGATGGGCAGCGGCATGTCCAACGTGATTATCGCCGTGGCGGTCTTCTCGGTGCCGGCCTTTGCCCGGCTGGTGCGCGGTAACACGCTGGTGCTGAAGCAGCAGACCTTTATCGAGTCGGCGCGTAGCATCGGTGCCAGCGATGCCACCATCCTGTTCCGTCACATTCTGCCGGGCACCATCTCGTCCATTGTGGTCTACTTCACCATGCGAATTGGTACCTCGATCATCTCCGCCGCCAGCCTCTCGTTTTTGGGGCTGGGGGCGCAGCCGCCGACGCCGGAGTGGGGGGCGATGCTCAACGAGGCGCGGGCGGATATGGTTATCGCTCCGCACGTAGCGCTCTTCCCGAGCCTGGCGATCTTCCTCACCGTGCTGGCCTTTAATCTGCTGGGCGACGGACTACGGGACGCGCTGGATCCAAAGATTAAGGGCTGAGGCTGCACCGCCGGGCGGCACTGCGTTTGCCCGGCCTACGGTGGGCACCGTGCGGGTTTGTAGGCCCGCGTAAGCGAAGCGCCACCGGGCATTCTGTGCGCCTTTCCACAAAAGCGTAAATTCAACACCGCTGCTTTCCCCTACGGTCTCGGTTTGCGGGCATCATACCCGCAGAACGATGCGTGAAGGGGAAAGCAATGCGTGATGAATTACTGACGTTTTTGGCCAATCAGACTGACTTTTTCGATCCGGAAAAGCTGAGCGAGGTGTTTACCGCCAGCTATCTGGCGCAGCGTTTTTCGCTGAAGAGAAATACCGCCAGCCACTATCTCAACCAGCTGGTTGCCCAGGGTGTGCTGGTGAAGATCAACACCCGGCCCGTCTACTTCCTGCATAAAAAAACCTTCAGCCAGCAGTTCTTTCCCCTGGCCGCCAACGAGTATGAGAGCGTAGCCCAGCTGCTTGGCGACGGTGGGCCAGAGCCGGAACGGCCCGATCACTTTTCGCTGCTTATCGGTCACGATGAGAGCCTGAAGAAGCCCATTGAGCAGCTTAAAACCGCGCTCTTCTACCCGGACGGTGGCCTGCCGCTATTGATTACCGGCGACAGCGGCACGGGCAAAAGCTACATGGCGAAACTGATGCACGCGTTTGCTATCTCCGAGGGGCTGCTGGCGGACGATGCGCCCTTCATCAGCTTTAACTGCGCCCAGTATGCCAGCAACCCGGAGCTGTTGGCGGCCAACCTATTTGGCTATGCCAAAGGGGCCTTTACCGGGGCGCAGACGGACCGTCAGGGCGCCTTTGAGGCGGCCAACGGCGGGATGCTGTTCCTCGACGAGGTGCACCGACTCAACGCCGAGGGGCAGGAGAAGCTTTTTACCTGGCTGGATCGCAAGGAGATCTACCGGGTTGGGGAGACGGCGCAGGGACGCCCGGTCACAACGAGGCTGGTCTTCGCCACCACCGAGGAGCTGCACAGCACCTTCTTAACCACCTTTTTGCGGCGTATCCCGATTCTGGTGACGCTGCCCGATCTGCAAAGCCGCTCCCGACAGGAGAAGGAGGCGCTGATCCTGCTCTTCTTCTGGCTGGAGGCGAAAAAGCTGGCGGTGCGTCTGGCGTTAACTCCCCGCCTGATGCAGGTCCTGAACCACTTCGTCTACCGGGGCAACGTCGGCGAGCTGAAGAACGCCGTGAAGTACACGGTGGCGGCGTCGTGGGCCAAGCAGCGGGGCGGCGAAGAGCTGGTGGTGGGCATTCAGCATCTGCCGGAGAAGATCGCTGCGGCCATCCCGGCCTCTGGCGAGCCGCTGGCAGCGGATGAAAACCTGATCGTTGAGCCGCAGACCAGCCTGGTGTGGCTCCTGCGCGCCCGGGATCCCACCCGGGGCGTGATCTACGACACCCAGTGCCAGGTGCTGGCGCTCTATGAGCAGTGGATGAGCGGCCACGCGGATTGGGAAGAGGCCCGCAAACGCATGGGGGAGGCGATCGAAGGGCTTTTTGACCGGCTCATTTTCGATAACCGCGACGCCACGGACTCGCCGATGCTGCTCCTGACCACGCAGCAGGTGCGCGAGGAGTTCTACCGCCTGGAGAAGCAGTTCAACATTCAGTTTAACGGCAACTGCATCTACGCCCTGAGCCACTACCTGGTGCACCGCTCTCGAAGTACCCCCTCTCGCCTGAGTCAGGAGCGGATCCGCAGCCTCGATGACTTCCTCGCCCAGAAGTACCCGCTGCTCTACCGTTTTTGCCAGGCCATCATCACCGCGCTGGCGCAGAAGCTGGATATCGAACCGCAGCGGATCGATGCCCTGCTGCTGGTGCTGTGGCTGCATCAGTCCGGTGCCGTCAGCCAGCCGCACGTCACCCGCGCCGTTATCCTGGCCCACGGCTATGCCACCGCCAGTAGCATTGCTAACGTCGCCAATCGCCTGTTAAAAAATCACCTGTTTGAATCCTTCGATATGCCGCTGGACGTCACGCCGGAGGCCATTGCCCGCCAGGTGATGGAGTACATCGAGAACAATACCCTGGCCTCGGGCGTCATCATCCTCGTCGACATGGGATCGCTCAACGCTATTCATCACCATTTCCAGCGCCGGGTCGCAACGCCGGTGGCGATCGTTAATAACGTTTCCACCAGCATGGCGCTCTACGTGGGCGAGCGGATTTTACGCGGCGATCTGATTGAGGATATCGCCCGGGAGGTCAGCGGTGACCTGCCGGTAGAGCATCAGATCTTCTGGCCGCAGGCCAACCGTCCGCGGGTGATCCTGACCACCTGCGTCACCGGCCTTGGCGCGGCAACCAATCTCTGCACGCTGCTGAAGGCCAGCATCCCGGAGACGTTAGGCATTGATGTCATTGCCTGCGACTACGACACGCTCAGCAACGGCCAGGCGAGCGCGCTGGCGTTTAATCGCTACGAGATGCTGGCCGTGGTCGGCACCTTCGACCCGCACCTGCCTGCCGTGCCGTGGATCTCGCTGGACTCGCTAATCGCCGGGGACGGCCATGCCCAGCTGATGCGTATCTTTGGCGATATCGCCACGCCAGAGCAGATCGACGAGATCAACAATCTGCTGCTGAAGAACTTCTCCCTGCGGCGGGTGATAGAGTCGGTCACTATTCTCGATACCAGCAAGGTGCTAAACCAGGTCGAGCAGTTTGTCCTGCGCTACGAGCATCTTACCGGCTGCCAGATCCCTAACGACCGGAAGGTAGCGCTCTACGTGCATATCAGCTGCCTGATAGAGCGCCTGATCCGTAACGCCTCTCCTGCCAGCTATGCGGGACGGCAGTGTCCGGAAAGCGAGCTGGCCGATATTAAGCAGGCCTTTAGTGTCATTGAGAGCAGTTATAGTGTCAAAATCCCCGCTGTAGAACTTTGTTACATCCACAATATTCTCACCCTGGAAACCGAATTTATTCCGCAAGATCAAGAGTTTTAATCCTCCCGCTCTCCTGTCGTGGCGCATTTCACCGTGCGCCACTTTTTCGTGGCACGCCGGTTGCAATACCACCGGTAGTGGAACGCATTTTCGAGGACAGGATGAAACGACACTACATATTTGCCAGTCATGGCACTCTTGCCCGGGGCGTACTCGACTCAGTCGAGCTGATCCTCGGTAAACAGGCGGACATTTCGACCCTCTGTGCCTACGTTGAGGAGCAGCGGGATTTAACCGAGCAGGTCACCGAGCTCATGCAGCGGATACCTGACGAGGATGAGATCGTGGCGATCACCGATATCTTCGCCGGCAGCGTGAATAACGAATTTGTTCGCTTTCTGCAGCGGCCCCGTTTCCACCTGGTGGCGGGCCTCAACTTACCGCTGGTCATCGATCTGCTTATTTCCGGCGACGAGCCTGATACCGGGAAGCTGATCGAGGAGGCGTTAATAAGCTCCAGAGAGAGTATTCAATACTGTAACTACACCATCTCCAGCGCAATGCAGGCGGATAAAGATTTTTAAGAGGGAGGAGACAGAATGATTACGTTAGTGCGAGTTGACCATCGCTTATTGCACGGCCAGGTAGCGTTTTCATGGACGCAATATGTCGGCGCAGACTGCATTCTGATTGCCAACGACAGCGTTCCCAATGACGAGCTGCGTAAAACCACCATTAAGCTGGCTAAGCCGCCGTCGGTAAAGCTGGTTATTAAGAATATCGCCGACTCGATAGAGGCCATTAAAAGCGGCGTGACCGATAAATATACGCTGTTTATCGTCGTAGAGTCGGTAGAGGACGCCTGGCGCTTAGCCCAGGAAATACCGGAAATAAAAAGTATCAACCTCGGCGGAATTAAAGCGAAAGAGGGTAGCAGAAATATTTCGAAAGCGGTGAATCTGCTGCCTGACGAAATTACCCGGCTCAATGAACTGGTGGGGCAGGGGGTTGAAATTGAGATCCGCCAGGTTCCCAACGACCGCAAACAGCTCATAACGGAATGTTTGTAATTCCTGAGGATCCACTATGGTAGAGGCACTTTTACTCGGACTGGTGGCGTTTATCGCCCAGTCAGAATATGCCCTGGGCACCTCGTTAATATCCCGGCCTATTGTCACCGGCCTATTAACCGGCCTGGTGCTGGGCGATGTCCAGACGGGCATTATCATGGGCGCGACGCTGGAGCTGGCCTTTATCGGCTCCTTCTCGGTGGGTGCATCCATCCCGCCGGACGTAGTCACCGGCGGCGTGCTGGGGGTAGCGTTCGCGATCACCTCCGGCGCGGGGACCGAAACGGCGCTGCTGCTGGGGCTGCCCATCGCCACCCTGACGCTGGTGTTAAAAAACGTCTATCTCGGGATGTTTATCCCGATGCTCAACCATAAGGCAGATGCCTATGCCGACGAGGCCGATACCCGCGGCATCGAGCGGATGCACCTGATCGCCGGGTTTGGCCTGTCGCTGATGCTGGCCACGGTGGTCACCGTCTCCTTCCTGGTGGGCAGCAGCGCGGTGAAATCCCTGCTGGATGCTATTCCAGAATTTATTAAACACGGCCTGAGCGTGGCGACGGGCATCATTCCGGCGCTGGGCTTTGCCATGCTCGCCCGGCTGCTGATCAACAAAAAGGTGGCGCCTTACTTTTTCCTCGGCTTTGTCCTGATGGCCTACCTGAAAATTCCGGTCACCGGCATTGCGATCCTCGGCGCTATCGTGGCCGTGATTATGGTCAACGTCACCGCCTTCACCACGCCCCGCGCCACCACAGAGCAAGGAGTCAGCCATGACGACGAAGATGATTTCTGAAGAGACCCTGCCTGACGTGCAGGATGAGAAGGCGATCACCACCCGTGATCTGCGCCGTGTTTTCTGGCGCTCCTTCCAGATGGAGTTTTCCTGGAACTATGAGCGGCAGATGAACCTGGCCTTTGTCTACACCCTTATTCCGGTGCTGAAAAAGCTCTATCCGCAGAAAGAGGAGCTCAGGGCCGCCCTGAAGCGTCACCTGGTGTTCTTCAATACCACACCGCACATCGTCACTCTGCTGCTGGGGATCACCACGGCGATGGAGGAGAAGAACAGCCAGCAGAAAACCATCGATGCCGGGGCGATTGATAACGTCAAGGCGTCGCTAATGGGACCGCTGGCGGGGCTGGGGGACTCCTTCTTCTGGGGAACGCTGCGCCTGATCGCGACAGGGATTGGCACCAGCCTGGCGCTGCAGGGCAGTATTCTCGGACCGATCCTCTTTCTGCTGGTGTTTAACGTCCCGCACATTCTGGTGCGCTGGTTCTTTACCCGCTGGGGCTATGTGCTCGGTACCGGGGTGCTTCAGCGCGTTCAGCAGAGCGGCATGATGGAGAGCCTGACCTACGGCGCATCGATCATGGGGCTGATGGTGGTGGGGGCGATGACCGCCTCGATGATCAACATCACTATTCCCATCAGCTTTGGCGCGGGGGAGGCGAAGACCGAGGTGCAGGACATTATTAACAACGTGATGCCCTGCCTGCTGCCGCTCATCAGCTTCGGCATCGTCTACTGGCTGCTGGGCCGTAGGGTAAAACCGCTCACCATTATTGGCGGGATGGCGCTGGTCGGCATTTTCGGCTCGTGGATTGGCCTGTTTTAACCGGAGAAACCTATGTTACCTACCATTATGTTACCAACCATGATGACCTATATCGAAGAGGAGCCCGCGGCGCTGGAAAAAATCCTCCGCGAGCATCGGCATAGCCTGGCGGCAATCGAGGCCTTTGCTCGCGAGCGCCCGGTACAGCGCCTGCTGCTGCTGGCGACCGGCTCCTCGTTTAACGCCGCCCTCTGCGCGCGGGACCTCTTCGAGCGACGCTACGGCCTGCGGGTAGAGATCAAAGAGCCGTACAACTTTGTTCACTATGAAACCGTCGATCCGCACACCGATCTGGTGATTGCGGTTTCCCAGAGCGGCAAAAGCGCTTCAACGCTGGCGGCGATGGAGAAAGTGCAGGCGGCGGGGCTGCCGGTATTTGCTCTGACCTCGGATCCGCAAAGCCCCATCGGCCAGGGCTGCGATTACGTGCTGGATATCAACACCGGCATCGAGCAGGTGGGCTTCGTCACCCGGGGCTTTAGCGCCACGGTGCTGAACCTGCTGCTGATTGCCCTCACCCTCGCCCGGGCGCAACAGCAGATTGCGGATGAGGAGGCGCAGGCTACGCTGCACGAGCTGGGCCAGCTCGTCGCCGCTATCCCTATGGCGATTGCCCAGACAGAGGCATTTTTCGACCGCCATCAGGAGATCCTGCGCCGCGGGACGCGTTTTGTGGCGATCGGCTACGGGGCGCTGACCGGCGTAGCGAAAGAGTTTGAGACTAAGTTCACCGAAACGGTGCGCGTGCCG
This sequence comes from Pseudescherichia sp., assembly GCF_032052675.1. Taxonomy (NCBI): domain Bacteria; kingdom Pseudomonadati; phylum Pseudomonadota; class Gammaproteobacteria; order Enterobacterales; family Enterobacteriaceae; genus Pseudescherichia; species Pseudescherichia sp. Next base: position 23,419 of record NZ_DAMBWA010000006.1, read on the forward strand.
TCCAGCGGCTTTGAACTAGAGGCCTACATGCACGGCCCCTATCTGGAGGCCAACGCCCAGCACGTGATGTTTTTTATTGAGGATGCGCCGGACAGACGCCTGCGGGCGCTGCGGGACTATATGGCCCCGGCGGTAAACCAGACCTTGCTGGTGACCCTCAGTGATGAGCAGGAGCCGCAGACGCTGGCCCTCAACTGCCCGCTGGCGCACGACCTCGCCTCACTGCTGCTGATTGTGCCGATGCAGGTGCTGGCCTGGCGTACGGCATGTGCCAAAGGGATCGATCTTTCAGTGCGTATTTTTGATGACTTTGACCGCGTATTAAAAAGTAAGATCTAATTAATCAGGAGAGAGAATATGTTAGGTTTTAATCAGGACGAGTACCTGACGAGTGCTCGTGAGATCGTTGCTGCGCGTAAACAGGCTGAGCAGGCGGCTGATGAGATATTTCAGCAGGAATATGATGCACTATTTTTTGCGTCGGTAGGGGGCTCTCTGGCACCCATGATGGCGATTAACGCCTTTGCCAAAGAGATGACCACGCTGCCGGTTTACCTTGAGCAGGCAGCGGAATTAATTCATACCGGGCATAAAAAATTAACTAAGCAGTCGGTGGTGGTCACGCTCTCCAAATCCGGTGATACCAAAGAGTCGGTAGAGCTTGCCGAGTGGTGCAAGGCGCAGGGGATCCGTGTCGTCGCCATTACCAAAAACAGCGACTCCCCGCTGGCCAGCGCGGCGACGTGGCATATTCCGATGCGCCATAAAAACGGTGTGGAATATGAGTATATGCTGCTCTACTGGTTCTTTTTCCGGCTGGTTAACCGTCAGGGTGAATTTGCAGAATATAACCGCTTCGCCAGCCAGCTGGAGTTATTACCCGAGAACCTCTTACAGGCGAAAATAAAGTTCGATCCGCAGGCGGATGAAATAGCCAGGAAATACCATAGCAGCGACTATATGATGTGGATTGGCGGCGCGGAGATGTGGGGCGAGGTCTATCTCTTCTCAATGTGTATTCTGGAGGAGATGCAGTGGAAGCGAACCAAATCCGTTACCTCCGCCGAGTTTTTCCACGGCACGCTGGAGCTGCTGGAGAAAGAGGTCCCGCTGTTTCTGGTGAAGGGGGAGGGGAAATGTCGGGCGCTGGATGAGCGAGTGGAGCGCTTTGCGGCGAAGATCACTGACCATCTGGTAGTTATCGATCCGCGCGACTATCCCCTCGATGGGATTGACAACGCGTTTCGCGGGATCCTGGCGCCCTGCGTAGCGTCAACCCTGCTGGTGGATCGGCTGGCGGCCCACTTTGAGCACTACACCGGCCACAGCCTGGATATTCGCCGCTACTATCGGCAGTTTGAGTATTAACAGAACTAACGCCCGGCGGCGCAAGCTTGCCGGGCCTACGGTTATGTAGGCCTGATAAGCGCAGCGCCATCAGGCGTTATGCACAGGGTCGATTAAACCCGGCTTCCCCACAGGTCGTACTCGTCGGCGTTTTCGATTTTCACGCGCACGACATCGCCCGGCTTCACGTTGGTTTCGCCGTTGAGGTAGACCGCGCCGTCGATCTCCGGTGCATCGGCCATGCTGCGGCCAATCGCGCCCTCTTCATCGACTTCATCGATAATGACCAGGATCTCACGGCCCACTTTCTCCTGCAGACGCTCGGCAGAGATCTGCTGCTGCAGCTGCATAAAGCGGTTCCAGCGCTCCTCTTTTACCTCTTCCGGCACCTGATCCGGCAGCGCGTTAGCGGTGGCACCTTCAACCGGGCTGTATTTAAAGCAGCCCACGCGATCCAGACGCGCTTCAACGAGGAAGTCGAGCAGCATCTGGAAATCTTCCTCGGTTTCACCCGGGAAGCCGACGATAAAGGTCGAGCGCAGGGTAAGCTCAGGGCAGACTTCACGCCACTGCTTGATGCGGGCCAGCTGACGATCCACAGATCCAGGACGCTTCATCAGCTTGAGGATGCGCGGGCTGGCGTGCTGCAGCGGGATATCCAGATACGGCAGGATCTTGCCTTCTGCCATCAGCGGGATGACGTCGTCAACGTGCGGGTAGGGGTAGACGTAGTGGAGACGCACCCAGACGCCGAGCTTTGACAGCTCTTCGCACAGGCTGACCATGCTGGTTTTCACCGGCGAGCCGTTGTAGAAACCGGTGCGGTGCTTAACGTCGACGCCGTAGGCGGAGGTGTCCTGAGAGATCACCAGCAGCTCTTTAACGCCGGCGTCGACCAGACGCTTGGCCTCGGCCAGCACGTCGCCAATCGGACGGCTATCGAGATCGCCACGCATGGACGGAATAATGCAGAAGGTGCAGCGGTGGTTGCAGCCTTCGGAAATTTTCAGATAGGCGTAGTGGCGCGGGGTCAGCTTGACGCCCTGTTCCGGCACCAGGCTCAGGAACGGGTTGTGCTTTGGTTTTGGCACGTAGTGGTGCACGTGCTCCAGAACCTGCTCATAGCTGTGCGGACCGGTGATCTCCAGCACCTTCGGGTGCACTTCGCGGATCTGATCCACTTTTGCGCCCAGGCAGCCGGTGACAATCACCTTGCCGTTCTCATTCAGGGCTTCGCCAATCGCTTCCAGCGACTCCTGCACGGCGCTATCAATGAAGCCGCAGGTGTTAACGATCACCATATCGGCATCGTCATAACGCGGCACCACATCGTAACCCTCGGTGCGCAATTCGGTAAGAATGCGTTCGGAATCCACCAGGTTTTTCGGGCAGCCCAGGGAGACAAAGCCAATACGCGGTTGTTGTATGCTCATACGCTCACAAAGTAAACAGAAGAAAAAACCGGGCGATTTTACACGGGTTTGCGGCGACTCTCTACTGCTAACTCAATTGGTTAGATTTTGTGTAGGTTGTCACACTGTAAAAATTGTTAATGTCTGGATAAATATTGACCCAGCGCATAATTTTGAACAAAAAATGAGCTTATGCTTAATTTACGATAGGCCGACAAAGGAGGATCTAGCATGACCGTTGACAGACAGAAACGAAGCCTGCTGAGAAATCTAACTAACGCCAGCATCGATCTTGCGGCGTATGTCCAGCTCAGAAAGGCGAAGGGTTACATGTCGGTCAGCGAAAGCAACTATCTGCGTGACAGCCTTTTTGAATTATCAACACAAATACGCGGCCTGGAGCGGCATGTTTATGCCGTACCGGATGCCAGAGAACGCGAAATGCTGTGCCGGGCAGAGGGGGCACTCTCCGCTGCAGGTATATGCTTAATGAGCGGGCACCATGACAGCCCGAACTACATTGCTGTAAACGTAGAGACGCTTGACCGCTGTCTCAAAACCCTCAACGTATGCATTCAGAACCTCAACGAGCAAGCACCGCAGGTTGTGGAATCCTGAATCCCGGGGGAGGCGACTCCCCCTTCTGCTTAAGCTTTTGTAAAATTGGGCGCGCGCAACGTTCTGCTGGCTACGCTTTATGCCAGAGACCCTCAAAGGAGTGCCCCATGCGCCGCAACGCCCTGATTTTTATCCCCGCGCTGTTTCTGTCCGCCTCGGTTTTTGCCGCGCCTGCGCCGGTAAAGGTCGACGTGCTGCAAACCAAACTCGATCACCCCTGGTCGCTGGCATTTCTGCCCGACGACAGAGGAGTGCTGATTACCCTGCGCGGCGGCCAGCTGCGCCACTGGCAGTCGGGGAGCGGACTATCCGATCCTCTCTCGGGCGTACCGAAGGTGTGGGCCAACGGACAGGGCGGCCTGTTTGACGTGGTGCTGGCCCCGGACTTTGCCCAGTCGCGCAGGGTGTGGCTGAGCTACGCCGAGGCCGGCAACGACGGCAAAGCCGGGACGGCGGTGGGCTATGGGCGACTCAGCGACGATCTCTCCCGGCTGGAGGCGTTTAAGGTGGTCTTCCGCCAGACGCCGAAGCTCTCTACCGGCAACCACTTTGGCGGACGGCTGGTCTTTGACGGCAAGGGCTACCTCTATATTGCGCTGGGAGAAAATAATCAGCGTCCTACCGCTCAGGATCTCGATAAGCTCCAGGGTAAGCTGGTGCGGCTGACCGACGAGGGAGCCGTGCCAAACGATAATCCTTTCGTCAACAACGCCAACGCCCGGAAGGAGATCTGGTCCTGGGGCATCCGTAACCCGCAGGGAATGGCGATGAACCCCTGGACCGACGCCCTGTGGCTGAACGAACACGGCCCGCGCGGCGGCGACGAGATTAACATTCCGCAGAAAGGCAAAAACTATGGCTGGCCGCTGGCGACCTGGGGCATTAACTACAGCGGTATGAAGATCCCGGAGGCGAAAGGGGAGATCGTTGCCGGAACCGAGCAGCCTGCCTTCTACTGGAAAAACTCTCCGGCGGTCAGCGGTATGGCGTTCTATAACGCGTCAACCTTCCCGCAGTGGCAGCACAAGCTGTTTATCGGCGCGCTAAAAGACAAAGACGTGATTGTGATGAGCGTGGACGGGGATAAGGTCACCGAGGATGGGCGCATTCTGGGCGATCGTAACCAGCGCATCCGCGACGTGCGGGTTGGCCCCGACGGCTATCTCTATGTGCTCACCGACGAGTCCGACGGCGAGCTATTGAAGGTGAGTCCGGCAGGGGCGCAGTAACAGCGGGACTCAGGTCACCGGGATCATGACGATTTTACGGTAGGCGGGACGCTCGCTCAGAGCATCGTACCAGCGCTGCAGGTGCGGGCGCGGCGTCCACGTCAGGCCAATGTTCCACAGGTTGTAGACGAAAGGCGCAACGGCGATATCCCCGAGGCCAAACTCCTCGCCAGAGAGCCAGGTTGAAGTCGCCAGCGCGTTATCCAGAATCTCAAACAGCGGTTCGCAGGCGGCGATACCCGCCTCAATCACTGCCGGATCGCGTTTTTCTACCGGCGTTCTCACCAGGTTCATCAAAAGCACGCGATGGGCGGGAGAGAGCGTGCCGTTAGCCCAGTCCATCCACTTCTCTGCCTGCGCACGGGCTGCGGGCGGCTCGATCCAGAGTCGACCCTGGCCGTACTGCGCCGCCAGGAAACGCACAATGGTATTCGACTCCCACAGCACGCTGTCGGTCTCATCGTCACGGAACAGCGGCACCAGCCCGTTAGGGTTTAGCGCCAGATACTCCGGGCTGTGGTTCAGTCCATGCTCCAGCCCAGCCAGAATTTGCGTATATGGCAGCTCCAGCTCTTCAAGGGTCCATAAGACCTTTTTAACGTTAGTCGAGTTGTTTCTGCCCCACAGCGTGATCATAAAAACTCCTTCTTTTCATCAGCAACCGGGCGCTGTTATCAGCACCATATAGCTGACATAGTGAGATAAAGTTAACATTCAGGCAACGGATAACAAAAAAATCCCGCTCTCAGCAGCGTAGGGGTGTGATTTTGCGTAAACTTTAAAAAACTTTACCAGCTGACGGTTTTCTTCACGGCTTTTGTACGTTACTACTCACCGTTTAGCGCGTAGCGGTGAGCTAACGCGGTTTTTAGAATGGATACTCGGGTGGCCTTTATGACGCATTTCTCTCTGTCCCTTCGCGGCCTGGCTACGGCTTCGGCGCTTGTGGTTCTTTTTTCTCCCTCTCTTTTTGCTGCCGAGCAGGTCGCGGCCCCGGCTGCGCCCGCGGTCGACGCCAGAGCGTGGATCCTGATGGATTACGCCAGCGGCAAAGTGCTGGCGGAAGGTAACGCCGATGAGAAGCTGGATCCGGCCAGCCTCACCAAGCTGATGACCAGCTACGTCACCGGCCAGGCGCTGAAGGCGGGAAAAATTCACCTCACCGACATGGTCACCGTGGGTAAAGACGCCTGGGCCACCGGTAACCCGGCCCTGCGTGGCTCGTCGCTGATGTTCCTCAAGCCTGGGGATCAGGTGTCGGTGGCGGATCTCAATAAAGGGGTGATTATCCAGTCGGGGAACGATGCCAGCATCGCCATTGCCGACTACGTGGCCGGGAGCCAGGACGCCTTTGTCGGCCTGATGAACAACTACGCGCAGCGGCTGGGGCTGACCAATACCACCTTTAAAACGGTGCATGGCCTCGACGCGCCGGGGCAGTTCAGCACCGCCCGCGATATGGCCCTGCTGGGCAAGGCGCTGATCCACGACGTGCCGGAAGAGTATGCGATCCATAAAGAGAAAGAGTTTACCTTCAATAAGATCCGCCAGCCGAACCGTAACCGTCTGCTGTGGAGCACCAACCTTAACGTCGACGGGATGAAGACCGGCACTACCGAAGGGGCTGGCTATAATCTGGTGGCCTCGGCCACCCAGGGCGATATGCGGCTCATCTCGGTGGTGCTGGGGAGTAAAACCGATCGCATCCGCTTTAACGAGTCAGAGAAGCTGCTGACCTGGGGCTTCCGCTTCTTCGAAACCGTCACCCCTATCAAGCCTGATGCGACCTTCGCGACGACCCGCGTCTGGTTTGGCGACAGCAGCGAGGCGAAGCTCGGTGCGGGTGAGGCCGGCTCGATTACAATTCCTAAAGGGCAGCTGAAAAATCTGAAGGCCACCTGGAAATTAAACGAACCGCAGCTCACCGCGCCGTTGAAAAAGGGTCAGGTGGTGGGCTCCATTGACTTCCAGCTCAACGGGAAGTCCATTGAGCAGCGTCCGCTGATCGTCATGGAGGCGGTGGTAGAGGGCGGATTCTTAAGCCGGATGTGGGATTTCGTGCTGATGAAATTCCACGGCTGGTTCGGCAGCTGGTTCTCTTAAGCCAGCCGCGCGGGCCTCAGTAGAGCAGGGCGATGTGGTGCGCTTTTGCCAGCGCGATGAGGTCATCGTCCGGACGGACGTCGCTGGCAATAGCATCAAACTGGCTGAGTTCGCCCATGCATGCCGGGCGCACTTTGCCAAATTTGCTGTGATCGACCACCAGCACGTGGTACTGCGCCCGGGTCATTGCCCAGTGCTTTACCGGCAGCTCTTCGAGGTTAAAGCAGGTTGCGCCCATCTCCGGATGGACGCCCGCGGCGGAATAGAAGGCGAGATCCGGACAGAGATTGTTTAGCGTCTCTTTAAAGTTGAGGGGGTTGAAGATGCCGTTGCTGGCGTGGAACTCGCCGCCGCAGAGAATAGTCCGGCAGAGCGGCTTCTCCTGTAGGGCCAGGAAGGTGTTCAGGGCATAGCAGACGGCGGTGAAGGGCAGATCGTCGCTGATAGCCTCGATAATCCACGGCGTGGTAGTGCCGCAGTCGAAAAACACCATCTGGTGGGCCTGCACCAGCGTTGCCGCATGACGAGCAGCGAGACGCTTCTCCTCCACCAGGCGCGTTTTCTGATCGCTCAGCAGGTAGTGGCTGGCGGTGCGCGGCTCCAGCACCAGGTAACCCCCCAGCAGTACCACCGGTCCGCTTTTGGCATTCAGATCGCGACGAATGGTCATTTCAGATACGCCGAGCAGGGTAGCCGCCTCTTTCAGATGCAGCTTATCGCTCCGCTTCAGGGCCTGTAGCAGCTGGCCAATCCTTTCGTCACGTTTCGTTTCCATAAATCCCCTGGCGCATTATCCCCTGGCACAATAGTAAAAGCCCTGCGTACAGCAGGGCGTCCAATATTACCTGTGCGGCCAGGTTAAGTCACTCACGCACCCAGCCTTTGCGGATAGGTAGAGCAAAACAGCGGCGGTAGATGAGATGCAGGGTTCGGTGCAGCCCCATCCCGCAAACCTGCCACAGCATCTGTGCGGCCAGGCAGCCGCTGAGGGCAATCAGCAATCCACCCAGCATATCCAGCGGCCAGTGGACGCCCAGGTAGACACGCGACCAGGCGATGCTCAGCGCCACGGCCAGCAGCACGCAGCCAGACCAGATCCGATGCCAGAATAGAAACGCCAGCGCGAACGTGAACGCCACCGTGCCGTGGTCGCTGGGGTAGGAGTAGTCCGCCGAGTGATGTAAAAAATTATAGCCTGTGTGCTGGGCAAAGGGCCTGTCGTGGGGAAAAAGATGACCCATCAGCCAGGAGAGGCACATGCTTACCGCCAGCGCCATCGCCGTTTTGATCACCAGCTGGCGCTGGGTGCTCACCTGACCGCGCGGCCCCCATAGCCACAGCGCCGCCGCCAGCAGCGGTAGCAGGGTGATCAGATCCTTGGCGATATATATCGCAGCGGTAATCAACCAGGAGGGCGAGTCGGGGGTGGCGTTCAGCCAGTAAAAAAGGGTGTGGTTGAGGTTTTCCAGCATGGGGTGGTGTCACTCCTGTTGACTATAAACAAAGACTCCCATTGTGCAGCGCCTACCTTAAACGAACCTTAAGCTAGTAAAGCGTATTAAACGTGCGCTGCCACAGAGAATTCACTACCGCCAGCGCGACGTTTTCACTACACTCTGCGCGATCTTAAGGATAAAGAGGCTACATGCAAAATCGTTCATCTTCCAGAGGCCGTTTAGGCCGCCAGGCATTGATGTTTCCCCTCTGCCTGGTGCTCTACGAGTTCTCAACCTATATCGGCAACGACATGATCCAGCCGGGGATGCTGGCGGTGGTTGCCCAGTACCATGCCGGCATCGAGTGGGTGCCGACCTCCATGACTGCCTATCTGGCTGGGGGGATGTTTTTACAGTGGCTGCTCGGGCCGCTGTCGGACCGCATTGGTCGCCGTCCGGTGATGCTCACCGGCGTGGTGTGGTTTATCGTCACCTGCCTGGCGACGCTGCTGGCGCAGAACATTGAGCAGTTCACTATCCTGCGCTTTTTGCAGGGGGTGAGCCTCTGCTTTATTGGCGCGGTGGGCTATGCCGCCATTCAGGAGTCGTTTGAGGAGGCGGTGTGCATCAAGATCACCGCCCTGATGGCGAACGTGGCGCTGATTGCCCCCCTGCTCGGGCCGCTGGTGGGGGCCGCCTGGGTGCACGTTGCGCCGTGGGAGGGGATGTTTGTTCTCTTTGCCCTGCTGGCGGCCATTGCCTTCGTTGGCCTGCAACGGGCAATGCCGGAGACTGCCACTCGCCTTGGAGAGAGGCTCTCGCTGAAGGAGCTGGGCCGGGATTATAAGGCGGTGTTGAAGAATGGCCGTTTCGTCGCCGGGGCGCTGGCAACTGGCTTTGTCAGCCTGCCGCTGCTGGCGTGGATCGCCCAGTCGCCGATCATTATTATCAGCGGCGAAGGGATGAGCAGCTATGAGTATGGCCTGCTGCAGGTGCCGATCTTCGGTGCGCTGATTGCGGGTAACCTGGTGCTGGCCCGGCTGACATCCCGGCGCAGCGTGCGGTCGCTGATTATCATGGGCGGCTGGCCGATCGTTATCGGCCTGCTGCTGGCGGCCGTGGCGACGATGGTGGCATCCCACGCCTACCTGTGGATGACCGCCGGGCTGAGCATCTACGCGTTCGGTATTGGCCTCGCCAACGCCGGGCTGGTGCGTCTGACGCTGTTTGCCAGCGATATCAGCAAAGGCACGGTATCCGCCGCGATGGGCATGCTGCAGATGGCGATATTTACCGTCGGCATTGAGCTGAGCAAGCACGCTTATCTGAGCGGCGGCGAAGGGCTGTTTAGCCTCTTCAACCTGCTCAACGGCCTGCTCTGGCTTGGATTGATGGTGATCTTCCTTAAGGACCGGTCGGTGGGGCGCTCTCTGAACGGCTAGCGGCGCTCTGGCCCGGTTTCGCAACTGCCCGGGCCACGATGACTGCCAGCACCATCAGCGCCAACACCACCATCATGGCGCTACGCAGGCCATAATGCTCCCCTAAGAAGCCCAGCAGCGGCGGTCCCACCAGAAACGCCAGATAGCCCGTTGTCGCCACCACGCTTACGCGGGTCGCGGCATCCGGCCCGGTGTCGCTGGCGGCGGAGATGGTCAGCGGGAAGCCAAGGGAGGCGCCCAGACCCCACAGCAGCACGGAGATGCCTGCCACCCAGGTGCTGTCGACGAAGATGATCAGCGCAATCCCTAGCCCGCCCATAATCGCGCTGGCCCGCACCACCGTGACGCGGCTGTAGCGGTCGATAAACCAGCCGCCGGTAAAGCGTCCAATGGTCATGCCGAGGGTAAAGCCGGTGTAGATCAGCGATCCCGAGGTCGGGGTAAAGCCGTGACCGTCCACCATCAGCAGTGGCAGCCAGTCGTTGGCGGAGCCTTCGGCAAAGGCCATCGCCAGCACCACCACCCCAATCAGCAGCAGCTGGGTATCGCGATAGAAGGGACGACCTTTGCGTTTGTGCTGCGCTTCGCCTGCATCGTTGCGCCCGGTGCCGTCAGGGATAGCGGTAATCGCTATCAGGATCGGCACGATGGCTACCAGCGCCGCCAGCAGAACGTGCAGGGTCGCAGTCACGCCCCAGGCGGTGAGGGTCATACCGATACCTGCCCCCACCAGCGTGCCGAGGCTGTAGAAGCCGTGCATCATCGGCAGCACGGTTTTGTTCATCTTCTGCTCTACCACCGCGCCTTCGATATTGATCGCCACTTCGGCTGCGCCCAGGCTGCTGCCAAACAGCGCCAGCCCAACGGCAAACAGCAGCGGCGAGGCAAACCACAGGGCGAGGCTCAGCACCATCATGCCCAGGACCGACACCGACATGCTGGCGCGGATCACGTTGCGGGTACCGAAGCGCTTGACCAGCCATGCGGAGGAGAGAACGCCGCTCATCGAGCCGATAGAAAGGCCAAACAGCACCGCACCCATCTCAGCGGTAGAGACCGACAGGATGTCACGAATGGCCGGGGTGCGCGTAGCCCAGGAGGCCATCAGCAGGCCAGGGATAAAGAAAAAGGTAAATAACGCCCAGAGGCGGTGGTTAAGGGCAGAGCGAGATGAGGAGGTCATAGCGTCTTATCTGTAGTTATGGTTTTGGCGTCGGTTAACAGTAGCAAGATTTGGCGAGGATTGCAGGGGGAAGGTGAGAGAAGGTCAGCCCGTAGGCCCGCGCAAGCGAAAGCGCCGCCGGGCGGTTTAGCGAGTTTTATCGAGCTTGTTTGCAATGAGCATAATGACAGCAGTGCCAGGTGTTGGCGAGGATGTCAGGGGCAACGGAAGAGTAAGCCAGTGCGGTGCAGTTCACATCATAAGCAAAAAAATCAAAAAGCATTTTCCAACCGCGAAGGCATCTTGTACTGTACGTACAGACAGTGTGTGTTCGCCCAGCCACTGTTCTACAATAGAGCTATAAACATAAGAACTTACAGCCGTGCCACAGGCTACGCTGACACAGCGAGGAGGTTATATGATTACGCTTTTTGAAAAAATGGCTACTGCTCCCGGTCGCTGGATGCAGCGTATCATCTCCCACGATATCGAACAGTCCAACAACAGTAAGATCACAACGGATGCCAACGGCAACGCTGTTCTTAACATGAAAAATCAACAGGTTCGCGACTCAATGCAGGCCCGCATGAAGGAGCTGGCAGCTAAACGTTAAGGATTAACGATGGGACCATTAATCATAATGGTTGTTCTCGTATGTGGGTTTTGGTACACGGAAAACCACTATCAATCCCGTATACGTCATGCCAGAACAAACGGTTGGACCTCTTACTTTTATGTAGCCATGCACGGCTGTAAGTTTGTTATCCAGGGTTTCATTGCTGTTTTTACTCTCTATCTTTTCCTTCGTTTATTCAGCCTACTTATTTCTTTACCTCACCTAATTTGGCCTGGCTATGGCATAAAGGATATCTACTCATGGCTCACGGAAGACAAGGTCATGAACTATCCCATGCTGTTTGTCGTTTCAATGGGTATGGCATGCGTGTTGGCATATATTGCAGGGCATAACGCCAAAAAATCACTGGAAGATGAAGAGATAAGAGATGCAGCCTATCGGGAAATGGCGGCAATGGACGGTGTTGAATCCCTGCTGGTGCAGGCGATCGATGAAGATATGCTGATCTTTGTAACGCTCAAATCACGTAAGGTCTATATCGGCTATGTTGCCGCCCCACGAATCGAACATAGCCATACTCAGCACTTAGCCATCATTCCCTATATCAGCGGTTATCGAGACAAGGACACGCTTCGTTATCATGAACAGCACCGTTACTATGAGCTCTATTTGAGCAAAGGCATTACCGCTGATTCCGAAGGTTTAAACTTGCAGCACTTCAGGCATGTGATTCCTATGGATCAGGTCGAGGCTATTTCGCTATTTGATACCGGTACGTATTTATTGTTTGATGAGTGCTCTGTGGTAGAAGAAAAGGTCGTGGTCTAATAGTTTGAAGCCTCCCCAAAACCCTAAAAATAAAAAACCCATCAACCTTGAACCAAAGATGGCGGGGTTGATGGGCTCCACAAAATGGGGACATCAAAGAAAAGCAGTGGCAATAGTTATGACTGGCACTTCTATAAAAAGTTCGGATGATGCCAGAAATTTTTTTGCGCAACCGCCCATCTTCAGAGTTATCCGAGACCCGGCCAGATGATGACGATCAGCGTCCCGGCCAGGGTCAGCAGCACGTTGGCAATGGCGTAGGTGCCCGCGTAGCCGAGCGCGGGGATGTTGCTCCGCGCGGTGTCGCTGATAATCTCCATTGCCGGGGCGCAGGTGCGGGCTCCCATCATCGCGCCGAAGAGCATGGCGCGGTTCATCCGCAGCACGTAGGCGCCGAACAGGAAGCAGATCACCACCGGTACCAGGCTCACCAGCAGCCCGGCGACCAGCATCTGTCCACCCACTGCACCAAGGCCGTGGCCGATGCCGCTCCCGGCGCTCAGGCCAACGCCCGCCATAAAGACCATCAGGCCAAACTCCTTCACCATGTTCAGCGCTCCCTGCGGGATGTAGCCGAAGGTGGGGTGGTTGGCACGCAGGAAGCCGAGCATGATCCCGGCGAACAGCAGACCCGCCGCGTTGCCGATGCCAAAGCTAAACGAGCTGAACTGGAAGGTGATCATGCCGATCATCAGGCCGACGATAAAGAAGGCACAGAACGCCAGCAGGTCGGTTACCTGGCTGTGAATCGAGATAAAGCCGATGCGGTCAGCGATGGTTTTTACCCGTCGCGCGTCTCCGCTCACCTGCAACACGTCGCCTTTGTTAAGCACGATGCTGTCATCGATAGGCATCTCAATCTGGCTGCGGATCACCCGGTTAAGGAAGCAGCCATGATCGGTGAGCTTTAGCTGGGCGAGGCGGCGGCCCACCACGTTGTGGTTTTTCACCACAATCTCTTCGGTGACGATGCGCATGTCGAGCAGGTCGCGGTCAAAGACCTCTTTGCCGTTGCGGAAGCTGGGATCGAGGCGGGCATGGGCGTCAGGATAACCTACCAGCGAGATCTCATCGCCCATCTGCAGCACCGCATCGCCGTCCGGGGTCGCCAGAATGCCGTTGCGGCGAATACGCTCGATGTAGCACCCGGTCTGACGGTAGATCCCCAGCTCGCGCAGGTTCTTACCGTCGGCCCAGGCTACCAGCTCCGGCCCCACGCGGTAGGCGCGGATCACCGGAAGATAAACTTTACGGTTGGCATCGTTGTCGAGGCCGCGCTCGCGGGCAATCTGCTGGGCGCTGGTCTGTAGATCCTGATGCTGTAGCTTCGGCATATAGCGCGCGCCGAAGATCAGGCTAACCAGCCCGATAAGATAGGTCAGGGCGTAGCCGAGGCTGAGATGATCCAGCGCGGTGGTGAGCTGGCCACTGGGCATGCCCAAATGGCGCAGCGTGTCCCCCGCGCCCACCAGCACCGGCGTAGAGGTCATTGAGCCGGCCAGCATCCCGGCGGTAAGGCCGATATCCCAGCCAAAGAATTTACCCAGCCCCAGCGCAATCAGCAGCGCGCTGCCAACCATCACCAGCGCCAGCATCAGATAATTTTTGCCGTCGCGAAAGAAAATTGAAAAAAAGTTGGGTCCGGCTTCCACGCCTACGCAAAAAATAAACAGCATAAAGCCCAGATTCAGGGCGTCGGTGTTAATGGCAAAATGCTGCTGGCCTAATAATAGCGAAACCACTAAAACGCCAATGGAATTACCAAGTTGTACAGAGCCTAGCCGTAATTTCCCGAGGCACAGGCCCAGCGCCAGCACCACAAATAATAACAGTATGTAATTCCCATTTAACAAATCTGCGACGTTTATATTCACGGAGGCTAACTTCTTGTTTACTAGTAAGCTGTTGAAAGAAATGATGATTTACGCTAATGTTTTACTTACGTCAGCGGACCTGAACGTCCCGCTGCTGCAAAACAAAACAATGACCGCAAAACAGATCAGGCCAATAGTTTAATCGCATTAATAAACAACGGCTAGCTAAGAATCGCGCATTCGCGTGGGTGCTTTTTTGGCAAGGATTGCCACACTGCTTTATCAAACCGGACGTTCCTTTGGGGCGAAGATGATTTCGATAGAGGCGATGTCAGGAGGATTATTTGAAGTCTAAACGTGGTTGGGCGGGTGCGCTTTGCTGCTTCCTGCTTTTTATTGTGGTCTACCTCTCACACCTATTGAACGTGAGAGGAGCCTTTCAGCCAGCCAGCCATCCTGAGCTGGGGCTGCTCTTTTTTATTATTCCCGGCGCGGTGGCAAGCTTTGTCTCGACAAAACGTCGCGTTGTTCTGCCGGTGGTGGGCGCGATGCTGGGGGCAACGTTCTGCTTTATACTGATGCTGCTCTTCCTGACGCCGATACGGTCAGTCTGGCAGGAGATGGCGTGGCTATTTAGCGCAGTGTTCTGGTGTGCGCTGGGCGCGCTCTGCTATCTGTTTATTCGTAGCCTGCTGGGAAGACGGGGGCGTAGCTAACGCCCCCTGGGCGTGCTTACTGCGCGGCAAAGAGGCCCAGATGCGTTTTGGCATAGGCTTCAAAGTCGGTGCAGCCACCGATGTGCTTCTGATCGAGGAAGATCTGCGGCACGGTCTCTACCGGCTTGCCTACGGTCTTTTCCAGATCGGCTTTGGTGATCCCTTCTGCATGAATATCGACATAGCGATAGCTAAAGTCGTCACGCTCGGTGCTCAGTTTATCTGCCAGCTCTTTTGCGCGTACGCAGTAGGGACAGCCGGGGCGTCCAAAGATTACAGCAAACATACACTCTCCTTAACGTTAAGCCTGATTGTCATTAGGGCTATGATGCCGATTACCTCAGGTAATAGAAAGAAGGTTTTACCTGTCGTTTCGATGCCATAAGGCTATGTTTCACCAAATCATCAGCCAAAAAATCACCTATACTGCTTCTCCTGTTATTCGCGCTCAGACGCGACCGTTTTAAATGACACTGCCAGAGAAAATCAGATGACCCCAACTATCGATCTGCTGCGTGCCCATCGCTCAATTCGCCACTTCACGCAGGAACCTATCAGCCAGGCGCAGCGCGAGGCGATAATCGCCTCGGCCCAGGCGGCCTCCAGCTCCAGCTTCCTGCAGTGCTCCTCTATTATTCGCGTGACCGATCCGGCCCTGCGCGAGCAGTTTGTAACGCTGACCGGCGGACAGCAGCATATCGCCCAGGCAGCGGAGTTCTGGGTATTTTGCGCCGACTTCAACCGCCACCTGCAAATCTGCCCTGACGCCCAGCTGGGCCTTGCCGAGCAGCTGCTGCTGGGGGTAGTGGATACATCGCTGATGGGGCAGAACGCGCTGGTGGCTGCCGAGTCGCTCGGCCTGGGCGGCGTCTATATCGGCGGCATCCGCAACAGTATTGAAGAGGTGACCACGCTGCTTGGCCTACCGCAGCATGTGCTGCCGCTGTTTGGCCTCTGCCTCGGCTGGCCGGCGGATAATCCGGATGTGAAACCGCGCCTGCCTGCCGCGATGGTGGTGCATGAGAACCGCTATCAGGCCGTGGATGCCGACGTGCTGGCGCAGTACGACGAAGCGCTGGCGACGTACTATATGACCCGCGGCAGCAACAACCGTCGCGACACCTGGAGCGATCATATCCGCCGCACCATCATTAAAGAGAACCGTCCGTTCATTCTCGACTATCTGCATAAGCAGGGCTGGGCGACGCGATAAATCCCGTTCATCCTGCGTCTCGCTGCGTGTATGATAGTGATACGGTTGCGACACCGTTATTGTAGAGAGGTGCAGGGTGAAAATTGCCATATTGTCCCGGGATGGAACGCTCTATTCGTGTAAACGCCTGCGTGAAGCGGCGGTGCAGCGGGGCCATACCATCGAGATCCTCGATCCGCTCTCCTGCTATATGAATATCAGCCCGGCGGCCTCGTCGATCCACTACCAGGGCCGCCAGCTCCCTTACTTTGATGCCGTGATCCCGCGCATTGGCTCCGCCATTACCTTCTACGGCACGGCGGCCCTGCGCCAGTTCGAAATGCTCGGCAGCTACCCTCTCAACGAATCCGTGGCTATCACCCGCGCCAGAGACAAGCTGCGCTCGCTGCAGCTGCTGGCGCGCCAGGGGATCGATCTGCCGGTCACCGGCATTGCCCACTCGCCGGATGACACCAGCGATCTTATCGACATGGTTGGCGGCGCGCCGCTGGTAGTCAAGCTGGTAGAGGGCACCCAGGGCATCGGTGTGGTGCTGGCGGAGACGCGACAGGCGGCGGAGAGCGTGATTGATGCCTTTCGCGGCCTGAACGCCCACATCCTGGTGCAGGAGTACATTAAAGAGGCGAAAGGGTGTGACATTCGCTGCCTGGTCGTAGGGAACGACGTTGTGGCCGCCATTGAGCGGCGGGCGAAAGAGGGCGATTTCCGCTCTAACCTGCATCGGGGCGGCGTGGCGACGGTAGCTAACATTACCCTGCGCGAGCGGGAGATGGCTCTGCTGGCAGCCCGTACCCTGGGGCTGGACGTGGCCGGGGTAGATATTCTCCGTGCCGATCGCGGGCCGCTGGTGATGGAGGTTAACGCCTCGCCGGGTCTGGAGGGCATTGAGAAGACCACCGGCGTGGACATTGCCGGACAGATGATCGCCTGGATCGAGCAGCAGGCCACCCCCGGCTTTTGTCTGAAAACGGGCGGCTAGGCGCTTTTCCAGCAGTATAAATGGTATACAGGGCGTTTTTTGCGTAAGCTATGCCCGCAAATTTTTCTACAGAGGTCACCCTATTATGGATTCACTGGTCGTACCCAGTCTGGACACCTTGCGTCACTGGCTTGACGAGCTGGGCATCAGTTTTTATGAGTGTGACACCTGCCAGGCGCTACACCTGCCGCATATGCAAAATTTTGACGGCATTTACGACGCCAAGATCGATCTGGTTGATGATATTGTTCTCTTCTCGGCGATGGCAGAGGTCAAGCCCACAGCGCTGCTGGCGCTGGCTGCCGATCTCTCCGCCATTAACGCCAGCTCGCTGACGATCAAAGCCTTCCTCGACATCCAGGATGATAATCTGCCGAAGCTGGTGGTGTGTCAGTCTCTGTTTGCTGCCCCTGGGGTGAATCTGAAGCAGTTTGCCTGGTTTATGCGTCACAGCGAAGAGCAGGTCTCTATGGTGATCCTCGAAGCCTGCGCGCAGCAGCTGCTGTTTAATGCAGAGGAAGACGAGGCCGCTGCCGGTGAAACGGTGCGCAATTTTCTTCACTAAACCCTAACGACATTAGCGCAGTCGCTGCCATAGCGGCTGCATTCCTCCCCGCTTTTATTCTGCCTTTTCTGCCTTTCTCCAGTTTTATTCACCGCCACGGTGGCGCTATCGGACGATCGCATAGACAAATAGTGAATAAAAAATTGATAAAACCCGGTTTTTAACCTGACCTATAGCCTCTAACCCTGGCTACAGTTATTCTTGCGCTGCTTTAAAAAGCTTGCAGCGTCTGCCGGGTGGCGTCTCATACCCGAAGCTGTGCAGAGTGATAAAGTATGCACGATTCTTGCATATCTTTAATGCGTACATTTAGTTCGTCTATTCACGAACTTTCCAGAAGGAATGAGATATGACCACCCTGAGTAAAAAATGGTTGTCCGGTCTGGTAGCAGGCGCGCTGATGGCGGTCTCCGCCGGCACGCTGGCCGCCGAGCAGAAGACGCTGCACGTGTATAACTGGTCTGACTATATTGCCCCGGACACGGTGGCGAACTTTGAAAAAGAGACCGGTATCAAGGTTGTGTATGACGTGTTTGACTCCAACGAGGTGCTGGAAGGCAAACTCATGGCGGGCAGCACCGGCTTCGATCTGGTGGTGCCCTCAGCCAGCTTCCTGGAACGCCAGCTGACCGCAGGCGTGTTCCAGCCGCTGGATAAGAGCAAGCTGCCAAACTGGAAAAACATGGATCCGAAAGTGCTCGAGCTGGTGGCGAAGCACGATCCTGATAACAAGTATGCGATGCCGTACCTGTGGGCCACTACCGGCATTGGCTATAACGTCGATAAGGTCAAAGCCGTGCTGGGCGACGTGCCGGTGGACAGCTGGGATGTGGTGCTGAAGCCGGAAAACCTTGAGAAGCTGAAGAGCTGCGGCGTCTCCTTCCTTGATGCGCCGGAAGAGATCTTCGCCACCGTGCTGAACTATCTGGGTAAAGATCCCAACAGCACTAAAGCGGACGACTACACTGGCCCGGCGACCGATCTGCTGCTGAAGCTGCGGCCAAATATCCGCTACTTCCACTCCTCCCAGTACATTAACGATCTGGCTAACGGCGATATCTGCGTGGCGATCGGCTGGGCAGGGGATGTCTGGCAGGCGGCGAACCGGGCGAAAGAGGCGAAAAACGGCGTTAACGTCTCCTATATCATTCCAAAAGAGGGGGCGCTGGCCTTCTTTGACGTCTTCGCTATGCCAAAAGATGCCAAAAACAAAGAGGAAGCCTACCAGTTCCTGAACTACCTGATGCGTCCGGACGTTATCGCCCACATCAGCGACCACGTCTTCTACGCTAACGGCAACAAGGCCTCTGTGCCGCTGATCAGTGCGGAAGTACGCGAGAACCCGGCTATTTTCCCACCGGAAGACGTCTTCGCTAAGCTCTTTACCCTCAAGGTGCAGGAGCCGAAAATTGACCGCGTGAGAACCCGCGCGTGGACCAAAGTGAAGAGCGGTAAATAAGACCGTATCCGGTGGCGTTCGCGCCACCGGACATCAGGCACCGTTTTAGTGCATATGCACCTGTTTATCTGTATGCCGGAGAGCATCCCGTGAATGACGCAACCCCCCGCCCACAGGCGAAACCTCGTAAAGCGCTGACGCCGCTGCTGGAAATTCGTAACCTGACCAAATCGTTTGATGGTCAACACGCCGTGGATGACGTCAACCTGACCATCTATAAAGGCGAGATTTTTGCCCTGCTGGGCGCGTCCGGCTGCGGGAAATCGACCCTGCTGCGTATGCTGGCGGGCTTCGAGCAGCCCACTACCGGGCAGATTATGCTGGACGGCGTCGATCTGGCCCACGTTCCGCCCTACCTGCGCCCCATCAATATGATGTTCCAGTCCTATGCGCTCTTCCCGCACATGACCGTTGAGCAGAACATCGCCTTCGGTCTGAAGCAGGACAAGCTGCCGAAGGCGGAGATTGCCAGCCGGGTAGAGGAGATGCTCGGCCTCGTGCACATGAGCGAGTTCGCTAAACGTAAGCCGCACCAGCTCTCTGGCGGCCAGCGTCAGCGCGTGGCCCTGGCCCGCAGCCTGGCGAAAAGGCCGAAGCTGCTGCTGCTCGACGAGCCGATGGGCGCGCTGGACAAGAAGCTACGCGACCGGATGCAGCTGGAGGTCGTGGATATTCTTGAGCGGGTAGGGGTGACCTGCGTCATGGTAACCCACGATCAGGAGGAGGCGATGACGATGGCCGGGCGTATCGCGATCATGAACCGGGGTAAATTTGTGCAGATCGGCGAGCCGGAGGAGATCTACGAGCATCCGACGACCCGCTACAGCGCGGAGTTCATCGGCTCGGTGAACGTCTTCGAGGGGCTGCTGAAGGAGCGCCAGGAGGACGGTCTGGTGATCGACTCGCCGGGGCTAATGCATCCCCTGAAGGTCGATCCGGATGCCTCGGTGGTAGACAACGTGCCGGTTTACGTGGCCCTGCGCCCGGAGAAGATCATGCTCTGCGACGAGGCACCGACAGATGGCTTTAACTTTGCCGTCGGTGAAGTGGTGCACATTGCCTATCTCGGCGATCTCTCTATCTACCACGTTCGCCTGAAGAGCGGGCAGATGATCAGCGCCCAGCTGCAGAACGAACATCGCTACCGCAAAGGGCTGCCGACGTGGGGTGATGAGGTGCGCCTCTGCTGGGACGCCGACAGCTGCGTTGTGTTAACGGTTTAAGGAGCGGTGATGAGCACATTAGAACCACCGGCCCGCGTAGAAAAAACGTCGCGCTTTACCCTCTGGCTGGCGCGGATGCAGATGAAGCACGGGCGCAAGCTGGTGATCGCGCTGCCCTATATCTGGCTGTCGTTGCTGTTTTTACTGCCGTTTCTGATCGTCTTTAAAATCAGCCTGGCCGAGATGGCGCGGGCCATCCCGCCCTATACCGATCTGATGGAGTGGGCCGACGGCCAGCTCTCGATCACCCTTAATCTGGGTAACTTCCTCCAGCTCACGGACGATCCGCTCTATTTCGAAGCCTATCTGCAATCGTTGCAGGTGGCGGCCATCTCAACGTTATTCTGCCTGCTGCTGGGCTACCCGCTGGCCTGGGCGGTGGCGCACAGCAAGCCGTCGACGCGCAATATCCTGCTGCTGCTGGTGATCCTGCCGTCGTGGACCTCGTTCCTGATCCGCGTCTACGCCTGGATGGGCATCTTAAAAAATAACGGCGTGCTCAATAACTTTCTGCTCTGGCTAGGGGTGATCGACCAGCCGCTGACGATCCTGCACACCAATCTTGCGGTCTATATCGGCATTGTCTACGCCTATCTGCCGTTTATGGTGCTGCCAATCTACACCGCCCTGACGCGCATTGACTACTCGCTGGTGGAGGCCTCGCTGGATCTTGGTGCCCGGCCGCTGAAGACCTTCTTTAGCGTGATTGTGCCCCTGACCAAGGGCGGAATTATCGCGGGCTCGATGCTGGTATTTATCCCGGCGGTGGGCGAATTCGTGATCCCGGAGCTGCTCGGCGGCCCGGACAGCATCATGATTGGCCGCGTGCTGTGGCAGGAGTTCTTTAACAACCGCGACTGGCCGGTGGCCTCGGCGGTCGCCATTATTATGCTGCTGCTGCTCATTGTTCCCATCATGTGGTTCCATAAACATCAGAGCAAAGGCACGGGAGACCACGCATGAACAACTTACCGGTAGTGCGTTCGCCGTGGCGGATCCTGATCCTGATCCTCGGCTTCACCTTCCTCTATGCGCCGATGCTGATGCTGGTGGTCTACTCCTTCAACAGCTCGAAGCTGGTGACGGTGTGGGCCGGGTGGTCTACGCGCTGGTATAGCACGCTGTTCCACGACGATGCCATGATGAGCGCGGTAGGGCTAAGCCTGACCATTGCCGCCTGCGCGGCGACGATGGCGGTGATCCTTGGGACCATCGCCGCCGTGGTAATGGTGCGCTTCGGACGCTTTCGTGGCGCAAACGGCTTTGCCTTTATGATCACCGCGCCGCTGGTGATGCCCGACGTGATCACCGGCCTGTCGCTGCTGCTGCTGTTTGTCGCCCTGGCCCACGCCATCGGCTGGCCGGCGGATCGCGGGATGCTTACCATCTGGCTGGCGCACGTCACCTTCTGTACCGCCTACGTGGCGGTGGTGATCTCCTCCCGCCTGCGCGAGCTGGATCGCTCCATTGAGGAGGCGGCAATGGATCTCGGCGCTACGCCGGTGAAGGTCTTCTTTATCATCACCCTGCCGATGATCATGCCAGCGGTGATCTCCGGCTGGCTGCTGGCCTTTACCCTGTCGCTGGACGATCTGGTGATCGCCAGCTTCGTCTCCGGGCCGGGGGCCACCACGCTGCCGATGCTGGTCTTCTCCAGCGTGCGCATGGGGGTAAACCCGGAGATCAACGCCCTGGCGTCGATTATCCTCGGCGTGGTGGGCATTGTTGGTTTTATCGCCTGGCTATTGATGGCCCGTGCAGAAAAGCAGCGAACGCGTGATATCCAGCGTGCAAGACAGGGATGATCCCACTACTATTTGCTGAGGTCATGGGTCACTGATGCCGCGCCGGTCGCGGCATCGTTTCGCAGGGAAGGCTACGCCGTGGGATTTTTCAAAAAAACGCAGCAGGGTCATGCGCGGCTTAACGTACCGGCGCTGGTTCAGGTCGCGGCTATCGCTATTATTGCGATCCGCTGCCTCGACCTGCTGCTGCTGTTTAACCTGCTGGGGCTGCGCGGGACGCTGGACTTCATCCACCGCAGCGCCCAGACCTGGAACCTGACGCTGATTTTTCTCGGCAGCCTGCTGCTGCTGTTCCTCGAATTTCTCTGCGCCTTCTCAGTCATTAAAGGCCGCAACTGGGCGCGCTGGCTCTATCTCCTGACCCAGGTGGTGGCCGCAGGCTACCTGTGGGCGGCCTCGCTGGGCTACGGCTACCCGGAGCTGTTCAGCATTGCTGGCGGTTCGAAGCGGGAAATTTTCCGCTCGCTGGTGATGCAGAAGCTGCCGGATATGCTGGTGCTCGGCCTGCTGTTTATCCCATCCCCCTGCAGACGCTTTTTCCGCTTCCAGTAACGGTGGTACAATCCCCGCCCCGCAAAAAAGAAGGTTTCTATCATGCAGTGCGCCCTATATGACGCCGGTCGCTGTCGCTCCTGTCAATGGATCGACCAGCCGGTCCCGCAACAGCTTGCCAGCAAGATGGCGAGCCTGCATGCGCTGCTGGACGGTCTGTCGGTCGCCGAGTGGTGCACGCCGGTCAGCGGCCCGGAGCAGGGATTCCGTAATAAAGCCAAGATGGTGGTGAGCGGCAGCGTCGAGAAACCGCTGCTGGGGATGCTACACCGCGACGGCTCGCCGGAGGATCTCACCGGCTGTCCGCTCTATCCGGCGTCGTTCTACCCGGTCTTTGCCGCCCTGAAGCCCTTTATTGCCCGGGCGGGCCTGACGCCCTATAACGTGGCGCGCAAGCGTGGGGAGCTGAAATACCTGCTGCTTACCGAGAGCCAGCTCGACGGCGGCCTGATGCTGCGCTTTGTGCTGCGCTCCGAGGCCAAGCTCGACCAGCTTCGCGCCGCGCTGCCTGCGCTGCAGGCCGAGCTGCCGCAGCTGAAGGTGATCTCGGTTAACATCCAGCCGGTGCATATGGCGATTATGGAGGGGGAGCAGGAGATCTGGCTTACCGACCAGCGAGCGCTGGCGGAGCGCTTTAACGGCGTGCCGCTGTGGATCCGCCCCCAGAGCTTCTTCCAGACTAACCCCAGCGTGGCGGCGAGCCTCTACGCCACCGCCCGCGACTGGGTACGGGCGCTACCGGTGAAGCATATGTGGGATCTCTTCTGCGGCGTAGGCGGCTTTGGCCTGCACTGCGCGACGCCGGAGATGACGCTGACCGGGATCGAGATCGCTCCGGAAGCCATCGCCTGCGCGAAGCAGTCTGCTGAAGAGCTGGGTCTGCATAATGTGCATTTCCAGGCGCTGGACTCGACCGCATTCGCCACGGGGCAGGGGGCGGTGCCGGATCTGGTGCTGGTCAACCCGCCGCGGCGCGGCATCGGCAAGCCGCTGTGCGACTACCTGAGCGCGATGGCCCCGAAGTGGATCGTCTACTCCAGCTGTAACGCCGAAACGATGGCGAAGGATATCCGTGAGCTGCCAGGATACCGCATCGAACGCGTGCAGCTGTTCGATATGTTCCCGCACACGGCGCATTATGAGGTGTTAACGTTGTTGGTGCGGGAAGTAGAGTAGAAGAATTTGTAGGCCCGGTAAGCGAGAGCGCCACCGGGCGTTTAGCGAATAGTAATTACTGCGGGAACCACTGGTCGCTGATTTTCTGATAGGTGCCGTCGGCTTTGATGGCCGCCAGGGCAGCGTTCAGTTTTTCCAGCAGGGCTTTGTTATCCGGACGCACCGCGATGCCCAGGCCGGTACCGAAATACTGCGCGTCGGTTACCTTCGGCGTGGCGGTACCCAGCTGCGGGTTGTTCTTCAGCCACTCGTTCACTACCGCGGTGTCGCCAAATACGCCATCGATACGACCATTTTTCAGGTCGAGGATCGCGTTCTGGTAGCTGTCATAGGCTACGGTCTTCACTTCCGGGTGCTTATCCTGGAGATACTTCTGGTGGGTCGTCCCGTTCTCCATGCCGATGCGCTTGCCTTTCAGATCCTCGAACGATTTAAACGCGTCTTTCTTGGCGATCACCACCGCCGAGTTGGCGTAGTACGGGTCGGTGAAGGAGACCTGCTTGCTACGCTCCGGGGTGATGTCCATACCGGAGATCACTGCATCATACTTCTTGAACTTCAGCGCCGGGATCAGCGAGTCAAACGCGTGGTTGGTAAAGGTACAGTCGGCCTGCATCTGCTTGCAGAGCGCTTTTGCCAGGTCGATATCAAAGCCAACGATCTGGTTGCTGGCATCCAGCGACTCAAACGGTGGATAGGTGGCAGAGGAGCCGAAGCTGATCTTATCTGCCGCGCTGGCACCGGCGGCGAAGGTGGCGAGGATGGCGGCCAGAATTAACTTTTTCATTATGGAACTCCTGTCTGTCAATCTTATAGTTTTCACCGTGTCTGCGGCATGGGGTTACAATGCCACTGAATGAATTTATATGCAATATTAATGATTATTTATATTTGTGCAGGTGTAAAAAAGGCGGGTTGCCCCGCCTCAGATAGTGTTAATTGCGCCGCTCAAACGCCAGCGCCCGCCGCTCGATAAGCCGCATCAGCAGCGTCAGCAAGCCGTTGACTATCAGGTAGATAATCCCCGCCGCGCCGAAAACCATCACGTCGTAGGTGCGACCATACAGCAGCTGTCCATGCCCCATTACCTCCATCAGCGTGATGGTGTAGGCCAGGGAGGTACTTTTGAATACCAGCACTACTTCGTTGGAGTAGGAGGAGAGGGCGCGTTTGAACGCGTACGGCAGCAGGATCGCCAGCGTATCCTTCTTGCTCATCCCCAGCGCGCCGCAGGATTGCCACTGCCCCTCAGGGATCGCCCGAATCGCGCCGTAGAAGAGCTGGGTGGTATAGGCCGCGCTGTTCAGCGACAGGGCAATCAGCGCGCAGAGCCACGGCTCGGAGAGCAGATGCCACAGCCACGGATAGGCCTGGATCGACGGAAACTGCCCCGGCCCGTAGTAGATCAGGAAGATCTGCACCAGCAGCGGCGTACCGGTAAAGAGCGTGATGTAGCCCCGCACGATCCACACCAGACCCGGCGTTTTCAGCGTCAGAACGATGGTAAAAATCAGGGAGAGGATCAGCGCCACCACAATCGACGCCACGGTGAGCGTCAGGCTGGTGTGCAACCCTTTCATCAGTTCCGGTAAATACTCAAGCATTAGCCAGGCCTCCGTTCGAAACGTGTCGCGCGTTGGTCAATGCGTTTGAGAATGTACTGACTGAGAAGCGTAATCACCAGGTAGATGGCCGCCGCCACCAGAAACCAGGTGAACGGCTCCTGGGTACGGGTCGCGATGCTGCGGGTTTGCAGCATGAGATCGTTAACGCTGATAAGTGATACCAGCGCCGTATCTTTCAGCAGCACCAGCCACTGGTTACCCAGTCCCGGCAGGGCATGACGCCACATCTGCGGCATCACCAGCCGGAAGAAAATAGCGCTTTTAGACAGCCCCAGCGCCTGGCCGGACTCCCACTGGCCCTGCGGCACAGCCTTCAGCGCCCCACGCAGGGTCTGAGAGGCATAGGCCGCATAGAGCAGGGAGAGGGCGATCACCCCACACAGGAACGGACTGACATCGAAGTTTTCGATCTGCATCTGCACCGGGATCTGCGCAAACCCCAGGTTCAGGGTAAAGCCATCCGAGAGCACCAGCAGCAGCTGTGACGAGCCAAAATAGATAAAGAGCACTACCAGAATTTCCGGCAGGCCGCGCAGGATAGTCACCAGCCCCGATCCGAGCCATGCCACAGGACGCCACTTTGCGGACTCCCAGACGGCAAAGAGCATGGCCAGCACCAGGCCAATGGCCAGCGCGCAAACGGCAAGGCCGACGGTCATCCCGGCGGCGCTTGCTAAAGGAAAAAGTTCATTCATCAAGGATTACTTCTGGAACCATTTTTTGTAGATGGTCTCGTAGGTACCATCCTGCTTCACTTTTTCCAGCGCGGTATTAAATTTCTGCTGCAGGTCGGTATTGCCCTGACGCACCGCAATGCCCAGACCCGTGCCGAAATACTCTTTATCCGTCACCTTATCGCCGACCGCAGCCAGTTTGTTATTCGCCTTCAGCCATTCGGTCACCACCGCGGTGTCGCCGAACACGGCATCAATACGGCCATTCTGCAGATCCAGACGCGCGTTCTGATAGCTGTCGTACGGTACGGTAGTGATTTCCGGATGCTTATCGGTAATGAATTTCTGGTGCGTGGTGCCGTTCTGCACGCCGACGCGTTTGCCTTTCAGCGCATCGATGCTGGTAAATTTACCCTGCTGGCCAATAAACAGCGCCGAGTTGTCGTAGTACGGGTTAGTAAACAGAACCTGCTTCTGACGCTCCGGGGTAATATCCATACCCGCCATCACCGCGTCGAAACGGCGGAACTTCAGGCTTGGGATCAGGCTATCGAACGCCTGGTTAGTGAACGTACAGGTCGCATCAATCTCTTTACACAGCGCGTTGGCCAGATCGACGTCGAAGCCAACGATTTTGTTATTGGCATCGGTGGATTCGAACGGAGGGTAGCTCGCTTCGGTGGCAAAACGAATGGTTTGGGCTGCTGTAGCAGAGAGGCTAACGCTGGCAAGCAGCGCGGCAATCAATACTTTTTTCATTGTCACTTCCCAAAAAAATATCAGTGAGATAAGTAGTTTTTAAACGCATCGGTCTGCGGTGCGGTAAAGGTACTGGCATCGCCCTGTTCGACGATATAGCCATTTTCCATATACACCACACGGCTGGCGGTTTTACGCGCCACTTCAACTTCGTGAGTCACGATAACCTGGGTAATCTTGGTCTGCGCCAGCTCGCGAATAATGCTGACAATCTGCGCGGTGATCTCGGGATCCAGCGCCGCCGTCGGCTCGTCAAACAGCAGCACCTGCGGCTCCATCATCAGCGCGCGGGCAATGGCCACGCGCTGCTGCTGACCACCGGAGAGGTGCAGCGGGTAGCGGTCGCTGTAGGGCTTCAGGCGCAGGCGCTCTAAGAGCTTATCGGCACGGGCATGAGCCTGCTCTTTGCTCAGACCCAGCACCCGGCAAGGGGCTTCAATCAGATTCTGCACCACGGTCAGATGTGGCCAGAGGTTGTACTGCTGAAACACCATGCCGACGTTTTGCCGCAGCTCGCGGATCGCTTTATCAGAAGGCGTTTTAGCAAAATCGAAATTGTTACCGGCAATGCTCAACGTGCCGGAGCGTGGCATCTCCAGCAGGTTAAGGACGCGTAGCAGCGAACTCTTGCCCGCGCCGCTTGGGCCAAGCAGTACCAGCGTCTCGCCCTCGGGGCAGTCGAGTGTGATGTCAAACAGCGCCTGATGTGCGCCGTAGAAGCAGTTAATGCCGTTTAATTTAATACTCATCGAGGCAATCTGATAGCAATTGAGGCCGCAAATAGTAACGTTGACAGAATAGTTATGCAATATTTATGCGTTAAAACTTAACTACAGGCCGTCTTCCACCTTAAAAATAGCACAAAATCGTGGAGGTCCGGCCTGTACAGCGTATTAGCGATGTTCGATTGACTGGCGTAGAGAGCCTGCCGGGGCATGAACGCTACCGCCGAGATAGCGTACGTCATCTACTGCCCAGCACTGGCCTTCACGCACCATCAATACCTCATCCTGCCAGCGCTGGCTGCCCTGGGTCAGCTCGACGCGCAGAGGAATATTACGTGCGTCGGTGTTGGGAATGGTTGAGGCGCTGGCGACCGTGGCCGTTTGTGCTGGCGTCGCGCGGCTGGAGAAGGGATCGGCGCTCAGCAGAGCACTGTTGCGGCTGTCGCGAGAGGCGGCGGTCAGCATAGCGGCCAGATCGTCGCTGAGGTAGGGACGCAGCGCGGTCAGATCGTTACTGCGATGTTGGATGCGGTAGTCGTAAAACTGCTGCGCCACGGCGTCAGGACCCCCTGCCACGCAGGGACCGCTGCGCGTGCCGATATCCTTAAACGCGGGCGTCACGGGAGTGGTGCACGCGGAGAGCACCAGCGCACAGGGCGCAATGACGGATAAAAGAGAGTAGCGCATAATGATTTCCTTATAAGCTAACGACATGTGTATAGTTTTATCAATCATAGCCCTGGCTGTTTGATTATGCACCGCTTGTGGCATCGAAGGTTAAAAAGGAGAGTAAAGATGCGGCTATTCCCCATCCCTACGCCGCAGCCGGTGTGGCAACGATTCTGGCTGCTGGTGTTGGCCCTGCTGCTTAGCGCCTGCGCAAGCAAGAAGAGCGAGATAAGCGATAAAGGCGTAGTAAAAAGGGTGGGCTATGAGCTGGATACCCAGCATCGGGCGCAGGCCGCCTATCCGCGAATAAAAGTGCTGGTGATCCACTATACCGCAGGCGACTTCGATACCTCCCTCACAACCCTGACCGATAAAGAGGTCAGCGCCCACTATCTGATCCCAGAACATCCGCCGGTGCACAACGGGAAGCCGCGCATCTGGCAGCTGGTGCCCGAGCAGGAGCTGGCCTGGCACGCCGGGGTGAGCTTTTGGCGGGGAGCGACGCGGATTAACGATACCTCAATTGGCATTGAGCTGGAGAACCGCGGCTGGCAGAAGATAGGCAGAGATAAAGACTTTACCCCCTTCGCAGCGGATCAGATCGCCGCCTTGATTCCACTGGCGAAGGATATCATTAATAGTTACAACATACTCCCTGCTAACGTGGTGGCGCACTCGGACATTGCCCCCCAGCGTAAGGTCGATCCCGGTCCGCTCTTTCCGTGGCGTGAACTGGCCGCGCAGGGGATTGGCGCCTGGCCCGACGCCCAACGTGTGACCTTCTACCTCAACGGCCGCGCGCCTTCTGAAAGGGTGAGTAGTGCCGTCCTGCTGGATGCGCTCTCCCGCTACGGCTATGAGGTGGTGCCAGGCATGACGATAGCTCAGCAGAAGAGGGTGATTATGGCCTTCCAGATGCACTTCCGCCCGGCGCGCTATGATGGCGTGGCCGATGCGGAAACCCTGGCCATCGCCAGCGCGCTGCTGGAGAAATATGGCCAGGGGTAACGCATTCCATTAATACTTCTCAGGGAGGCGGGCAACGTTAATCAGCTTCCCCTTTTTAATCAGGATAAATTTCCCTTTGCGCAGCTGTGAAAGAATACGGAAAACCGAGCTGCGGGAAAGGCACGTATGTTTGCGAATATAGCTCTCAACGGGTGTGGCGACACGAATGTCATAGGGCAGCTTCATCAGGTTAAGTAGCTGCCGCCTGACCATCTGATATGCATCACCGGAAGAGAGCCAGCCATCTCTAAACAGCAGCAGCTCCAGTAGCCAGGCCTGAATATGCGCGACATCCTGCCAGAGACGGTTCTGCTCTACGTATTGAAAAAAAAGATCGCGTTCAATGGTAATACCCTGGCAGCTATTTTGCGCCATCAGACTGTAGCTTTTGCCGTGCTGTGAGAAGAGCCCGCTTATACCCACCACAAAGGGCGCGGAAGCCGTGCCCAACCAGCTGTCATCCGATTCTCTCACCACGGTAAAAACGCCCCGCGTAACGAGCCAGACTTTGCATTCTGCAGCTATGTTTTTTTCAGCACGCTCGCCAGGCGCCAGGCTAAAAACATGACCTTTATCTTCCAGCGCAGAGAAAATCCTCTGATAGGCCTGAAGTGGACGGCGGGAGAGAATATTTGACAGGTTATTTTCAGGCGTTGCGCTCATTTTTATGTTCCCTTTCCAGCTATTCCATATTCATGTTATTCATGCCGCTAATAAATTAAATAATCTTTAGAACTCTACACTCTATTAAGGTTAGGAAACGCTGGCAAGCGTCTTATAAATACGCCAAAAAAATGTTTATTATCAAAAAGATAAAAAAGTCTCAAATAGAGCATTTTTTCTGTTTTGCTTTATATCTGTCATAAGAAATAATTGGCCCAATTTTAGGCAGGTGTAAGCCTTTTTTAGCCTTTCAATAGAGAGCGTTATCAACCTGACAAGGGAGTGTGTTCGTTATTTCGTTTTGAAATGTAAATTTAAATTTCAATTAATTCAAAAGTGCAAACGCTAACGTTATGCACGCTTTCGGCATTGTGAAAAAGAGACTGATCTCATGAAAGTAAAATCGAAACCAAAACCATTTGTTAGGGCTCGCAAGGCGCGCCTGTTCGAGAGGATACGCCAGTCGAACTGGCAACAAAAATTTGTCCTCTTCTTTATTTGTATCTTTTCACTGACAACCTATCCGGTTTCAGCGTCTTTCCTGCTAAGTAGCCCTACGTCATCCTCTACGGCGTCAGAGCCCGAGGCAGAAAATACCTCGTTGCCCGGCAGCGACACCCTCAGCACCACAGCATCCGCGCTCTCTTCCTCTGGCTCTGACGGTTTAAAGGGCGCGGCGGCTTCTGCGGCGACGGGCTACGCGGCGTCTTCAGCGCAGGACTGGCTGAGCCAGTTTGGTACGGCTAAGGTGAAGCTGAATGTAGATGATAACGGCAACTGGGACGATAGCTCTCTGGATTTCTTACTGCCGCTGTACGATAACCAGCAGCAGCTGCTGTTTACCCAGCTCGGCTACCGCGCGCCGGACGGCCGTAATACCGGTAACTTTGGCTTAGGGGTCAGGGTATTTAATCTTGAAAACTGGATGTTTGGCGGAAACGTCTTCTTTGACGATGACTTCACCGGGAAAAACCGCCGTGTTGGGGCGGGTGCCGAAGCCTGGACAGACTTCCTGAAGCTGGGCTTTAACACCTATGCGGGCACCACCGACTGGCATAGCTCTCGTGACTATGCGGACTATAACGAAAAACCTGCCGATGGCTTCGACATTCGCGCCGATGGCTACCTGCCCGCATACCCACAGCTGGGCGGAAAGCTGATGTATGAAAAATACTATGGCGATGACGTTGCCCTGTTTGATAAGGACACGCTGCAGGACAATCCTTCTGCGGTCACCGTTGGACTTAACTACACGCCAGTTCCGTTAGTCACCGCCGGCGTGGACTACCGTCGTGGCCAGGACTCAGTGGATGAGACCGAGTTTAGCCTTAACTTCCGCTATGCGCTGGGCCAGCCGTGGGGGGCACAAATTTCTCCCGATCAGGTGGCCGTTCGCCGCAGCCTGGCGGGCAGCCGTTACGATCTGGTCGATCGTAACAATGAGATCGTGCTGCAGTATAAGAAGAAACAGAGCAATGACGCGCTGGCTGATATGACCCTGACCAGCATTCAGGACAACAGCCCGGCGGATGGGGCGACCAATAATACCGTTATGGTACATGCGGTCACCTCGGACGGATCGCCTGCCAGAAATGCTGACATCATCTGGAGCGTCAGCGGAACGGGTAAACTGAGTGCCACAACCGGCGTGACCGACGGTAACGGTAACGCCACCGTTGGCATTACCGACAGCACCGCCGAGCAGGTTACGGTTACGGCTACATCCGGCTCGATCACCCGCAGCGTACCGAGCAGCTTTAACGAGTCGGTGAGCTCGCTGAACCTCAAGCTGACCGATAACAACAGCAAAGCCGACGGCGTTGACACCGACAGCGGCCAGGTTACCGTTCGCGATGCCAGCGGTAAGGTGATGTCGGGCGTACCGGTGAGCTGGAGCGTGGATCATAGCGCAACCATCGTACACAGTGACGCCGTGACCGACGGCAGCGGCCATGCCAGCGTTGAGTATACCGATACCAAAGCGGAGTCGGTGAAGCTGACGGCCAGCGCCTCGGGTAAAACGGAATCCACAGATTCCGCCTTCGTTGCCGCCGCGACGACCAACACCATCTCCGTTACCATGACCACGGATAATTCGCAGGCCGACGGCGTCACGCCTAACGTGGCTCGCGCGACGGTGAAAGACAGCACCGGCAAAGCGCTCTCTGGCGTGACAGTTAACTGGAGCACGACCGGCAGCGCAAAACTGGCTGCGAACACCTCCGTGACCGACGGCAACGGTAACGCGACCGTTAACCTGACGGATACCGTGGCAGAGAGCGGCCTGACCGTGACCGCCACGGCGGGGGATGCTACCGGTACAACCACCACCACGTTCGTCGGGATTCAGCAGAATATCGCCGTAGAGATGACCACGGACAACTCTCCGGCTGATGGCACCACGCCTAACGTGGCCCGCGCCACGGTGACGGATGGTAACGGTAAACCGCTCTCGGGCGTGACCGTAAACTGGACCACCACCGGCAACGCAAAACTGGCTGCGACCTCGACAGTGACCGACGGCAGCGGTATCGCTACCGTTAACCTGACGGATACCGTGGCAGAGAGTGGCCTGACCGTGACTGCAGCAGCGGGTGATGCCAAAGGTTCAACGACCACCACCTTTAAGTCGGTGCTGGATAAGATTACCGTTACCACGACAACCGATAACTCGCCGGCTGACGGCATGTCAACCGACGTTGTCAATGCGCTGGTCACAGACAGCAACGGTAAGGCACTGCCTAACGTCACCGTAAACTGGGCCACCACCGGCAGCGCTAAACTGGCCGCCGCCTCGTCGGTAACCGATAGCGCGGGTAATGCAACAGTGAGCCTGACGGATACCACGCCAGAGAGCGGCCTGACCGTGACAGCCTCGGTGGGTGAGGCGAAAGGGACTACCCAGATCTCGTTCGCTGAGCTTCAGCAGGACGTTACTGTCACCATGAAGGTGAATAACTCCGTCGCCGATGGCAAAACGCAAAACATTGCTCAGGTTGTGGTGCTGAAAGATAACAGGCCGGTCTCTGGCGCAGAGGTTAGCTGGAGCAAAGACTCTAATAACGCCAAAAATGCCTCTTCACCAACGGCATACACCGACAATAATGGGATCGCCACGATGGCCTACACCGATACCGTTGCTGAGACGTTCAACGTTGTTGCGACGGTAGGCGACGAAACAGGGAAAACACAGTCGACCTTTGTGAGCCCAGCGTTCGGCCCGATTACGATCTTAATGCCGGAAGTGACTGCAGGAGTGGTCAACTATGACATCGCATTGGGTGGCACACCGGTAGTTATCCAGCACTACAACGGCATGGCGGCAGGGGATCAGATTGCCGTTAGCTCTAACGTTAGTGGGGATAGAAATGGCCAAACAATGGACTATAGCGCCCCGGTACATACTGTCACCGCCGGTGAGGTAGGCCAGGACATCAGCGTAATGCTGCCAGAAAGCAAATTGATGGGGGTTGCGGGAACCGAAGAAACCACCACTGATGCCGCCTGGCTGCACGTTAAGGCCGTGGTCACACAAGGTGATAAAACCCAAACGGCGACGCTGGATGCTCCGATTGATACTTGCCTTCCGGGAACAGCGGACTGTAGGGCTAATTAAAAAAGAGCTTACTTAATAGATATCCCCGCCTGGCGGGGATATTTTTTTAGAAAGATAAGCATCTATTAACAATGAGCAAACATTGCCATTGCCTTCACTCAATATTGAACAGTTACCTCATTACACCAGGCGTACGCTATTCCTGTCGATAAGACAAACCTGTTAACTCTATGAGGTATTAAACATGACTACTAAATCTAAACTCGGCGCTGCCCCGGCAGCCCCTAGCGTTCTGAATGCCACGTCTGAAGACAATTACACTATTGACCAATATGATATTACATCCGGCTTGGTATTGACCATTCCTCACTATGAGGATGCAGAAAATGGCGATCTGGTCATGGTTCACTGGGGCGATTATCAGCAGCAGTATGCTATCAGCAATATTGCTGAACTGCCGCTGGAAATTGATGTACTTAACGACTTCCCGCCTGTTTACCATGCAGATGGCAATTATGATGTCTACTATGTCGTCACCGACCATTATCAAAATCACATCGAGTCCGATCACCTTCCTCTGATCATCGCTACCGGCGAGCCCGTCGCAACGCTGCCTGCTCCGGTCGTTCCAGATGCCGCCCCGGGTTATATTAACTACGATGCGGCATCAGACGGCGTTGAAGTAGATATCACCTATACGCCGATGGCCGCCGGTGATGCCATTACCCTGATCATGAAGGGCTATGACAACGAGGCTAATATAGAGAAAGCTGATATTGAGTATCCTTACACCGTGACGGCAGCAGATGCGCTGGCTGGCACCGTTAAAACTAACCTGATCACTCTGGCAGATATGCAGCAGATCGGTGAGGACGCTTATGCCCTCTTCTGGTATACCGTAGCACCGGCTGATGGTTCTGCTAATGAAACATCAGAAACCTTCCAGACTATTGTTGACGTGGTCCCGCCGGGCGTGAAATAATAGCTCTGCTAAAAAGGCTTCCTTCGGGAAGCCTTTTTTATAACTGAATAAAACCACCTCGCGAAAGGTGGTTTCTGTTTCTTAGCGAATAAAAGAGCTGAATACCAGACTGCTGGTAATATAAGCGCCAGAGACGCTCACCAGCGAAAGCGTAAAATCGACGGTTTCCGCTACGCTATCCGTTAAATAAAAACCGCCTGCATGCGTGCCGCTGACGTTAATTAACGCCGTCTCTCTTCCACTGTTGGTGATTACTGCACTATTACTATTGGTCAGAGATAACTCTGCCCATGTCGCCGTACAGGTTTCACTGGTCACCAGATAAACGCTACACAGGCTTTTACTATCCGCTGCCGCACCGGTTGACACACCGTAATATTGCAGCTCCCCCTGGCCGTCAAGCCACCAGGTAAAGGTCATGCTGGCTCGCACACTCATCTGCGGGTCACTAATCACGTAAGCGCTGACCGGGACGTTCCCCGTTTCGTAAGAGTAGACCTGAGCAAAACCAAATCCCGTATCATCCAGGCGAACCGTCAGGGTCTGCGCATCGTTAGCGTTGAAATACGCTCCGGATGTCCCGGATACGGAGAGCTGGACATCTGCCCCTGCAGGGCCTTGCAGGGTGACTGAGTTTAGCGGGCGAACGGCGATATAAGGGCTATAAAGTGGCGCCCCGGTGCTGCAGATCATCGAAAGACCCGCTGCTGGTGTGGTATCAATTTTTACGTCGGTGGTTGCAGAGGAAGCAATTCCCGCTTCGTTGTTGAAAAGCACCTGATAGCGCCCCTCACCGTAGCCTACGCCAACCGGTGTGATATACGCGGCGGGAATATGAAATACTGCCTGCTGCGCCTCGGCCTCATTGGCGACGAGCGTACGGGTTTCGGTCCAGCTGGTACCCGCTACCGGTTCGTCAGGGGAGGAGACATAGCCGAACCAGAATGCCGTCACCGTATCGCCTGCGGCCATGCCGGGATAGGAGACGGTCATCTCCGTACCGTCATCGGCACTAATTTCGTCACCGTCAATCACGCCATCCGCCGCCGCGGGGAACTCGGGGGCAGGCAGCAGAGAGCAGTGCTCAGTATCGACGTTAACCTGCGCGAGCTCTGATATGCCCGGCAGCGAAGGCGAGGCGACCTGGTACCAGGCCTGGGCATAACCAATGCCTATTGGCGTAACGTAGGCAGGCGGTACCGTAATGGTAAAGCCATCGGTAATGTCAGCCGCGGCGATAACATGCGCGATAACGTCGTAAGCGTTGGCAATGGCGGCTCCCTCGCGGGAATAGCCCTGCCAGTAGAGAGTGACCACGCTGTTAACCACAAAGCTGCTGCTGGCTGGCACCGTAATATCAACGCCCTCGCTGCTCTCGGCGCAGTCGAGCCAGCCATCCCCGCCTGCCGGGAAGAGCGGTGCCGGGTAGAGCCCGGAAGGGGCCATATCGATATTGACCACCGCGCTGTCGGAGTTCTGTACGCTGCCGGAGGCGCTGGTCACCGAGTACCACGCCTGGGCACTGCCTTCGCCAATCGGCATAATGTAGGAGGGGGCGATAAGGACGTTGAATCCTTGCAGGTCAGCGCTGGTAACGGTATGCGTCACGCTGGTGACGCTGGCTGGCACGGTCACGCCCGTTTCGTCAAAGCCAACCCAGTAGAGGGTAACCGTATCGCCAACGGCAAGGGCATTGCCCGGTACCTCGACATACGTCCCACTGTTGAGCATCACAGAGCTGTAGGTGATGACGCCATCAACGGCATCAATGAACACCGGCGGTGGCAGCGAGCCGGTATGGCTGCGATCGACGATGGCTGTAGCCATGCCAGAGGCGGCAATATTCTGATAGGTGTCGGTTGAGGTATACCAGACGCTGTGGCTCCCGTCTGGAACCAGCTCTTCTGGAACGGTAACCTGCCACGGAAACGCCGTGTCGATATTCTCTTCAGTCAGCCATAGCGTGCTGATGGCTTCACCATCCCAGAAAAGGCAAAGGTAGTCTCCCACCGCAGCGTCGCTGTAGCGGTTGACCATCACGTCAACGCCGCCGGAGGATAAAAGCTCGACTTCATTGATATAGCCATCATCGCTCATCTGAGGGAGTGAGGGAGAGGGTAATGCTGCTGCTGTACTCATGATGCCTCCTGTTTATGTAAAATAAACTGAAGGTATCAGCACCGGGCGCGCAGGAAGTCTCAAAGGTTGACTGACACTGGCTATAAAAAAACGTAGTTAGCGGTGCAGCTTGCCGTGATCCTTTAGCCACAGGGCAGTGCGCCGGATCCCCTCATCGAGAGTGACCAGAGGGGCGTAGCCCAACTCCTCGCGGGCGCGGCGGGTATCAAGAGTAAAATCAAAATTTAGCTTCGATACGCCATAGTGGGTCAGGGCGGGCTCTTTGGCCCGCTTGTCACCGAAGCGCTCCAGGCTACGGGCGATGATATCCAGCATCGGGTAGGGCACTGAGCGGATGCGGCAGTGGATCTCCAGCTCGTCGATCAGCCGCTGGACAATGCTGCGCAGCGTGCGGCGCTCGCCGTTGGTGATGTTGTAGGCGCGCCCGGAAGGCAGATTGTCACATGTTTCCTGGCTGGCAAGCCACATAGCATGGACCGCATTTTCGAAATAGGTCATATCTACCAAGGCATCGCCGCCGCGCGGCAGCAGCACGCTGCGGTAGTGGTGCATCATCTGCGCCAGCCGGGGAATAAACACCTTATCGTGCGGACCAAACAGGCTCTGCGGGCGCAGAATGGTAAAGCGGGTGTTAGGGTTAGCCTGAGCCAGCAGCTGGATCACCTCTTCGGCAGCGGCTTTGCTGCGGGCAAACTCGTTGGCAAACCGTGCCGGACGGAAGGTCTCGTCGATATCATGATGGTGGTGATAGTCGAAATAGAGCGACGGCGAGGAGACGTGGATAAAGTTCCGCACGCCCCAGGCCACGGCCCACTCCCCGAGACGGCGGGTCGCCCGCACGTTGGCGAGGTCGAACGCCTCCTGGGTGCCCCAGGGGGAGGTAAAGCTCGAGCAGTGCCAGAGCGTATCGACGCCGGCCAGCATCACCTTTGCCTGCGACGAGACCAGCTCGGTCAGATCGGCCTGGACGAACTCCGCGCCCATCTTTTGCAGCAGCTTGCCCATCGCCTCATTGCGACCGCTTGCTCTGACGCTCACGCCTCTCTGACGCAGATACTCAACTGCGTTGCGGCCTAAACCGCTGGTTGCGCCGGTGACCAGAACCTTCATAGCAATCCACTGTGTTGAAAAGAATTTCGTGCGCATTCTTCCGTGAATTACGCCGCTATGCAATGGAAAGATGACAGATAAAAGCCCAATTTCAGACTTTATCTGTCAAATATTCTATACCCTTAACGTTTCAGGAACGCCTGCCAGTGGCTAACCAGCGCTTCCAGCTGCGCGCGGCTAACGTCAAGATGGGTAACGATGCGGGTGATGGGTGAGGCGTTAAGCAGCACGCCACGCGCCTGCATAAACTCGCCGAGGGCGGCGGCATTCTCCTCGCCTACGCGAACAAAGAGCATATTGGTATCGTGACGCATCACGTCGGCGCCAATCTCTCGCAGCTGGGCGGCCAGCCATGCGGCGTTGCTGTGATCCTCTTTCAGACGCTCAACGTTGTTTTTCAGCGCATAGAGACCTGCCGCCGCCAGGATCCCCGCCTGGCGCATGCCGCCGCCGGTCATCTTGCGCCAGCGGTTAGCGCGCCTGATGTACTCATGGCTGCCTACCAGCAGCGAGCCAACCGGCGTGCCGAGACCTTTTGAGAGGCAGATGGTGAAAGTATCGCAGTACTGGGTAATCTCTTTTAACAGACAGCCATATTCGACCACGGCGTTAAAGATGCGCGCGCCGTCGACGTGCAGCGCCAGCCCCTTCTCACGGGTAAAGTGCCACGCCTCTTTAAGGTACTCGTGGGGCAGCACCTTGCCGTTATGGGTGTTCTCTAAGCTCAGCAGGCGGGTACGGGCGAAGTGGATATCGTCCGGTTTGATCTTCGCTGCTACTTTATCCAGCGGCAGCGAGCCGTCCGGGTTGGCATCGATGGGCTGAGGCTGAATGCTGCCCAGCACCGCGGCGCCACCGGCCTCATAGAGATAGTTATGCGCCCCCTGACCAACGATATACTCCTCGCCGCGCTCGCAGTGGCTAAGCAGCGCCACCAGGTTGGCCTGGGTACCGGTAGGCAGGAACAGCGCCGCCTCTTTGCCGGAGAGCTCAGCGGCGTAGCGCTGCAGTTCATTAACGGTGGGATCGTCACCATACACGTCGTCCCCGACCGGGGCGGCCATCATCGCTTCCAGCATGGCGCGGCTCGGACGGGTAACGGTATCACTACGTAAATCAATCACGGCACTTCCTTATCATCTTCAGGATCGTGCCCTCAGTTTTACCTGAGCCAGTTGGTTTTCGCCAGTTCCACGACCTCATCGCCGCGACCGTTGATGATGGCGCGCAGCATATAGAGGCTGAAGCCTTTGGCCTGCTCAAGCTTGATCTGCGGCGGAATAGAGAGCTCCTCTTTTGCCACCGTCACGTCTACCAGCACCGGCCCCTCGGTGGCAAACGCACGCTGCAGGGCGTTGTCGACGTCGGCAGACTTCTCGACGCGGATGCCGGTAATGCCGCAGGCCTCTGCGATGCGGGCAAAGTTGGTCTCATGCAGATCGGTACCGTCCGTCAGGTAGCCTCCGGCCTTCATCTCCATCGCCACAAAGCCCAGCACGCTGTTATTAAAGACGATGATTTTTACCGGCAGATTCATCTGCGCCAGCGAGAGAAAATCGCCCATTAGCATGCTGAAGCCACCGTCGCCGCACATCGCCACCACCTGGCGATGTGGATGCGTCGCCTGCGCCCCCAGCGCCTGCGGCATGGCGTTGGCCATTGAGCCGTGGTTAAACGAACCAAGCAGGCGGCGCTTGCCGTTCATCTTCAGATAGCGTGCGGCCCATACCGTTGGCGTCCCCACGTCGCAGGTGAAGATAGCGTCGTCATCGGCAAAGTCGCTGATCCGCTGGGCCAGATACTGCGGGTGGATCACTTTGCTGCTGGGCTTCGCCAGGTCATCCAGCCCCTTACGGGCGTCGCGGTAGTCCTCCAGCGCTTTATCGAGGAAACGACGGTCGGTTTTCTCCTCCAGATGCGGCAGCAGGGCAGCCAGCGTCGCTTTGATATCGCCTACCAGCGCCATATCGACTTTGCTGTGCGCCCCAATGCTGGCCGGGTTGATATCGATCTGGATAATTTTGGCATCGGTAGGGTAGAAGGCCCGGTAGGGGAACTGGGTACCGAGCAATATCACCGTGTCGGCGTTCATCATGGCATGGAAGCCGGATGAGAAGCCGATCAGTCCGGTCATGCCGACGTCGTAGGGGTTGTCATACTCCACGTGCTCCTTGCCGCGCATGGCGTGGATAATCGGCGCTTTCAGCTTTTCTGCAAAGGCGAGCAGCTCGTCATGCGCGCCGGCACAGCCGCTGCCGCACATCAGGGCGATATTGCTGGAGTAGCGCAGCAGCTGGGCGAGCTTCTGCAGCTCCGTTTCGGTAGGGGTGACCACCGGCCGCGGGGCGCTGTACCAGTGGCTGCTGGCGCTCTCCGGCGCGGGCTTCAGCGCCACGTCGCCGGGCAGGACGATCACCGACACGCCGCGGTTGAGGATCGCCTTACGCATAGCGATAGCTAACACCTGCGGGATCTGCTCCGGGCTGGAGACCAGCTCGCAGTAGTGGCTGCATTCGCGGAACAGCTCCTGCGGGTGGGTCTCCTGGAAGTAGCCGCTGCCGATTTCGCTGGAGGGGATATGCGCCGCAATCGCCACCACCGGAACGTGGTTGCGGTGGCAGTCAAAGAGGCCGTTGATGAGGTGCAGGTTGCCTGGCCCGCACGAGCCTGCGCACACCGCCAGCTCACCCGTGAGCTGCGCCTCTGCCCCAGCGGCAAAGGCGGCGACCTCTTCATGACGAGTCGACATCCATTCGATAGTGCCCATCTTGTTCAGGCTATCGCTCAGGCCGTTCAATGAATCGCCGGTAACGCCCCAGATGCGTTTTACCCCGGCCTGCTCCAGTGTTTTTGCGATATAGGCGGCGACGGTTTGTTTCATCTTCCTCTCATCTCCATTTTGTGATGTTGGTAACAAGCTTAGATGAAAAAGTGAAAACGAAGCGCCGTTGCCCCTTTATTTGCTGGGGCTTTTCGGTAACTAAACGTAAGATGATTTTTGCCTATGGGTAATGAAAACAGGAATCATTTCAAATGGTTAAATCAATGTTAAATGCGGTTAATAGAATGTGTGCACATGAAGATGCGGGCCGTTTTTTACTGCGTCTGACGGTGGGCGGGCTGATGCTGTTTCACGGCCTGCATAAGCTGATTGACGGCGTGGACGGCATTAGCGGCATGCTGGTAGCGAAGGGGCTGCCTGGCTTTATCGCCTATGGCGTGCTGGTTGGGGAGGTGGTGGCACCGGTGCTGATCATTCTTGGCATCTTCACCCGCCCGGCGGCGCTGGTGCTGGCCTTTACGATGATCGTCGCCTGGATGATGGTGGGGGTAAATATCACCGGGCAGCTGGATAAAACCGGTGCCTGGGCGATCGAGAGCATGGTCTACTTCTTTATGGCGGCGCTGGCGGTGGCCTTTTTAGGGGCCGGACGCTACTCCGTTGCGCCAAAGTATTCGTAATCTACCGCTACGCCGGGCGGCACGGCGTTTGCCCGGTCTACAATGGGCACGATGTAATTTGTAGGCCCGGCAAGCGTTAGCGCCGCCGGGCATTTCTCTTACGCTAACACCAAATCACTCTGCGGCTGGCAGGAGCAGGCCAGCACGTAGCCCTCTGCAACCTCAGCGTCCGTCAGCGTCATAGTGCTGGTCACCGAATACTCCCCGGAAATCACCTTCGTTTTACAGCAGCCGCACACGCCCGCCCGACAGGCCACGTTAACCGGGACCTTATTGCTCTCCATCGCCTCCAGCAGGGTGGTGCCGACCGGCGCGTAGAACTCCCGCGCCAGCTGCAGGGCGCTGATCTTCAGCCCGCTGCTGGCCGCAGCCGCAGCCGGAACAAAGAACTGCTCTTTGTAGAAGCGCGTTACGCCCAGCGATTTTACCGTACTTTCCACCCACGCCATGTAGGGGGCAGGGCCGCAGGTCATCACGGTGCGCGAGGCGAGATCCGGCACGCTCTGCAGCAGCTCGACGGTCAAACGACCGGGAATAAACCCTAACGTGGCGTTCTGCTCTGCCAGCAGGGTGACCGGATAGTCGCGCCACTCGTCGGCGAAGATGACGTCCTGCGGCGAGCGCACGCTGAAGATAGTCTGCACGTCGGCCTGCGGACGGTGTTTCGCCAGCCAGCGGCGCATCGACATAATCGGCGTGACGCCGCAGCCTGCCGCCAGCAGCAGCACCCGGTCGGTGGGCTTATCATCACAGGTAAACTCCCCCTGCGCGTCAGAGAGCCAGATATAATCCCCGCGCTTCACCTCCCGCGTCAGCCACTGCGATCCGACTCCGTCGTCAAGACGGCGAACGGTCAGCGTAATGTACTCGCTTACTCCCGGCGTGGAGGAGAGCGTATAGGCGCGCAGGGTATCGGCGGCGTTGCCGATGCTGACCAGCGCATACTGCCCGGCACGGTACGGATAGTAGTCGTGGCACAGCAGGGAGAGCGTCCAGACATCCGGCGTCTCTTGATGGATGTGGTGCACCTGCATCCGCCACGGACACTGTGAGGTTGGCATCGTCATCATCTCCTCCTTACGCGCTCAGCAGCTGCTGCATATCTTGTTCAACGGTGGTGACCGAACGCAGGCCAAACTTCTCGTTCAGCACCGCCAGCAGATCCGGGGTCAGGAAGCCCGGTGCGGTTGGGCCAGTCACGATATTGGTGACGCCCAGCGAGAGCAGGGTCAGCAGGATCACAATCGCTTTCTGCTCAAACCAGGAGAGCACCAGCGACAGGGGCAGGTCGTTCACCCCGCAGCCCAGTTTCTCTGCCAGGGTCACCGCCAGAATGATTGCCGAGTAGGCGTCGTTGCACTGACCAGCATCCACGAGGCGTGGCAGCCCTTCGATGTTGCCGAAGTCGAGCTTGTTAAAGCGGTACTTACCGCAGGCGAGGGTCAGGATCAGGCAGTCGTCCGGCACGCTGGTGGCGAAATCGGTAAAGTAGCTACGCTCCCCGCGTGCGCCGTCGCAGCCGCCCACCAGGAAGATATGGCGCAGCTTTTCACGGCTCACCAGGTCAATCAGCGTATCGGCCGCGCCGAGCAGAGTCTGGCGGCCAAAGCCAACGGTGATCAGGTGTTCAATTTCGCTGTAGGGGAAGCCCGCCATCTGCTGCGCCTGGGCGATCACCGGCGCAAAATCATCGCCTTCGAGATGGCTAACGCCCGGCCAGCCGACGATGCTGCGAGTCCAGATACGATCGTCATAGGCACCCGGCGCCGGATCGATGATGCAGTTAGAGGTCATCACGATCGGGCCAGGGAAGCGGGCAAACTCCACCTGCTGGTTCTGCCAGCCGCTCCCGTAGTTGCCTACCAGATGTTTGTATTTACGCAGCTCCGGATAGCCGTGGGCAGGCAGCATCTCCCCGTGGGTATAGACGTTCACGCCGGTGCCCTCGGTCTGCTGCAGCAGGTTATGCAGATCCTTCAGATCGTGGCCGGAGATAAGAATGCACTTCCCGGCGACCGCTTTCACGTTCACCTGGGTTGGGGTCGGATGGCCGTAGGCGCTGGTCTCCCCGGCGTCGAGGATGCTCATCACCTTGAAGTTCATCTGCCCGATCTCCATTGCGCACTCAAGCAGGGCATTCATATCGGACGGCCAGGTGCCGAGCCACGCCATGATCTTATGATACTGGGCGTAGATGGCGTTGTCGTACTGACCGAGCACGTGGGCGTGCTCCATGTAGGCCGCCGCACCTTTCAGGCCGTAGAGGCAGAGCAGGCGCAGGCCAAGAATATTGTCGCCGATCTCGGCTTTATCTTTATTAGGGGTAAAGAGAGCGGCCTGGCGCTGGAGCTCGCCCAGGTCGTCGCTGACCAGCTGCAGGCCCGCCATCGAGTTATCAACAGAGGCGGTGGGATCGATGCTCAGGCAGAGCGCTTTCAGCGCCTCACGTTTGGCAATGGCTTTCTGGGCATATCCGACGATACGCGGTGAGTCAAAGTTCACGTTGGTCAGGGTAGAGAAGAAGGCGCGAGGGGCAAAGCTATCGATCTCATGATCGATCAGATCGTAGTCGCGAGCTTTTAGCGCCCAGGCGGACAAGCCTTGCAGCGCTGCGATCAAGAGGTCCTGTAGGTCAGAGGTCTCCGCGGTTTTACCGCACATACCCTGGGCCCAGGAGCAGCCGTTGCCGGCCGGGGTACGGATAGTTTGTTCACATTGCACACAAAACATGGTCAC
Source organism: Pseudescherichia sp. (assembly GCF_032052675.1). NCBI lineage: Bacteria > Pseudomonadati > Pseudomonadota > Gammaproteobacteria > Enterobacterales > Enterobacteriaceae > Pseudescherichia > Pseudescherichia sp. The sequence continues at coordinate 67,183 of NZ_DAMBWA010000006.1, forward strand.
ACCTATAAAGTTATATTTGAAATACATGTTTAAGATTATTCCCCGGCGAGAGGCGGTTAAAGCGATATTTATGCTATCTGAAGAGAGATTGATTTAGCGCAATTTTGCTAAGAAACGTCTACCCATAAAGGGGTGGCAAGGGGAAGAATATCGTTAAGCATCCCGCAAATTTATGTAATTATTTAAAATCACTCTGTGGGAGGCGAAATGCGACTTGAACGGGTAGAGATTGTAGGGTTTCGCGGCATCAATCGTTTGTCGCTGATGCTGGAGCATAATAACGTTCTGATAGGAGAAAACGCGTGGGGGAAATCGAGCCTGCTGGATGCGCTCACCCTGCTGCTCTCACCGGAAACGGAGCTTTATACGTTTACTCGTAACGATTTCTGGTTTCCACCGGGCGATCTTCAGGGTCGCGAGCGCCACCTGCATATTATTTTGACCTTCTGTGAAGCCGAGCCGGGTAACTATCGCGCCCGCCGCTATCGTCCGCTGGCGAGCTGCATGGCTGATGGGGCGGATGGCTACCGGCGTATTTTTTACCGCCTGGAGGGGGAACAGACCCACGACGGCCATGTCACTACCCGACGCACCTTTCTGGATGCCGAGGGCCAGACGCTGGCGCTAATGGAGGCCGACGATCTTGCGCAGCATCTGGTTCGGCTGATGCCGGTCCTGCGTCTGCGCGACGCCCGCTTTATGCGCCGGATCCGCAACGGCAGCGTGCCGGATCTGCCGGAGGTGGATATCACCGCCCGCCAGCTCGACGTACTGGCGCACGATCTGGTATCGCGTCCGCAAAATCTTAGCGACGGGCAGATCCGCCAGGGGCTGTCGGCGATGGTGCAGCTGCTGGAGCACTATTTTGCCGAGCAGGGTACCGGTGAAGCCCGTCAACGGCTGATGCGCCGCCACTCCCACGATGAAAAGCGCAGCTGGCGCTATCTCGATATCATCAACCGCATGATCGACCGGCCCGGTGGCCGCAGCCATCGGGTGATCCTGCTGGGCCTGTTCGCTACCCTGCTAAAAGCCAAGGGGACCGTACAGCTGGACCGGGACGCACGCCCGCTGCTGCTGATTGAGGATCCCGAGACGCGCCTGCATCCCATCATGCTCTCGGTGGCCTGGCACCTGCTCAATCTGCTGCCGCTCCAGCGCATCACCACCACCAACTCCGGGGAGCTGCTCTCCCTGACGCCCGTCGAGCATCTCTGTCGGCTGGTGCGCGAGGCTTCCAGGGTAGCGGCCTGGCGTCTGGGGCCGGGTGGACTGAGCGCGGAGGATGGCCGCCGCATCGCCTTTCATATTCGTGCCAATCGCCCCTCGTCGCTCTTTGCCCGCTGCTGGCTGCTGGTAGAGGGGGAGACCGAGACCTGGACCATCAGCGAGCTGGCGCGCCAGTGCGGCCACCACTTCGATGCTGAAGGGATTAAGGTGATCGAGTTCGCCCAGTCCGGCCTGAAGCCGCTGGTAAAGTTTGCCCGCCGGATGGGCATCGCGTGGCATGTGCTGGTAGATGGCGACGAGGCGGGGAAGAAGTATGCCGCCACGGTGCGCAGCCTGCTTAATAATGACAAAAGTCTGGAGCGGGAGCATCTGACCACGCTGCCAGCGCTTGATATGGAGCATTTCATGTACCGTCAGGGCTTTGCTGACGTCTACCACCGTGTGGCCGAGCTACCGGAAGGGATCCGCATGAACGAGCGGCGGGTAATCATTAAAGCGATCCACCGCTCCTCGAAGCCGGATCTGGCCATTGAGGTGGCGCTGGAGGCGGGGCGGCGGGGCGTAGAGGCGGTGCCGCCGCTGCTGCGCAGTATGTTCTCTCGCGTGCTGTGGCTGGCGCGAGGGCGGGCAGACTAATCCTGAATCGTTCAGGCAAAAAAAGAGAGGGTTTCAGCGGCTGGCGGTTCATATAGAATTGTTTCAGTGTAGTCAGGTTAACTATCCGGAATTTTTATGAATCTTAAGGGAAAACGCAGGAAGATTTACGTCGCGCTGGCGCTACTCCTGCTGATTATCGCCGTCTGGGGATGGCGGCAGCTCAATGCGCCGATCGCGCAGTACCAGACGCTGATCGTGCGTCCAGGAGAGCTTCAGCAGAGCGTGCTGGCAACGGGGAAGCTGGACGCCTTGCGTAAGGTTGACGTCGGCGCCCAGGTGAGCGGGCAGCTGAAGACGCTGTCGGTTAACATCGGCGATAAGGTGAAAAAGGATCAGCTGCTGGGGGTGATCGATCCCGAGCAGGCGCAAAACCAGATCCGTGAGGTAGAAGCGACGCTGATGGAGCTACGCGCCCAGCGCCGACAGGCGGAGGCGGAGAAGCGGCTGGCTGCGGTGACGCTCTCCCGTCAGCAGCAGCTGGCGAAGACCCAGGCGGTGTCGCGCCAGGATCTTGACAGCGCCGCCACCGAGCTGGCGGTAAAGGAGGCGCAGACCGGTACCATCGAGGCGCAGATCAAGCGTAACCAGGCCACCCTCGATACGGCGAAAACCAACCTTGACTACACGCGCATTATCGCCCCGATGGCGGGAGAGGTGACACAAATTACTACCCTGCAAGGTCAGACGGTGATCGCTGCCCAGCAGGCGCCTAACATTCTTACCCTGGCGGATATGAGCACCATGCTGGTCAAAGCCCAGGTCTCTGAGGCTGACGTTATTCATCTCAAGCCGGGGCAGAAAGCGTGGTTTACCGTGCTGGGGGATCCGCTGACGCGCTACGAAGGGGTGCTGAAGGATATTCTGCCGACGCCGGAGAAGGTGAACGACGCCATCTTCTACTATGCGCGTTTTGAGGTGCCGAACCCGCAGGGGGTGCTGCGTCTGGAGATGACGGCGCAGGTGCATATTCAGCTCTCGACGGTGAAAAACGTGCTGACCATTCCGCTGGCGGCGCTGGGTGAACCCATTGGCGACAACCGTTACAAGGTCACGCTGCTGCGCAACGGTGAAACCCGTGAGCGGGAGGTGACGCTCGGCGCACGCAACGACACCGACGTTGAGGTAGTAAAAGGCCTGGAGGAGGGCGATGAGGTCGTTATTGGCCAGGATAACGCCGGAGCCACGCCATGACGGCACTGCTTGAGCTGCGGGATATCCGCCGCAGCTACCCCTCTGGCGACGGTATGGTTGAGGTGCTGAAAGGCGTCACCCTGGATATCGCCGCTGGCGAAATGGTTGCCATCGTGGGTGCATCCGGATCCGGTAAATCGACCCTGATGAATATCCTTGGCTGTCTGGATAAACCCACCAGCGGCAGCTACCGGGTGGCGGGAGTAGATGTCGCCACGCTGGACGGTGACGCGCTGGCTCGCCTGCGCCGGGAGCATTTCGGCTTTATCTTTCAGCGCTATCATCTGCTCTCGCACCTGACGGCGGCGCAGAACGTGGAGGTGCCTGCGGTTTATGCCGGTACCGAGCGCAAAGCCCGGCTGGCGCGCGCCCATGAGCTGCTGCAACGCCTCGGACTGGCGGAGCGTGAGAGCTACCAGCCCTCACAGCTCTCTGGCGGCCAGCAGCAGCGCGTCAGTATCGCCCGGGCGCTAATGAACGGCGGACAGGTGATCCTCGCCGATGAGCCAACCGGGGCGCTGGATAGCCATTCGGGGGAAGAGGTGATGGCGATCCTCCACCAGCTGCGCGATGCGGGCCACACGGTGATTATCGTTACCCACGATCCGCAGGTAGCGGCCCAGGCCGAGCGGATCGTTGAGATCCGTGACGGGGAGATTATTCGTAACCCGCCGCCTGCCCTGAAGCCGGGAACCGTTCGCCAGCAGCCCAGCGTACAGCCAGATAACGGCTGGCGACAGTTCAGCAGCGGTTTTCGTGAGGCGCTGACGATGGCGTGGCGGGCGATGGCGGCCAATAAGATGCGCACCTTACTGACCATGCTGGGCATCATCATCGGCATCGCCTCGGTGGTGTCGATTGTGGTGGTAGGCGATGCTGCTAAGCAGCTGGTGCTGGCGGATATTCGTTCCATTGGCACTAACACCATTGACGTCTATCCGGGGAAAGATTTCGGCGATGACGATCCGCAGTACCAGCAGGCACTAAAATATGACGATCTGATTGCTATTCAGAAGCAGCCCTGGGTTCGTTCGGCCACCCCGGCGGTATCCCAGAACCTGCGCCTGCGCTACGGCGGCACCGACGTGGCCGCCAGCGCGAACGGCGTCAGCGGACAGTATTTCAACGTCTACGGCATGACCTTTAGCGAGGGGACGACCTTTAACGATCAGCAGCTTACCGGCCGCGCCCAGGTGGTGATCCTGGATGAGAACACCCGGCGTCAGCTCTTCCCGAATAAGGCTAAAGTGGTGGGTGAAATTGTGCTGGTGGGCAATATGCCTGCGACGGTGATCGGCGTAGCCCAGGAGAAGCAGAGCATGTTCGGCAGCAGCAAGATCCTGCGCGTCTGGCTGCCCTATACCACCATGTCCGGACGCATCATGGGCCAGTCGTGGCTTAACTCCATCACCGTGCGGGTGAACGAAGGCTACAGCAGCGAACGGGCTGAACTTCAGCTGACCCGGCTGCTTACTCTGCGCCACGGAAAAAAAGATTTCTTCACCTGGAACATGGATGGGATCTTGAAAACCGCAGAAAAGACCACACGTACTCTACAGCTGTTCCTGACGCTGGTGGCGGTGATCTCCCTGCTGGTGGGCGGCATTGGCGTGATGAATATCATGCTGGTTTCGGTCACCGAGCGCACCCGGGAGATTGGCATCCGCATGGCGGTCGGGGCGCGTAAAAGCGACGTGCTGTCACAGTTTTTGATCGAGGCGGTGCTAGTCTGCCTGGTGGGGGGCGCGCTGGGCGTCTGTCTGTCGATGCTGATTGCTTTTACGCTTCAGCTCTTTTTACCCGGCTGGGAGATCGGTTTCTCCCCAGTAGCGCTGGTAACGGCATTTGTCTGCTCAACCTTTACCGGGGTGCTGTTTGGCTGGCTGCCGGCGCGTAACGCTGCCCGACTCGATCCGGTCGAGGCGCTGGCGCGGGAGTAGGGTGATAAAAATGCCAGCGTGTGGCTGGCATTTTGGGTGCGGGATGTACACAATTAAGCTAAGCGGCGTCAGGCAACGGCCTCGACGAACGCCACCGTTTCAACGGGCACGATGACGCTGGCATGATTGCCTTTCGGCCCCTGGTGTACATCAAACTGGACGGTTTGCCCTGCCTTGAGCGTTCTGTAACCCTCCATCTGGATGGTAGAGTAGTGGGCGAAAATATCTTCGCCGCCGCCCTCAGGGCAGATAAAACCGAACCCTTTAGCGTTGTTGAACCATTTAACAGTACCCGTTTCCATGCTTCGACATCCTTCGTTAATCTTCTTTGAGTAAGATGGAATGAACCGGTGGCAGAGTCTGGGTTTGTTCAAAACCTCGCCAACTCTCGCCTGTACAATTTAGATAAATCGGGGTTAGCGTCAAGCGTTTGGCAGCGTCCGGCAGGATGATTCACTCGAAAATTTGAAGCAGTTAACGCTATTGCCTGGGTTTGTGACAGGCCTCGCGAATGGCAATGATAGATGTTAGTTATTTGGATCCTGATGTAGATTCAAAATGCATCTAGACTCAAGTCAACGGCAGGGTGCACTCTGCTGGGAATGGCAACCTTAGATGAAAGCGAACAACGATGGGTAAGTCTAATAATTGGCTAGATTTTGACCAATTGGCGGCGGATAAGCTGCGCGACGCGCTAAAACCGCCATCTATGTATAAAGTTATGTTAATGAACGATGACTACACGCCGATGGAATTTGTTATTGACGTGCTACAAAAGTTCTTTTCTTATGATGTAGAACGCGCTACGCAATTGATGCTCACGGTTCACTATCACGGGAAAGCCATCTGCGGCATTTTCACTGCTGAAGTAGCAGAGACCAAGGTGGAGATGGTGAACAAGTACGCCCGGGAGAACGAACATCCGTTGTTGTGTACGCAGGAACTCGCCTGATTAAGGCAAACTATTGAGGGGGTGCCCAATGCTCAACCAGGAACTGGAACTCAGTTTAAACATGGCTTTCGCCAGAGCGCGCGAGCACCGACATGAGTTTATGACCGTAGAGCACTTGCTGCTGGCTCTGCTCAGCAACCCATCGGCTCGCGAGGCGCTTGAAGCGTGCTCCGTCGATCTGGTGGCGCTGCGTCAGGAACTCGAAGCCTTCATCGAACAAACTACACCCGTGCTGCCCGTCAGCGAAGATGAGCGCGATACGCAACCGACGCTCAGCTTCCAGCGCGTATTGCAGCGTGCGGTATTCCACGTTCAATCCTCCGGCCGTAGCGAAGTGACCGGCGCGAACGTACTGGTCGCTATCTTCAGCGAGCAGGAGTCTCAGGCTGCCTATCTGCTGCGTAAGCATGAGGTGAGCCGTCTCGACGTGGTGAACTTTATCTCCCACGGCACGCGGAAAGACGAACCGAATCAGGCTTCCGATCCCGGCAGCCAGGCAAATCACGAAGAGCAGGCAGGCGGGGAGGAACGTATGGAAAACTTCACCACCAATCTCAATCAGCTTGCTCGTGTCGGCGGTATCGATCCGCTGATCGGCCGTGACAGAGAGCTTGAGCGAGCTATCCAGGTACTGTGTCGTCGCCGTAAAAACAACCCGCTGCTGGTGGGGGAGTCCGGCGTCGGTAAAACGGCGATTGCGGAAGGTCTGGCCTGGCGTATCGTGCAGGGTGACGTGCCAGAAGTGATGGCCGACTGCACTATCTACTCGCTGGACATTGGCTCGCTGCTGGCGGGCACCAAGTACCGCGGTGACTTTGAGAAACGTTTCAAGGCGCTGCTGAAACAGCTCGAACAGGATAGCAACAGCATCCTGTTTATCGATGAGATCCACACCATTATCGGTGCCGGTGCTGCCTCAGGCGGCCAGGTCGATGCTGCAAACTTGATTAAACCGCTGCTCTCCAGCGGCAAGATCCGCGTAATGGGATCTACGACCTATCAAGAGTTCAGCAACATCTTTGAGAAGGATCGTGCGCTGGCGCGTCGCTTCCAGAAAATTGATATCACCGAACCGTCTGTGGAAGAGACGGTACAGATTATCAACGGCCTGAAGCCGAAGTATGAAGCGCACCACGACGTGCGTTATACCGCGAAAGCGGTGCGTGCGGCGGTGGAGCTGGCGGTGAAATACATCAATGACCGTCATCTGCCGGATAAGGCTATCGACGTGATTGACGAGGCCGGGGCGCGTGCGCGTCTGATGCCGGTCAGCAAGCGTAAAAAAACCATCAACGTGGCGGATATCGAAACGGTGGTGGCCCGCATCGCGCGTATTCCTGAGAAGAGCGTTTCCCAGAGCGATCGCGATACGCTGAAGAGCCTTGGCGAGCGCCTGAAAATGCTGGTCTTTGGGCAGGATAAAGCCATTGAGGCCTTAACCGAAGCCATTAAGATGAGCCGCGCCGGACTCGGCCAGGATCATAAGCCGGTAGGGTCGTTCCTGTTTGCCGGGCCGACCGGGGTCGGTAAAACCGAGGTCACGGTTCAGCTCTCCAAAGCGCTGGGTATCGAGCTGCTGCGCTTTGATATGTCCGAGTATATGGAGCGTCATACCGTGAGCCGCCTGATTGGCGCGCCTCCGGGATACGTTGGCTTCGATCAGGGCGGGCTGTTAACGGACGCGGTGATCAAGCATCCACATGCGGTACTGCTGCTCGATGAGATCGAGAAGGCGCACCCGGACGTCTTTAACCTGCTGCTGCAGGTGATGGATAACGGTACGCTGACCGATAACAACGGGCGCAAGGCAGACTTCCGTAACGTGGTGCTGGTGATGACCACCAACGCCGGGGTTCGCGAAACCGAGCGTAAATCCATCGGCCTGATCCATCAGGACAACAGCACCGATGCGATGGAAGAGATCAAGAAGATCTTTACGCCGGAGTTCCGTAACCGTCTCGACAACATTATCTGGTTCGATCACCTCTCTACCGAGGTTATTCATCAGGTGGTGGATAAGTTTATCGTCGAGCTTCAGGTGCAGCTGGATCAGAAAGGCGTTTCGCTGGAGGTCAGTCAGGAAGCACGCGACTGGCTGGCAGAGAAGGGTTACGATCGCGCAATGGGCGCACGTCCAATGGCGCGCGTGATCCAGGACAACCTGAAAAAACCGCTGGCCAACGAGCTGCTCTTCGGTTCACTGGTAGACGGTGGTCAGGTGACGGTGGAGCTGGACGTCGAGAAAAACGAGCTGACCTACGGCTTCCAGGGTGCGCAGAAGCACAAGCCGGAAGCGGCGCATTAATCTCTCATTCACGCCAATAAAAAAGGCCGGGATAATTCCCGGCCTTTTTATATCCAGAGGCTGAACCGTAGGCCGGGCAAGCGCAGCGCC
>NZ_DAMBWA010000006.1:75647-234782 GCF_032052675.1 Pseudescherichia sp.
CTACGAAGAACCATGTGCCACTGGATATAACGCCAATAAAAAAGGCCGGGATAATTCCCGGCCTTTTACTATTCATAATCTGTGCGATTAGCGCACAGCAGCGATGCGATTAGCGACTACGGAAGACAATGCGGCCTTTGCTCAGGTCGTACGGGGTCAGCTCAACAGTCACTTTGTCGCCCGTCAGAATGCGGATATAGTTTTTACGCATTTTACCGGAGATATGCGCAGTTACCACGTGACCGTTTTCCAGTTCTACGCGAAACATGGTATTAGGTAACGTTTCAAGAACGGTACCCTGCATTTCAATATTGTCTTCTTTGGCCATCTAGTCCTCGGGGGTATCACTACCAAAATTTTTGAACCGGCAAGATAATGCCGAAGTTCGTCTGTTAAGTAAAGATTTGTGCTGATAAAACGCAGCAAAGTAACCTTGGCGTATTACCCTCGCGCCAGCGAAGCGGCGCAAAAAAGCGCAAACCTAAAGGGGAGCGATAAGATAAACGATGGGCGTTACCTGATTCGAGCTATTCCCAAGCGGCGGCGGGGCAACAGGCAGAAGCTACTCTGCGCCGCTATTATAGCACTCTGAAAGAAAATATGCCGAAAACATTCATAGGGCTGGCGTAAATAAGGTACGCGGCAGCCAGCAACGCGGGGAGAGCGGCTGATGGCGGAGGCGCTCCAGATGCTGAAGGTATTCCCGGCGCGGCATTTCACCCACGCCCAGCGAGGCGGTATGCTCGTTCAACACCTGACAGTCGATCAGCTCGCCCCCCTGACGTAAAAACTCGGCGCAAAACACCAGCAAGGCAGTCTTAGAGGCGTTGACCCGGCGGCTAAACATCGATTCGCCGCAGAACAGCCCCCCCTGGGCGACGCCGTACATACCGCCAACCAGCTCGTCTCCCTCCCAAACTTCAATGGAGTGAGCATGGCCCAGCTCGTGCAGGCGATGGTAGGCCAGCATGACGGCCGGCGTGATCCAGGTGCCTTCATAGCGGTCGGTCGCGCAGCCTTTAATCACCTGGTCAAAATCATGATTTAACGTCACGCGATAGGGCGAGTTTTTATGGAAGCGTTTCAAGCTGCGGCTAACGTGAAAGCGGTCAGGCCACAGCACCGCCCGGGGATCGGGGGACCACCAGAGGATCGGATCGCCAGTTGAAAACCAGGGAAAGATGCCCTGCTGATAGGCCATCAGCAGGCGAGCCGGACTGAGATCGCCTCCCAGCGCCAGCAGTCCGTTGGGTTCACGCAGCGCTCCCTCAGGGGAGGGAAAAGCAAGAGAGTGATGAGATAGCTGAACCAGGCGCATGGCGACAACGCTCCGCAACGCAACAAATAGGGATCCATAAAACCAGGCACCTCGTGCCTGGCCACTCTTTTACAGCCGTTGCTTAAACTGGTAATAACGACCCTGTTTGGCCAGTAACGCTGTGTGATTACCTTGCTCAATTATTTGACCATTGTCCATCACAATAATGCGATCGAAGCGTGATAATCCACGCAGGCGGTGGGTGACCATCAGCACGGTTTTGCCCTGGGTAACACGTTCAAGTAAATCAAGGATTTGGCTCTCGGTCGTCGCATCCAGCCCTTCCGTAGGCTCGTCCAGCAGCAGCAGTGGGGCATCATGCAGCAGCGCCCGCGCCACCGCCAGCCGCCGCAGCTCGCCGCCGGAGAGCTGACGACCGCCTTCACCCAGCCAGCTGTTCAGCCCGCCCTCATCAAGCAGCTTCTCCAGCCCCACCTGCGTGAGTACCGCCGCCAGGGTGTCATCCGTCGCCGTCGGCGAGGCCAGCAGCAGGTTGTCGCGCAGGGTGGCGCTAAACAGATGCACCCGCTGGGGCACAACGCTAATCGTTGCCCGCAGGGCTGGCTCGCTCAGGGAGGCAAGCGGCTCGCCGTTAATGGCGATCTCCCCCGCAGCAGGATCCCAGGCGCGGGTCAGCAGCTGCAAAAGGGTAGATTTGCCGCAGCCGGTGCGGCCCAGAATAGCAACGTGCTCGCCGGCAGTAATCTGTAGTGAGATGCCGTCCAGCGCCTTCTGCGGCTGCTGGGGATAGCTAAAGCTGACGTTGTCGAGGGTCAGCGCCGCCTGCGCAGGCGGTGGCGTCTGATTGTCGTTAAAGCGCACCTCGGGCGGATACTGGGTAATTTGCGTGATCCGCACCGCCGAGGCGATGACCTGGCCCAGATGCTGGAAGGCCCCCGTCACCGGTGCCAGCGCCTCAAAGGCGGCCAGCGCACAGAAAACAAACAGGGCGATCAGTGCCCCCGGCTGGGTATCGCTACCCACGCCACCCGCCGCAAGCCACAGCATGGCGAGCACGGCAACCGCGTTGATCAGCAGCATTACCGCCTGCGACAGCGCGGTAAGCTCAGACTGACGGCGCTGCGCATCGTGCCAGCTCAGCTCGGTGTTCTCCATCTGCGCACGGTAGCGCTCGCTTGCGCCGAAGATCGTCAGCTCCGCCTGGCCCTGAAGCCAGCTGGTGACCTGCTGGCGATACTCACCGCGCAGGGTGGTGAGCTTCTCACCGGTGGGCTTACCGGCGCGATAGAACAGAGGAGGGAGCAGCAACAGCGTTAGCAGCATAATGCCGCCAAGAGTTAACGCCAGCGTGACATCGAGAATGCTCAGGCCGATGGTGACCACCACGATAGTGATCAGCGCCCCCACCAGCGGGGAGATCACCCGCAGGTAGAGGTGATCCAGGGTATCAACGTCCGCCACGATGCGGTTAAGCAGCTCTCCCTGACGAAAGCGCGCCAGCCCGGCGGGGGAGAGGGGCAGCAGCTTGCTGAAGGTCGAGACGCGCAGATGCTGCAGCACCCGGAAGGTGGCGTCATGGCTAACCAGCCGTTCAAAGTAGCGTCCCGCCGTACGGGTAATCGCTGCCCCGCGCACCCCGGCGGCGGGTAGCATGTAGTTAAAACTGTATAGCCCGCTCACGCCCACCACCGCCGAGGCGGAGAGGAACCAGCCCGAGAGCGTGATCAGACCAATGCTCGCCAGCAGGGTGACGATCGCCAGTACGACGCCCAGCGTCAGCAGCCAGAAATGGCGCTTGTAGAGGGCAAGAAAAGGGATAAGCGCACGCATTTAAATCTCCTCCTGACGATGAGCGAGCAGGGCGGCAAAGGCCCCGTTGGCGGCGGAAAGCTCGGTATACGTTCCCTGTTCGACGATAGATCCACTCTGCATCACCCAGACGGCGTCCCAGTCTGCAAGCCCTTCCAACTGGTGGGTAACCATCAGCGTGGTCTGGCGTAGGGAGGCGGCGTTCAACGCCTGCATCACGCGCTGTTCGCTGTGGGCGTCGAGGCTGGCGGCAGGTTCATCCAGCAGCAGCAGCTGGCAAGGGTTGAGCAGGGCACGCGCCACCGCCACCCGCTGGGCCTGGCCAACGGAGAGCCGTGCGGCCTGGTCGCCTACGGGCGTATCGATACCCTGCGGCAGCAGCGGCAGAAACTCACTGACCCAGGCGCTGTCCAGCGCGGCATTTAGCTCCGCTTCGCTGGCATCGGGACGCGCCAGCAGCACGTTTTCACGCAGCGTGGCTGCCGGAAGCTGCGGGTTTTGTCCCACCCAGCTCAGGCGCTGACGCCAGGCCTCCGGGTTGAGATCGCGCAGCTCGGTACCGTTAATCTGCAGCGAACCCCGGTAGGAGAGGAAGCCGGAGAGGGTATTAATCAGCGAGCTTTTACCTGAGCCGCTCTGACCCACCAGCACCACGCGTTGCCCGGCGGCAAGGGTAAAGTTGAGCGGACCCGCCAGCACGGCACCTTCCGGCGAGGTGATCCAGAGATCGCGAGCGCAGAGGCTAATGCCGTTGCTGTCATCAGGCACCGCTTCACCATGCTCTGGGTGAGCGAGCGGCGTCTCCAGGAAGGTTTTCAGGCTATCCGCCGCGCCGACGGCCTGCGCTTTCGCATGGTAGAAGGTGCCTAAATCGCGCAGCGGCTGGAAAAACTCCGGGGCCAGGATCAGGGCCAGGAAGCCGGCGAACAGCGTTACGCCGGTACCGTAGTGGCCGAAGTTGAGCTCGCCCAGGTAGGAGAAGCCAAAGTAGACCGCCACCAGTGCAATAGAGAGCGAGGTGAAAAATTCCAGCACGCCGGAGGAGAGAAAGGCGAGGCGTAGCACGTCCATCGTACGGCTGCGAAAATCTTCCGACGCTTTACGGATATTGTCCGTCTCAGCCGCGCCGCGGCCAAAAATGCGCAGCGTCTCCATCCCCCGCAGGCGATCGAGAAAGTGACCGCTCAGGCGGGCCAGCGCCTTGAAGTTGCGACGGTTAGCATCGGCGGCGCCCATGCCCACCATCGCCATAAAGGTGGGGATCAGTGGAGCCGTCGCCAGCAGGATCAGCGCGGCGGCCCAGTTAAAGGGGAAAATCACAATCACGATCAGCAGCGGCACGCTCACCGCCAGCGCCATCTGCGGCAGGTAACGGGCGTAGTAGTCGTGCATATCGTCAATCTGCTCAAGGATCAGCGTAGCCCAGCTGCCCGCTGGCCGCCCTTGAATCCACGCTGGCCCGGCCTGCTGCAGGCGGTCAAGCACCTGGCGGCGAATTTCATACCGAATGTGCAGGCCCGCGTGAAAGCCGACGCGCTCGCGCAGCCAGACTACCCAGGCGCGCAGCACAAACACCAGCACCAGCTGGACAAACGGCAGCAGCAGCGCCTCGCGCGGAATATTTTCCACGATCAGGTGGTTGAGTATGCGCGCCAGCAGCCAGGCCTGGGCGACAATCAGCAGACCGCTCGCCAGACCGAGCAGGCGTGACACCAGCAGCCAACGGCGGGAGAAAATACTTTGCTGTTTTAACCAGCGGGTTAATTCTTGTTGACGGGTTTTATTCATGGCGCGCTTAGCAGGTGGCTTGTCAGATTTTTGAGCTGCGCAATGTTACAACGGGACAAAAATAAAGGCGACTTATAGTCGCCTTTTTTACCTTTGTTACTGACTTGTAAAGATTATTTAGAAAGTTCAGCCAGTCCGTCAAGGTAGCGCTCTGCATCGAGCGCGGCCATGCAGCCAGTGCCCGCGGAGGTGATCGCCTGACGGTAGATATGATCCATAACGTCACCCGCAGCAAACACGCCTGGGATGCTGGTCTGGGTGGCATTGCCATGAATACCGGACTGCACCTTGATGTAGCCGTTTTCCAGCTCCAGCTGGCCGTCAAAAATCGCCGTGTTCGGGCTGTGGCCGATAGCCACGAACAGTCCCGCAACCTCTAACGACTCGACGTTGTCGGCATTCTGCGTATCACGCAGGCGCAGGCCGCTCACGCCCATCTGGTCGCCGGTCACCTCTTCCAGGGTACGATGGGTGTGCAGGACGATGTTGCCGCTGGCCACTTTGTCCATCAGACGTTTGATCAGGATCTTCTCCGCGCGGAAGGTGTCGCGACGGTGGATCAGGTGCACCTCAGAGGCGATGTTCGCCAGGTAGAGCGCTTCCTCAACCGCCGTGTTGCCGCCGCCGATGACCGCCACTTTCTGGTTACGGTAGAAGAAACCGTCGCAGGTGGCGCAGGCGGAGACGCCGCGGCCCTTAAACGCCTCTTCCGAAGGCAGGCCCAGGTAGCGGGCAGACGCGCCGGTCGCCACGATCAGCGCATCGCAGGTGTACTCGCCGCTGTCGCCGATCAGGCGGAACGGACGGTTCTGCAGATCGACCTTGCTGATGTGGTCAAACAGAATTTCGGTCTCAAACTTCGCGGCGTGCTCGTGCATACGCTCCATCAGCAGCGGACCGGTCAGGTCATGCGGGTCGCCCGGCCAGTTTTCCACTTCAGTAGTGGTAGTAAGCTGACCGCCCTTTTCCATACCGGTAATCAGTACCGGCTGAAGGTTAGCGCGTGCGGCATAGACCGCAGCGGTGTAGCCGGCAGGTCCAGAACCAAGAATAAGCAGCTTAGAATGTTTAGCTGTGCCCATGAGATCCCCATTGTTGGTGGCAGAGACTGCTGTTGGCAGACAATGGGCAGGATTGTAGGGAATTTACGGCGGTAAAAAAAGGGTATGGCAGTTTTGTTAACGATATGTGCAATAGGCGCGGCCAATAACGTAGACCCTTTTCCTCGCTGTGCCTATAACAAAATCTACTGAAATTGGTAGTGTTATAAGAAGATTCCATGAGGTTTAGGGAGGGTCGATGATGAATATCTGGCATGTTGTACTAAAAAACGATGTTTTACTTTGACAATCCGCTGCGCATTTGCGAAAACATTCGAGGAAGACAACGGCAGCGTTTCGCGCGTGGGACAACATCACGCATAAAGATGCCCCTCACAGGGCCAGTGAAATAGTACAGGGCGTGGACAGACACTCTTTGCAATCTTACTGGCTGCGCCTGGCAACCGTCTTCTTAATGCAGGCCCCGTTATGCTCCGCGCAAATAATGATAATGCGGAACGTATAGCGACGGGCAAAGACTCTGAACAGTGAAGTGCACAGGGTCAAGACAGGAGTAGGGAAGGAATACAGAGAGACAATAATAATGGTAGATAGCAAAAAGCGCCCTGGCAAAGATCTCGACCGCATCGATCGTAACATTCTGAATGAATTGCAGAAGGATGGGCGTATCTCTAACGTCGAGCTTTCAAAGCGAGTGGGACTTTCTCCGACGCCGTGCCTTGAGCGCGTGCGCCGACTGGAAAGACAGGGTTTCATTCAGGGCTATACAGCGCTGCTGAACCCGCATTATCTGGATGCATCACTTCTGGTATTTGTTGAGATTACTCTGAATCGCGGCGCGCCGGATGTGTTTGAGCAATTTAACGCCGCAGTACAGAAACTTGAAGAAATTCAAGAGTGTCATCTGGTTTCCGGTGATTTCGACTACCTGTTGAAAACCCGCGTGCCGGATATGTCGGCCTACCGCAAACTGCTGGGTGAAACCCTGCTGCGTCTGCCGGGCGTCAACGACACGCGTACCTACGTGGTGATGGAAGAGGTCAAACAGAGCAATCGTCTGGTGATTAAAACCCGCTAACACGGAACAGGTGCAAAATCGACGCAGTTTGATTACACTCCTGGTAATCCATACAGCAGCAGTGTCGGGGTAACCTGACACTGTTCTCCGTTTTAGCATCAAGGACCTGGAGAGCCTTTCTTGAGCCAGGAATATACTGAAGACAAAGAAGTCACATTAACCAAGTTAAGCAGCGGACGCCGGCTCCTTGAGGCGTTACTGATACTTGTCGCCCTTTTTGCAGTCTGGCTGATGGTCGCACTGCTCAGCTTCAACCCTTCCGATCCCAGCTGGTCACAAACCGCATGGCATGAGCCTATCCATAATCTGGGTGGCGCGCCGGGCGCGTGGCTTGCCGATACGCTATTTTTCATCTTTGGCGTCATGGCCTACACCATCCCGGTGATGATTGTGGGCGGCTGCTGGTTCGCCTGGCGGCACCGCGCTAATGAAGACTATATCGACTACTTCGCCGTCTCGCTGCGGCTGATTGGCGTGCTGGCCCTGATCCTCACCTCCTGCGGGCTAGCGGCCATCAACGCCGACGATATCTGGTACTTTGCCTCTGGCGGGGTGATCGGCAGCCTGCTGAGCACCACCATGATGCCGCTGCTGCACAGCAGCGGGGGCACCATTGCGCTACTCTGCGTCTGGGCTGCTGGACTCACGCTGTTCACCGGCTGGTCGTGGGTCAGCATCGCCGAGAAAATCGGCAGCGTGCTGCTCAACATTCTCACCTTCGCCAGCAACCGTACCCGTCGGGATGACACCTGGGTCGATGACGAAGAGTACGAAGACGAAGAGGAGTACGACGAGGAGCCCGCTGCGCAACGGCGTGAATCTCGCCGTACCCGCATTATGCGTGGCGTGCTGGCGCGTCGTAAGCGTGTGGCAGAGAAGTTTGCCAACCCGCTCGGCCGTAAAACCGATGAAGCGCTCTTCTCGGGGCGTCGCATGGACGATGAAGAAGAGGTGCAGTACAGCGCTCGTGGCGTCGCTGCCGATCCTAACGACGTGCTCTTCTCCGGCCACCGAGCCACCCAGGGCGAACAGTATGATGAGTACGATCCGCTGCTGAATGGCCCGAGCGTGGCTGAACCGCTTACCGCCGCCGCGCTGGCGACCGCCGATGCTCAGGCGCACGTTGCACCATCTCAGCCGGTTATGCCTACGCCGCCGGTGACCCAGACGGCCCCGATCCCGACCGCTGCAACGCTGTCTGAGCCTCTACCTGAAGCCCAGTGGCAGCCTGCCGCTCCTGAGCCGCAGCAGCACTATGTTCCGCCGATGCAGGCGCAGAATCCACCCGAGATGCACGTTGCCAGCGTTGCGCCACAGCCGGATCCGGTCTGGTCACCGGAGCCTGTCTGGCAGCAGGAGCCCGCCGCCGCTGCGCTAGTTGCTATGTCCGAGCCGGCTGTAACAGCGCCAGAGCCGGAGCCAGAGGAAGAGGTTAAGCATACCCGTCCGCCGCTCTACTATTTTGAAGAGGTTGAGGAGCGACGCGCCCGGGAGCGCGAGCAGCTTGCTGCCTGGTACCAGCCGGTTCCCGAACCCGCAGCGCCAGAGCCGGTGGCACCTGCACCTGCCGCGCCGGCAATGACGCCGCCGGTAGTAGAGCCGACCTTTGCGCCAGCCGTACCTGATGTTAAACAGGCTGCGGCGGTCGTGACTACCGTTGCCGCCTCCGCCGCTGCGGCACCCGCGTTCGGCCTGGCCGACGGCGGTGCGCCGCGTCCGCAGGTTAAAGAGGGCATTGGTCCTCAGCTGCCGCGCCCGAACCGGGTACGCGTGCCGACCCGCCGCGAGCTGGCCTCCTATGGTATTAAGCTCCCATCGCAGCGTATCGCTGAGGAGCGCGCCGCTCGTGAAGCGGAGCGTCAGCAGCCTGAGCCGTTTAGCGATGACGAGGCGGATACGCTGCATCAGGACGAACTGGCGCGCCAGTTTGCCGCCTCCCAGCAGTCGCGCTATGGAGAGGAGTATCAGCACGAAGCCCATACCGACACAGGACATGATAACGCTTGGCAGGACGAGGAAGACGATGCCGCTGAAGCGGAGCTGGCCCGCCAGTTCGCCGCCTCACAGCAGCAGCGCTATTCAACAGAGCAGCCGCCGTCGGCAAACCCGTTCTCGCTGGCCGACTTTGAGTTTTCGCCAATGAAAACGCTGGTGGACGACGGCCCGAGCGAGCCGCTCTTTACGCTACCGCCGGAAGAGCCTGCTCAACCGTCAGCTCCTGTACAGCAGCCACAGCAGCACTATCAGCAGCCCGCCGCGCCCGCGCCGGTGCAGCAGCACTACCAGCAGCCCGCCTCGCCTGCACCGGTACAGCAACAGCACCACCAGCAGCCTGCTGCGCCGGTGCAGCCACAGCAGCAGTATCAGCCCGCCGCCGCGCCCGTCGCGCCGCAGCCCGCTGTGCAGGAGAGCCTGATCCATCCGCTGCTGATGCGCAACGGCGACAGCCGTCCAGCACAGCGGCCGACAACGCCGCTGCCGTCGCTGGATCTGTTAACCCAGCCGCCGTCGGAAGTGGAGCCGGTAGACACCTTTGCCCTTGAGCAGATGGCGCGCCTGGTTGAGGCTCGTCTGAACGACTTCCGCATTAAGGCTGACGTGGTGAACTACTCTCCAGGTCCGGTGATCACCCGCTTTGAGCTTAATCTTGCGCCGGGCGTGAAAGCGGCGCGTATCTCTAACCTCTCCCGCGATCTGGCCCGTTCTCTGTCAACGGTGGCCGTCCGCGTGGTGGAGGTGATCCCCGGTAAGCCTTACGTGGGACTTGAGCTGCCGAATAAAAAGCGCCAGACCGTCTACCTGCGTGAGGTGCTGGACTGCGCCAAGTTCCGCGAAAGCCCGTCGCCGTTAACCGTGGTGCTGGGGAAAGATATCGCGGGCGATCCGATTATTGCCGATCTGGCTAAAATGCCGCACCTGCTGGTTGCCGGTACTACCGGATCGGGTAAATCGGTGGGGGTCAACGCCATGATCCTCAGCATGCTCTATAAAGCACGGCCGGAAGACGTGAGATTCATCATGATCGACCCGAAAATGCTGGAGCTATCGGTCTATGAGGGCATTCCACATCTGTTGACCGAGGTGGTGACCGACATGAAGGACGCTGCCAACGCCCTGCGCTGGAGCGTCAACGAGATGGAGCGTCGTTACAAGCTAATGTCCGCGCTCGGCGTGCGTAACCTTGCGGGCTACAACGAGAAGATCGCTGAAGCCGCACGTATGGGCCGCCCAATTCCGGATCCCTACTGGAAGCCGGGCGACAGCATGGACGCCACCCATCCGGTTCTGGAGAAGCTGCCGTATATCGTGGTGCTGGTAGACGAATTTGCTGACCTGATGATGACGGTAGGTAAAAAGGTCGAAGAGCTTATTGCCCGTCTGGCGCAGAAGGCGCGTGCTGCCGGTATCCACCTGGTGCTGGCTACCCAGCGTCCGTCGGTAGATGTCATCACCGGCCTGATCAAGGCCAACATCCCGACGCGTATCGCCTTCACCGTATCGAGCAAAATCGACTCCCGCACCATTCTCGATCAGGGCGGCGCCGAGTCGCTGCTGGGCATGGGGGATATGCTCTACTCCGGGCCTAACTCCTCCTCAGCGCCCGTACGCGTGCACGGTGCCTTTGTCCGTGATGAAGAGGTTCATGCCGTGGTGCAGGATTGGAAAGCGCGCGGTCGCCCGCAGTATGTCGATGGGATCACCTCCGACAGCGAAAGCGAAGGTGGCGGCGGTGGGCTGGAGTCCGGTGAAGAGCTGGATCCGCTGTTCGACCAGGCGGTCAACTTCGTTACCGAGAAGCGTAAGGCCTCGATCTCCGGCGTTCAGCGTCAGTTCCGCATCGGCTACAACCGCGCGGCGCGTATCATCGAGCAGATGGAAGCTCAGGGCATCGTCAGCGAGGCGGGCCACAACGGCAACCGTGAGGTGCTGGCTCCGCCGCCGTTCGAGTAGCGCGTCCAAGTGCAAATTTGGGTAAATTCGTCAAAAATCAGCTTTTTCCTCTTTCACTCTTTGCCGGTTTAGCCTGCAATGAGTGTCAGAGGTTCTCCCGGATCGGGAGCGACGTAACAGACGTAGCAAAAGGAATAACAATGAAAAAAATCGCAATGACCTGTGCATTACTCTCTTCACTGGTAGCGAGCAGCGTCTGGGCTGATGCCGCCAGCGATCTGAAAAGCCGCCTCGATAAAGTGAGCAGCTTCCACGCCAGCTTCACGCAAAAAGTGACCGACGGCAGCGGCGCGGCAGTGCAGGAAGGTCAGGGGGATTTATGGGTTAAGCGTCCGAACCTGTTCAACTGGCACATGACGCAGCCGGATGAAAGCATCCTGGTCTCCGACGGCAAAACCCTGTGGTTCTACAACCCGTTCGTTGAGCAGGCAACGGCGACCAATCTCAGCTCGGCGACCAGCAATACGCCGTTCATGCTGATTGCCCGTAACCAGACCAGCGACTGGCAGCAGTATAATATTAAGCAAACCGGTAACGACTTCGTGCTCACGCCGAAAAGCAAAAATGGTAACCTGAAGCAGTTCACCATTAACGTGAGTCAGAACGGCACCATTAACCAGTTCAGCGCCGTTGAGCAGGACGATCAGCGCAGTACATATCAGCTGCAGTCTCAGCAGAATGGCGCTGTTGATCCCTCTAAATTTACCTTTACCCCGCCGCAGGGCGTAACGGTGGACGATCAACGCAAGTAGAGGCCTGAGTGAGCAATCTGTCGCTCGATTTTTCAGACAACGCGTTTCAACCTCTGGCCGCCCGTATGCGGCCAGAAAACTTAGCGCAGTACATCGGCCAGCAGCATCTGCTGGCACCGGGTAAGCCGCTGCCGCGCGCGATCGAAGCCGGGCAGCTGCACTCGATGATCCTCTGGGGGCCACCCGGCACCGGCAAGACGACCCTTGCTGAAGTCATCGCTCATTACGCTAACGCCGATGTTGAACGCATCTCGGCGGTGACCTCCGGCGTGAAAGAGATCCGCGAGGCCATCGAGCGTGCCCGCCAGCGCCGCAATGCCGGTCGCCGCACCATTCTGTTTGTGGATGAGGTCCATCGCTTTAACAAAAGCCAGCAGGATGCTTTCCTGCCGCATATTGAAGACGGCACGATCACCTTCATCGGGGCCACCACCGAAAACCCATCGTTCGAGCTGAACTCGGCGCTGCTCTCCCGCGCCCGCGTCTATCTGCTGAAATCCCTCTCCGTTGAGGATATCGAGCAGGTGCTGGATCAGGCCATCAGCGACAAAACGCGCGGCTACGGCGGACAGAATATCGTCCTGCCGGACGAGACCCGGCTGGCCATCGCCCAGCTGGTCAATGGCGATGCCCGGCGCGCGCTCAACACGCTGGAGATGATGGCCGACATGGCCGAGGTCGACGAGAGCGGCAAGCGGGTGCTTAAGCCAGAGCTGCTCACCGAAATCGCCGGGGAGCGCAGCGCGCGTTTCGATAACAAAGGCGATCGCTTTTACGACCTCATCTCGGCTCTGCACAAATCCGTACGCGGCAGCTCGCCGGATGCGGCGCTCTACTGGTATGCGCGGATCATTACTGCCGGGGGCGACCCGCTGTATGTCGCGCGCCGCTGTCTGGCGATCGCCTCTGAAGACGTAGGCAACGCCGATCCTCGCGCGATGCAGGTGGCGCTTTCGGCCTGGGACTGCTTTACCCGCGTTGGGCCCGCAGAGGGGGAGCGCGCCATTGCTCAGGCGATTGTCTACCTTGCCTGTGCGCCAAAAAGCAACGCCGTCTATACCGCCTTTAAAGCGGCGATGGCCGACGCGCGTGACAAGCCGGACTATGACGTGCCGGATCATCTGCGTAATGCGCCAACCAAGCTGATGAAGGAGATGGGCTACGGTCAGCAGTATCGCTATGCCCACGACGAGCCTAACGCCTATGCGGCGGGCGAGGAGTACTTCCCCCCTGAAATAGCACAAACGCGCTATTATCATCCCACCAGCAGAGGTCTTGAGGGCAAGATTGGCGAAAAGCTCGCCTGGCTGGCCGATCAGGACAATAAAAGCCCCACAAAACGCTATCGCTAATTGAGGCGTTGCGGTAAGGTTACCTGTGAATTCTTGTGGCTGCGTCTGCGGCCACTCCCTCTAATATCAATTCGATAAGCACAGGATAAGCATGCTCGATCCCAATCTGCTGCGTACCGAGCCAGACGCAGTCGCAGAAAAACTGGCACGCCGGGGCTTTAAGCTGGATGTAGATAAACTGCGCGCTCTTGAAGAGCGTCGTAAAGTTTTGCAGGTCAACACTGAAAACCTGCAGGCGGAGCGTAACTCGCGATCGAAATCCATTGGCCAGGCGAAAGCGCGTGGGGAAGACATTGAGCCGTTACGTCTGGAAGTGAACAAGCTGGGCGAAGAGCTGGATGCAGCCAAAGCCGAGCTTGAGACGCTGCTGGCGGAGATCCGTGACATCGCGCTGACCCTGCCTAACCTGCCGGACGACTGTGTGCCGCTGGGTAAAGACGACAGCGAAAACGTGGAGGTGAGCCGCTGGGGCGAGCCACGTAAGTTTGATTTTGAAGTCCGCGATCACGTCACGCTGGGCGAAATGGCTAAAGGCCTCGACTTTGCCGCGGCGGTTAAGCTGACCGGCTCCCGCTTTGTGGTGATGCAGGGGCAGATCGCCCGCCTGCACCGCGCCCTGAGCCAGTTTATGATCGATCTGCATACCGAACAGCACGGCTATATCGAGAACTACGTGCCGTACCTGGTCAACCAGGACACGCTGTACGGCACCGGCCAGCTGCCTAAATTCGGTGGCGATCTCTTCCATACGCGCCCTCTGGACGAAGAGGCAGAGAGCAGCAACTACTCGCTGATCCCGACGGCGGAAGTGCCGCTGACCAATCTGGTGCGTGACGAGATCCTCGAAGAAGAGGCGCTGCCGTTGAAGATGACGGCCCATACGCCGTGCTTCCGCTCTGAAGCGGGCTCTTATGGACGTGACACCCGCGGCCTGATCCGTATGCACCAGTTTGATAAAGTTGAGATGGTGCAGATCGTGCGTCCGGAAGACTCTATGGACGCGCTGGAAGAGATGACCGGCCACGCTGAAAAGGTGCTGCAGCTGTTAGGCCTGCCGTACCGTAAAGTGCTGCTGTGCAGCGGCGATATGGGCTTTGGCGCGCGCAAAACCTACGACCTGGAAGTGTGGCTGCCGGCGCAGGATACCTACCGTGAGATCTCCTCCTGCTCCAACATGTGGGATTTCCAGGCGCGCCGCATGCAGGCTCGCTGCCGTAGCAAAGCCGACAAGAAAACCCGTCTGGTGCATACCCTGAACGGCTCTGGTCTGGCAGTAGGGCGTACGCTGGTGGCGGTGCTGGAGAACTACCAGCAGGCCGACGGTCGCATCGAGATCCCTGCGGTGCTGCGTCCGTACATGAAAGGTCTGGAGTACATCGGCTAATTCACGCCACACCCCCTCCTAAAAAAGCGCCTACGGGCGCTTTTTTTATGCATTTTTGACATCAAACAACAATTCATACCTCTTTCGGGGTAATACTGCCTTCGTATGAAGGTCAGAGTTTGCTACTGACATCACCAAAATTCTCTCTATAAAAAACTACATAACGGCAGTTTGCTTTTTATTTACTACAGGCAGCAAAGTGAGTCCCTATGAAAAAGAAGATCTCCGATGCAGTACTGGCAGCAGAGGTAAGCCGACGCAGTTTAGTCAAAACCACGGCATTGGGCGGGCTGGCCCTTGCCAGCACTACATTTACCGCGCCTTTTACCCGCATAGCGAATGCCGCTGAAAGCCTCAGCCCGAGCCGTGAAAAAATTATCTGGAGCGCCTGTACCGTCAACTGCGGCAGCCGCTGCCCGCTGCGTATGCACGTTGTCGACGGCGTGATCAAATATGTTGAGACCGATAATACCGGTGACGACAACTATGAAGGGTTTCACCAGGTACGCGCCTGCCTGCGCGGTCGCTCTATGCGCCGCCGCGTCTATAACCCGGATCGCCTGAAGTACCCGATGAAGCGCGTCGGCCTGCGCGGCGAGGGCAAGTTCGAACGCATCAGCTGGGATGAAGCCTTCGACATCGTCGCCGACAATATGAAACGCCTTATTAAAGATTACGGCAATGAATCTATCTACCTGAACTACGGCACAGGCACCCTCGGCGGTACCATGACGCGCTCATGGCCGCCGGGAAAGACACTGATTGCACGCCTGATGAACTGCTGTGGCGGCTACCTGAATCATTACGGAGACTACTCCTCGGCGCAAATTGCGGCGGGCCTGAACTACACCTACGGCGGCTGGGCCGATGGCAATAGCCCGTCAGATATTGAAAACAGCAAGCTGGTGGTGTTGTTTGGCAATAATCCAGGCGAAACGCGGATGAGCGGCGGCGGTGTAACCTACTATCTTGAGCAGGCCCGCGAGAAGTCAAACGCACGCATGATCATCATCGATCCACGCTATACCGATACCGGTGCGGGACGTGAGGATGAGTGGATCCCTATTAAGCCAGGGACGGATGCTGCGCTGGTCAACGGCCTGGCATGGGTGTTGATCACTGAAAATCTGGTCGATCAGCCATTTCTCGATCGGTACTGCATCGGCTACGATGAAAAAACCCTTCCCGCCAGCGCGCCAAAAAACGGTCACTATAAAGCCTATATTCTCGGCCAGGGAAGGGACGGGGTCGCGAAAACGCCCGCGTGGGCCGCGCAGATCACCGGTATTCCCGCCGATCGTATCATCAAGCTAGCCCGTGAAATTGCCAGCGCTAAACCCGCCTACATCAGCCAGGGCTGGGGGCCGCAGCGTCGCGCTAATGGTGAAATAACGACCCGAGCTATCTCAATGCTGGCCATTCTCACCGGCAACGTCGGCATTCACGGCGGCAACAGCGGGGCGCGTGAAGGCTCCTATGAGCTCCCCTTTGAGCGTATGCCGACCCTGGAGAACCCGGTCGCGACCAGTATCTCCATGTTCATGTGGACGGATGCCATAGAACGCGGGCCGGAGATGACCGCCCTGCGCGACGGGGTACGTGGAAAGGAGAAGCTTGACGTTCCTATCAAAATGATCTGGAACTATGCAGGTAACTGCCTGGTTAACCAGCATTCAGACATTAACCGCACCCATCAGATCCTACAGGATGATAAAAAGTGCGAGATGATCGTGGTTATCGACTGCCATATGACCTCTTCAGCAAAATATGCCGATATTTTGCTGCCGGACTGTACTGCATCGGAGCAGATGGACTTCGCGCTGGATGCCTCCTGCGGCAACATGTCCTACGTCATCTTCACCGAGCAGGCGGTCAAGCCGCGCTTTGAGTGCAAGACAATCTATGAGATGACCTCGCAGCTGGCAAAACGGATGGGCGTAGAACAGCAGTTTACCGAGGGGCGCACGCAGGAGGGGTGGCTGCGTTACCTCTATGAAGCGTCGCGAAAAGCCATACCTGAACTGCCAACCTTCGAGGCGTTTCGCCAGCAGGGGATCTTTAAAAAACGCGATCCTGACGGGCATCACGTCGCCTACCGGGCGTTTCGGGAAGATCCGCAGGCCAATCCGCTCTCTACTCCCTCCGGTAAAATTGAGATCTACTCCGAGGCCTTAGCAGAGATAGCAGCAACATGGGATTTGACGGATGGAGACGTTATCGATCCGCTGCCCATCTTTACCCCAGGGTTTGAAAGCTATGACGATCCGTTAATAGAAAAATATCCGCTCCAGCTCACCGGCTTTCACTATAAATCCCGCGTTCACTCTACCTACGGCGACGTTGATGTGTTGAAGGCCGCCTGTCGCCAGGAGATGTGGATCAACCCCATCGATGCGCAAAAACGACAAATTAGCAACGGAGACAAGGTGCGCATCTTTAACGGGCGCGGCGAGGTGCATATTGAGGCGAAGGTGACGCCGCGAATGATGCCCGGCGTCGTTGCGTTAGGTGAGGGGGCCTGGTACGACCCGGATGGCAAAGGCGTGGATCGGGGCGGATGCATTAATGTGCTGACTACCCAGCGTCCCTCTCCGCTTGCTAAGGGAAATCCCTCCCATACCAACCTCGTTCAGGTGGAAAAGGTTTAAGGAGTAACCGATGGCAACCCAGTATGGATTTTTTATTGATTCCAGCCGCTGCACCGGGTGCAAAACCTGTGAGCTGGCCTGTAAAGACTATAAAGATTTGACGCCGGAGGTGAGCTTCCGCCGTATCTATGAGTACGCAGGGGGCGATTGGCAGGAAGATAATGGCGTCTGGCACCAGAATGTCTTCGCCTACTATTTGTCCATTTCGTGCAACCACTGCGAAGATCCTGCCTGTACCAAGGTGTGTCCAAGCGGGGCGATGCATAAGCGTGAAGATGGTTTTGTCGTGGTCAACGAAGAGGTCTGCATCGGCTGCCGTTACTGCCATATGGCCTGTCCCTATGGCGCACCGCAGTACAATGCCAGTAAGGGCCATATGACCAAATGCGATGGCTGCTACGAGCGCGTTACGCAGGGGGAGAAGCCGATCTGCGTTGAATCCTGCCCACTGCGTGCGCTGGATTTCGGACCTATCGAGACGCTGCGTAAAAAGCACGGTGAGCTGGCCGCCGTTGCCCCATTGCCAGGCGCGCATTTCACGAAACCCAGCATCGTTATTAAACCCAATGCCAACTGCCGCCCGATTGGCGATACCACGGGCTATCTGGCAAATCCGGAGGAGGTGTGAGATGGGAAGCGGGTGGCATGAATGGCCGTTAATGATCTTTACGGTTTTCGGGCAGTGCGTGGTCGGGGGTTTTATCGTTCTGGCCTTTGCCTTGCTAAAAGGGGTGCTATCCCCTGAGTCGCAGCAGCGGATTATCGTCGGCATGCTGGGCCTGTGGGTGCTGATGGGAATTGGTTTTATCGCTTCTATGCTGCATCTGGGCTCGCCGATGCGCGCTTTTAACTCGCTTAACCGGGTAGGCGCGTCCCCCTTAAGCAATGAGATTGCCAGCGGGTCGATCTTCTTTGCCTTTGGCGGGATTGGCTGGCTGCTGGCGGTAGTACGTAAGCTGCCTTCAGGATTACGTAATGTCTGGCTAGTGGTCACGATGATACTGGGCGTAATGTTCGTCTGGATGATGGTGCGCGTTTATAACAGTATTGATACGGTGCCCACCTGGTACAGCATCTGGACCCCGCTGAGCTTCTTCCTGACCTTGCTGACAGGAGGGCCGCTATTGGGCTACCTGCTTCTGCGTACTGCCGGTATTCATGGCTGGGCGATGCGCCTGCTGCCAGCGGTGTCTGTACTGGCTCTGGTTGCCAGCGCTATCGTGGCCATGATGCAGGGTGCGGAGCTGGCAACGATCCATAGCGCCGTGCAGCAGGCGTCCGCTCTGATACCTGACTACGGCGCTCTGATGGCCTGGCGTACCGTCGTGCTGGCGGTGGCGCTAAGCTGCTGGATTGTGCCGCAGGTGGCAGGAAAAGTGCCTACGGTGCCGCTGCTCTCAATGGCATTCATGCTGCTGCTGGTGGGTGAGCTAATCGGTCGCGGCGTATTTTATGGTCTGCATATGACCGTGGGTATGGCGGTTGCTGGCTGAAGCTGAGGAAGCCGCAAAAAAGTGGCGGCTTCTACCATGAAATTTTTCTACTAAACGCAGGTGCGGGATATTTCATTATCTATAATATTATCATATATTTAACGATAATATCCCGCTGCGTTTTACCTTTGATAATCAGTATTTCAAATCGATCGTTAAAAAAGGGCGTAAGGCGGCCATTCAGGCCGATTGACAATGTTTTTGCCGGTGGCATGATGCGCTCGAAATCAGAACTTCCTCACGGTTTATATCCATGCCTATCTATACCCGCCCAGTGCTTCTGCTGCTCTGTGGCCTGTTGTTGTTGACCCTGTCGATCGCGACGCTAAATACGCTCGTGCCGCTTTGGCTCGCCCATGAAAACTTGCCAACATGGCAGGTAGGTATGGTTGGCTCCGCCTTTTTTACCGGTAACCTGCTGGGCACGCTGCTCTGCGGCCGCCTGATCAAACGCTTCGGTTTTAACCGCAGCTACTACATCGCCTCGCTGCTTTTTGCCGCTGGCTGTGTCGGGATGGGGCTGATGGTGGGTTTCTGGAGCTGGATGGTATGGCGTTTCATTGCTGGCGTCGGCTGTGCAATGATCTGGGTGGTGGTTGAGAGCGGCCTGATGTGCAGCGGCACCTCCCGCAACCGCGGCCGCCTGCTGGCTGCCTATATGATGATCTACTACGTCGGTACAGTGCTGGGCCAGCTGATGGTCAGCAAGCTGCCGACCGGGCTGATGCAGGTTCTGCCGTGGGTTACCGGCCTGATCCTGGCTGCAATCCTGCCGCTGCTCTTCACCCGTATCGTCAACGAGCATAGCGAGCATCAGGAGGCGACGACGATGTGGCCGATGCTGAGACTGCGCCAGGCGCGTCTGGGCATTAACGGCTGCGTCATCTCAGGGATTATTCTTGGCTCGCTGTATGGCCTGATGCCGCTGTGGCTGAACCATCACGGGGTCAGCGACGCCGGAATCGGTTTCTGGATGGCAGTGCTGATCAGCGCGGGTATTTTCGGTCAGTGGCCGGTGGGCAAGCTGGCAGATCGCTTTGGCCGCCTGCTGGTACTGCGCGTGCAGGTGTTTGTAGTGATCGTCGGCTGTCTGGCGATGCTCGGCAACGCCGCGATGGCACCAGCGCTGTTCGTGCTGGGGGCGGCGGGCTTCACGCTCTACCCGGTAGCGATGGCCTGGGCCTGTGAGAAAGTGGAGCCGCATCAGCTGGTGGCGATGAACCAGGCGCTGCTGCTCAGCTACACCGTGGGTAGCCTGCTGGGGCCAACGCTGACCTCAATGCTGATGCAGAGCTACTCTGATAATCTGCTCTTTGTCATGATCGCCAGCGTGTCGTTTATCTACCTGATGATGCTGCTGCGAAAAGCGGGCCAGCATCCGACCCCAGTGGCACATGCCTAAACTCTTTTGCCCGGCGGCGCTCTGCTTGCCGGGCCTACTAACCGCACCGTGCTTACCGTAGGCTGGGCAAACGTAGTGCCGCCCGGCATTGCAGCGTTATCATATTAACGCCCGGTGGCGCTACGCTTACCGGGCCTACATGGCATGACGGTGTTAATACATCACCTTGTGACCGTACTGCTCCAGGATGCCTTTCACGCGATCCATCGTCTCTTTTTTCGGCGGGTGAATGCCATCAAGCTTGTACTCTTCGCCCATCGCCACCCATTTGTGCTTGCCCAGCTCGTGATAGGGCAGTAGCTCAATCTTCTCAACGTTGCCCATATCGCGGGTAAATTCACCCAGGCGGTGCGCGGAGTCGTCGTCATCTGACCAGCCCGGTACCACCACGTAGCGGATCCAGACCTTAACATTCTTCTGCGACAGATACTGAGCAAACTCCAGCGTGCGGTGGTTCGAGACGCCGACCAGGTTCTGGTGGATCTCATCGTTCATCTGTTTGAGATCGAGCATCACCAGATCGGTGACCTCCAGCAGTTCGTCGATCACCGGATCGTAGCGGCGTACGAAGCCGTTGGTGTCCAGACAGGTGTGAATGCCCTCCTGATGGCAGGCGCGGAACCAGTCGCGCACAAACTCAGCCTGCAGGATAGCTTCCCCGCCGGACGCCGTTACGCCGCCGCCGGAGGCGTTCATAAAGTGGCGATAGGTCACGACCTCTTTCATCAGCTCCTCAACGGTGATCTCTTTGCCGCCGTGGGTATCCCAGGTGTCACGGTTGTGGCAGTAGAGGCAGCGCATCAGGCAGCCCTGAAAGAAGGTAATAAAGCGGATCCCCGGGCCATCAACTGTGCCACAGGATTCAAAGGAGTGAATGCGACCGATAACTGACATTGCGAGGTTCTCCGGATATGGCCCATCCCGGGCCTGTTTTTGCACAGCTTTCCGCTGTGTTTAAGTCTGTTTTGCCAGATGCCCGCAGGCAGGACAGTTGGCAAAGCAGGCTCGTAGGAGAGGGCGCGTTTACTAAAAAGGCCCCACGATCGTGGAGCCTTTATTGTACGCTTTTTCAGTCAACCATTACATGGTTTGCGTGAAGGTACGGGTGATAACGTCCTGCTGCTGTTCTTTGGTCAGGGAGTTAAAACGTACCGCGTAACCGGAAACACGGATGGTCAGCTGCGGATATTTTTCCGGGTGCTCCATCGCATCAAGCAGCATTTCACGGTTCATTACGTTGACGTTGAGGTGCTGACCGCCTTCGATGGAAGACTCGTGATGGAAGTAACCATCCATCAGGCCTGCCAGGTTGGTTTTACGCACTTCATCATCTTTACCCAGCGCGTTCGGCACGATAGAGAAGGTATAGGAGATACCATCTTTCGCGTAGGCGAACGGCAGTTTCGCAACGGAGGTCAGAGAGGCAACGGCACCTTTCTGGTCACGACCGTGCATCGGGTTAGCACCTGGGCCAAACGGCGCGCCAGCGCGACGACCGTCCGGGGTGTTACCGGTTTTCTTACCATACACGACGTTAGAGGTGATGGTCAGAACGGACTGGGTCGGGATAGCGTTACGGTAGGTGGTCAGTTTCTGAATTTTCTTCATGAAACGTTCAACCAGGTCAACCGCCAGGTCATCGACGCGTGAGTCGTTGTTACCAAACTGCGGGTATTCACCTTCGATTTCGAAGTCAGTCGCCAGACCGTCTTCGTCGCGAATCGGTTTAACTTTTGCATATTTGATAGCGGACAGGGAGTCAGCCGCAACGGACAGACCCGCGATACCACAGGCCATAGTGCGGATAACGTCACGGTCGTGCAGCGCCATCAGCGAGGCTTCGTAGCTGTACTTGTCATGCATGTAGTGGATGATGTTCAGCGCAGTCACATACTGCTTAGCCAGCCAGTCCATGAAGTGATCCATGCGATCCATCACTTCGTCGAAGTTCAGCACATCACCTTTGATCGGTTCAGACTTCGGACCCACCTGCATTTTCAGTTTTTCATCCACGCCGCCGTTGATTGCATACAGCATGGTTTTCGCCAGGTTAGCACGGGCACCGAAGAACTGCATTTGCTTACCAACAACCATCGGGCTTACGCAGCAAGCGATAGCGTAGTCGTCGTTGTTGAAGTCAGGACGCATCAGGTCATCGTTTTCATACTGCAGGGAAGAGGTGTCGATAGAGACCTTCGCTGCGTATTTTTTGAAGCCCAGCGGCAGTTTTTCAGACCACAGTACGGTGATGTTCGGCTCCGGAGACGGCCCCATAGTGTACAGGGTGTTCAGGAAGCGGAAGCTGTTTTTAGTGACCAGCGTACGGCCATCAACGCCCATACCGCCGATGGATTCAGTTGCCCAAATCGGGTCACCAGAGAAGAGCTCATCGTACTCAGGGGTACGCAGGAAGCGAACCATACGCAGTTTCATGACCAGGTGGTCAATCATCTCCTGCGCGTCCTGCTCGGTGATTTTACCGGCTTTCAGGTCACGTTCGATGTAAACGTCAAGGAAGGTAGAGACGCGGCCAAAGGACATGGCTGCACCGTTCTGGGATTTCACCGCGGCCAGGTAGCCGAAGTAGGTCCACTGAACCGCTTCCTGAGCAGTGGTCGCCGGACCGGAGATATCGCAGCCATATTTCGCTGCCATCTCTTTGATCTGGCCCAGTGCACGGTGCTGTTCGGAGATCTCTTCACGCAGACGGATGGTCGCTTCCAGATCTTCGCCGTTTTCCAGTTTCTCTTGCAGAGAGAGGAACTGCGCGTATTTATCTTTCATCAGGAAGTCGATACCGTACAGTGCAACGCGACGGTAGTCACCGATGATACGGCCACGGCCGTAGGCATCCGGCAGGCCGGTCAGCACGCCAGACTTACGGCAGTTCAGGATGTCTTTGGTGTAGACATCAAATACGCCCTGGTTATGGGTCTTGCGGTATTCAGTGAAGATCTTTTTCAGCATCGGGTCCAGCTCGCGGTTGTACGCTTTGCAGGAACCTTCAACCATTTTGATACCACCGAACGGGATAATCGCACGTTTCAGCGGCGCTTCAGTTTGCAGACCAACGATTTTCTCCAGCGCTTTATTGATGTAGCCAGCGTCGTGAGAGGTGATGGTGGAAGCAACAGAGGTGTCGAAATCAACTGGCGCATGGGTGCGGTTTTCCAGTTTGACGCCTTCCATCACTTTGTCCCACAGCGTGGTGGTAGCTTCAGTGGCACCGGCCAGGAAAGATTCGTCGCCCTCGTAAGGAGCGTAGTTTTTCTGGATGAAGTCACGGACGTTGACCGCTTTCTGCCAGTCACCTTCAACGAAACCTTCCCATGCTGTGGCTAACTTTTCATTAAGCTCGGACATGTTACACCTACCTTCTTAAGTGGATTTTTTATTTACTGCCTGGGATACCCATCAATGATGGTTATCGCCACGCAGGTAAATGACCCAGTATGTCAACCCAACCAGTAAACCCCCACCAATAATGTTCCCGATTGTTACGGGGATCAGATTATCGGTGATGAAGTTCATCACGGTCAGATGAGAAAAATTGTCTGGAGATGAACCGACTGCGGTCCAAAACTCCGGAGTAGCAAAATCACGGATTACGATACCCAGCGGGATCAAAAACATGTTTGCGATGCTGTGCTCAAAGCCGCTGGCAACAAACATGGCGACCGGCAGAACCATAATCATGGCTTTGTCCATCAGGCTGCGGCCTGAGTAGCTCATCCACACGGCCAGACAGACCATCAGGTTTGCCAGAATGCCAAGTGCGACGGCTTCAATAAAAGTATGGTGCATCTTGTGGTCAGCGGTTTGCAGGACGTTAAGCCCCCAGCCGCCGTTAGCGGTCATGTACTCACCGGAGAGCCACATCAGCAGGACAAAGAGCAGACAGCCAACCAGGTTGCCAACGTAAACGTTGATCCAGTTGCGCGCCAGCTGGCCCCAGGTGATTTTGCCGCTGGCCTTTGCCACTACGATAAGGACCGTCGAGGTAAAGAGATCCGCGCCGCAGATCACGCACAAAATCAGACCCAGTGAGAAGCAGATACCGCCGATCAGCTTGGCCACGCCGTACGGCATCGCGGCTGTGCCGGTGGTAGAGGTAATATAGAAAACAAAGGCGATGGAGATGAACACCCCGGCGGTAATTGCCAGGAAGAACGTCGTCATCGGACGCTTTGTGGCTTTATAGACACCCGCCTCTTCGGCAACTTTTGCCATCGCAGGGGGAAGTATCAAATCAAAAGGGTTGTCAGCTTTCACACTAACTCTCTCTTTATTAAGTCGGCGAGGAGATACTAACAAAGCATTATAGAAGAGAACTTGATATGGATCATATCTCGCCCGTCTTATAGGCCTTAAGACCCTGTGGTTTTAGCTGTTTTTATTGCTAACTTATTGATTACTGTTGAATAAATAAAGTTTAAAATTTATAAAATGTTTTGAATATTTTTTTGTTCACTCTGCTGGCGCGTTAATTACAATGGAGTAATTCTTCTAAAAAGTAACAATATGCCTGAGTATCAATAAAGAATATTACTTGTAAGTAACCTAATTATTACATTTATAGTTCATTGCATATCTATATAAAAAACGGGGCAATGAAATTGCCCCGTAATATAGCCTGGCTGTGCAAATACGCCTACAGCTTATAGTGTTATTTACGCTTCTTTTGGCCAAAAAGCCTGTTTCGCCCGCTGCAGCTTCTCGTAGGCCGCCAGCAGGGACTGGTGAGCAGGGAAGGCCGCCAGCGTGCCGTCAGCCGCCTGCAGGCCATAGAACGGCGCTTCGCCGCTCATTGCTGCACTGGCGGCTTCCACCGCTTCCGCGCCGTACATGCGGACAAAGGCGTTGAGATACTGCAGCGGCTGGCGATCCTCTTCCTGAGCCAGCAGCAGGAGGGTCTGCAGGCAGCGGTAGTAGTTCGCACGCGCTGGTGTAAAGACGGAGGCATTGAACTCCATTGTCCATTCGGTCCAGATCAGGGCCTGATCGAGATCGCCCCCGGCCAGGGCCAGCATCGCTTTCAGCTCGCCAATGCGCAGGGTATACCAGCCGTTGTCTTTACCGGTAGCAATGCCTAACAGCTCACGCACGCGGGTAAAGTCATCGTGACCCTCATCATCCAGCTGGGCGATGAGATCAAGGTAGGCCTCTTTCTCCCACTCGCTGCCCGGCAGAGCAAGAATGGTTTCACGCAGGTGGCTGCCCATGCTGTTGTTCGCCAGCCAGAGATCCTCTGCCGGATAGATATCCGACATGCCCGGCACGATAATGCGGCAGGCGTAGACGCTCAGGTGCTCGTAGTCGGCGATGTAGACCTCTTTGTCCTCGGCACGGAAGATCGCCATCAGGGTCGCGAACTCCTCTTCGGTGGTGCCGGCGAAGCTCCAGTCCACGAACGGGTAGTCGGCATCCTGCTTGAACATATCCCAGGAGATCAGGCCGCTGGAGTCGATAAAGTGAGTCTCCAGGTTGGCATGCTCGGCCACCTCTTCATCGTCAAAGGTCGGCGGGGTAAAGACGTCGAGATCCTTCAGGCCACGACCCTGCAGCAGCTCGGTCACGGTACGCTCCAGCGCCACGCCAAAGTCCGGATGCGCGCCGAAGGAGGCGAAGCAGGTGCCGTTCGCCGGGTTAAACAGCACGACGCAGATCACCGGGTATTTGCCGCCCAGCGAGGCGTCATAGGCAAAGATCGGGAAACCTTCCGCTTCCAGGGTAGCAATTGACTCCACCACGCCCGGGTAGCGGGCCAGCACCGCCTGCGGGATCTCCGGCAGGCTAATGCTTTCGGCAATGATGCGGTTCTTGATGTGGCGCTCAAACACCTCCGACAGGCCCTGCACCCGGGCTTCGTTGCGGGTGTTACCGGCGGACATGCCGTTAGAGACATACAGGTTGCCGACGATGTTCATCGGGATGTAGACCGTCTGCTGGTCGGACTGACGGGTAAACGGCAGGCCGCAGATGCCGCGCGCTTCGTTGCCGGACTGCAGGTCAATCAGCATGCCAGCAGCGAGTTCGCCTTCCGGATCGTAGAACGCGCGCAGGCGCGCGTCGAGAATACCTTCCGGCAGGGAGTCATCTTCCGGCAGCGGGAACCACTTCTCATTCGGATAGTGGACAAACGGGCCGTTAGCGATCTCATCGCCCAGCCAGAAGTCGGCAAAGAAGTAGTTGGTAGAGAGACGCTCAAAGTATTCGCCGAGGGCGGAGGCCAGCGCTGCTTTTTTGGTTGCGCCTTTACCGTTGGTAAAGCAGAGCGCACAGGCTTTATCGCGAATATGCACTGACCAGACGTTAGGGACCGGATTCAGCCAGGAGGCCTCTTCGATATCGAAGCCAAGATCGAGCAGTTTCTGCTGGAAGCGGGCGATGGAGTCTTCCAGAGCGGCATCTTTGCCGGGGATAAATGTTTGCGTCATGAGCGTCACTTTATTCGTACGGAAAGCGCGCAATGATACGGGTTTTAGGTGAACGACGCTATCTTCCTGCACCGGAGGACGAAAATAAAAGCGCGAGCTATGCTTGTAGAAAGTAACGTCCTGTTTAGGCAAAAGAAAATGAAAGCATTCGATTTGCATCGTATGATGCTGGACAAGGCGCCGCTCGACTTCCTGGGAGAGGTCGCGCTGCGGAGTCTCTACACCTTTATCCTCGTTTTTCTGTTCCTGAAGATCGCCGGACGTCGCGGCGTGCGGCAGATGTCGCTCTTCGAGGTACTGATCATTCTAACCCTCGGCTCGGCGGCGGGGGACGTTGCCTTCTATGACGACGTGCCGATGCTGCCGGTGCTGGTGGTGTTTATCTCGCTGGCGCTGTTCTACCGGCTGGTGATGTGGCTGATGGCCCACAGTGAACGGCTTGAGGATCTGCTTGAAGGCAAGCCGATTATCATTGTGGAGGAGGGCGAGCTGGCATGGGACAAGCTTAGAGCGGCCAACCTGACCGAGGTCGAGTTCTATATGGAGCTGCGGGTAAATGGCGTGGAGCAACTGGGGCAGATTCGGCTGGCCATCATGGAGACCAACGGGCAGATCAGTACCTACTACTACCGTGATGAGGACGTGCGCCCTGGGCTTTCACTGCTGCCGGCAGGACTTGTGCCGCGCTTTATCGTCGCGCCGGAGACGGGCGACTATGCCTGCGTAAAATGCAGCGAGGTGATCGCGATGCAGGCAGGAGATAAACAACCCTGTCCGCGCTGCAAAAATCCAGAATGGACGAAGGCCAGCCGGGCGATTCGCATCACCTGACAGGGTTTTCCGCCACCGTCACAGAACGCTACAAAATAATCTGCTATGTGACTGAGTGCACATTTCTTCCCGTCGTCGGAATACCCGTTGCGGCGCGTGACGCGCAATGGTACAACCGATGTCACAGGAATAACTTATTGCTTTCAGCGTGGTGAGAGGAAATGACACAGGTCTTTAATTTTAGTTCTGGTCCGGCGATGTTGCCGACAGAGGTGCTTAAACAGGCTCAGCAGGAGCTCTGCGATTGGCAGGGTCTTGGCACGTCGGTCATGGAGATTAGTCACCGCGGTAAGCCATTTATCCAGTGCGCAGAAGAGGCGGAGCAGGATTTTCGCGATCTGTTAAACATCCCTGAGAACTATAAAGTTCTGTTCTGCCACGGCGGCGGTCGCGGCCAGTTCGCGGGCATTCCGCTGAACCTGCTGGGCGACAAAACCACGGCGGATTATGTTGATGCCGGTTACTGGGCCGCCAGCGCGGTAAAAGAGGCGCATAA
The DNA here is from genome assembly GCF_032052675.1 of Pseudescherichia sp. NCBI lineage: Bacteria > Pseudomonadati > Pseudomonadota > Gammaproteobacteria > Enterobacterales > Enterobacteriaceae > Pseudescherichia > Pseudescherichia sp. The sequence continues at coordinate 103,409 of NZ_DAMBWA010000006.1, forward strand.
ATACTGTACGCCGAACGTAATTGATGCCAAAACGACCGTTGACGGCCTGCGCGCTGTTAAGCCGATGAGCGACTGGCAGCTCTCCAGCGATGCAGCCTATCTGCACTACTGCCCGAACGAGACCATCGACGGTATCGCCATCCATGAAGAGCCGAACTTTGACGAGAGCGTCATCGTCACGGCGGATCTCTCCTCTACTATTCTCTCAGCGCCGCTTGACGTCAGCCGCTACGGCGTGATTTATGCCGGTGCGCAGAAAAACATTGGCCCGGCAGGCCTGACGCTGGTGATCGTTCGTGACGATCTGCTGGGTAAAGCCCACAAATCCTGCCCGTCGATTCTGGATTACAGCGTACTGAACGACAACGACTCCATGTTCAACACCCCGCCGACCTTCGCCTGGTACCTGTCAGGCCTGGTGTTCAAGTGGCTGAAGCAAAACGGCGGCGTTGCGGCAATGAATGCCATCAACCAGCAGAAAGCCGAGCTGCTGTACGGCGTTATCGACGGCAGCGACTTCTACCGTAACGACGTGGCGGTAGCGAACCGTTCGCGCATGAACGTACCGTTCCAGCTGGCTGACAGCAAGCTCGACAGCCTCTTCCTGGACGAATCCTTCGCCGCCGGTCTGCACGCGCTGAAAGGCCACCGCGTGGTAGGCGGGATGCGCGCCTCTATCTATAACGCCATGCCGCTGGCAGGCGTGAAAGCGCTGACCGATTTCATGGTCGACTTCGAACGCCGCCACGGTTAATCGCGCTGTTTTTCACCCCCGCACGCCTGCTGCGGGGTTTTTATTATGTTGAGTTGAGAGTTGAGTTTCATGGAATCCCTGACGTTACAACCTATTGCGCGCGTAGACGGCACCATTAATCTGCCTGGTTCTAAGAGTGTCTCGAACCGCGCTCTGCTGCTGGCAGCGCTGGCAAACGGCACCACCGTCCTCACTAACCTGCTGGACAGCGATGACGTGCGCCATATGCTCAATGCGCTGAAAGCGTTAGGCGTTCATTACACGCTCTCTGACGATCGTACCCGCTGTGAAGTGACCGGCAACGGCGGCGCGTTACGCTCTGCAGAAGAAGTTGAATTGTTCCTCGGCAATGCCGGTACGGCGATGCGTCCGTTAGCCGCCGCGCTGTGTCTCGGCAGCAGCAACATTGTGCTGACCGGCGAACCGCGCATGAAAGAGCGTCCGATTGGCCATTTGGTAGATGCGCTGCGTCAGGGCGGCGCCCGGATCGACTATCTTGAGCAAGAGAACTATCCGCCGCTGCGCCTGCGCGGTGGCTTTACCGGCGGTCAGGTGGCGGTAGACGGCAGCGTCTCCAGCCAGTTTCTTACCGCCCTGCTGATGACCGCGCCGCTGGCCTCCCAGGACACCGAAATCTCTATCAAAGGCGATCTGGTTTCGAAGCCCTATATCGATATCACCCTGCATCTGATGAAAACCTTTGGCGTTGAGGTAGAGAACCAGCACTACCAGCGCTTTGTGGTACGCGGCGGGCAGGAGTATCGCTCTCCGGGTCACTACCTGGTTGAGGGCGATGCCTCATCAGCCTCCTATTTCCTGGCGGCGGCGGCCATTAAAGGCGGCACGGTGAAGGTGACCGGTATCGGGCGCAACAGCGTGCAGGGCGATATTCGCTTTGCCGATGTACTGGAGAAGATGGGGGCAACCGTGACCTGGGGCGAGGATTACATCGCCTGCACCCGCGGCGAGCTGAACGCTATCGATATGGATATGAACCATATCCCCGATGCGGCGATGACAATTGCCACTGCCGCGCTCTTTGCCCGCGGAACCACCACGTTGCGCAACATCTATAACTGGCGGGTGAAAGAGACCGATCGCCTGTTTGCGATGGCCACCGAGCTGCGCAAGGTTGGCGCAGAGGTAGAGGAGGGCGAAGACTTTATTCGCGTCACGCCGCCTGCAGAACTGCAGTTTGCGGAAATTGGGACCTATAACGATCATCGGATGGCGATGTGCTTCTCGCTGGTGGCGCTGTCGGCTACGCCGGTCACCATCCTTGACCCGAAGTGTACCGCGAAAACCTTCCCGGACTACTTCGATCAGCTGGCGCGTATTAGCACCTTAGCATGATAAAGAGTATGATAAATCCCTGCCGCATCCTCTGATGCGGCATTTCCTTACGCTTTCTCACACTCATCTCTGACCATTTCTTCTACACTCTGTCTCATTAATTCCGTAATTTACACGCAAAGATAACAGTTGCGTACGTTGGCGCGTATAATGCGCGGCGTTTACGTTCATAGTAAGCCTTTAATAAGGAGAAAAAGATGGCGGCAACTGCCCCGGTAATCACCATTGATGGGCCAAGCGGTGCGGGCAAAGGGACGCTGTGCAAGGCGATGGCTGAAGCACTGCAGTGGCATCTTCTTGACTCGGGTGCGATCTATCGTGTGCTGGCGCTGGCCGCGCTGCATCACCATGTTGACGTTACCTCGGAAGAGATCCTGGTCCCGCTGGCTGCACATCTCGACGTACGCTTTGTATCGACCGATGGCAGGCTGGAGGTGATCCTTGAAGGCGAAGACGTAAGCGGTGAAATCCGCACCCAGGAGGTGGCGAATGCGGCATCCCAGGTGGCAGCATTTCCTCGCGTGCGTGAAGCGCTGCTGCGCCGTCAGCGTGGGTTCCGCGAGCTGCCCGGCCTGATTGCCGACGGTCGCGACATGGGGACCGTGGTGTTCCCGGACGCGCCGGTGAAGATTTTTCTTGACGCCTCCTCGGAAGAGCGCGCGCATCGCCGCATGCTGCAGTTGCAGGAGAAGGGCTTTAGTGTTAACTTTGAACGCCTTTTGGCCGAGATCAAAGAACGTGACGATCGCGATCGTAATCGCCCCGTCGCGCCGCTGGTCCCCGCTGCCGATGCATTAGTACTGGATTCCACCAGTTTAAGCATTGAGCAAGTGATTGAAAAAGCGTTACAATACGCGCGCCAAAAGTTGGCTCTCGCTTAAAGCGACCGAATTTGTAGTAACAAATTATGTAGTACCCCCGCTGCAACGGAGTGACAGCGGGTATGTGAAACAACCCCATCCGGCATGGAGCCAGGTGGACGTTAATATTAACCTGAAGATTAAACATGACTGAATCTTTTGCTCAACTCTTTGAAGAATCCTTAAAAGAAATCGAAACCCGCCCGGGTTCCATCGTTCGTGGTGTTGTTGTTGCTATCGACAAAGACGTCGTACTGGTTGACGCTGGTCTGAAATCTGAGTCTGCCATTCCGGCTGAGCAGTTCAAAAACGCCCAGGGCGAGCTGGAAATCCAGGTTGGTGACGAAGTTGACGTTGCTCTGGATGCAGTAGAAGACGGCTTCGGTGAAACCCTGCTGTCCCGTGAGAAAGCTAAGCGTCACGAAGCTTGGATCACGCTGGAAAAAGCATACGAAGACGCTGAAACTGTTACCGGTGTTATCAACGGCAAAGTTAAAGGTGGCTTCACTGTTGAGCTGAACGGTATTCGTGCGTTCCTGCCAGGTTCCCTGGTTGACGTGCGTCCGGTACGCGATACGCTGCACCTGGAAGGCAAAGAGCTTGAGTTCAAAGTGATCAAGCTTGACCAGAAACGCAACAACGTTGTTGTTTCCCGTCGTGCGGTTATCGAGTCTGAAAACAGCGCAGAACGCGATCAGCTGCTGGAAAACCTGCAGGAAGGCATGGAAGTTAAAGGTATCGTTAAGAACCTCACTGACTACGGTGCATTCGTTGATCTGGGCGGCGTTGACGGCCTGCTGCACATCACTGACATGGCATGGAAACGCGTTAAGCACCCAAGCGAAATCGTGAACGTTGGCGACGAAATCACTGTTAAAGTGCTGAAGTTCGACCGCGAGCGTACCCGTGTATCCCTCGGCCTGAAACAGCTGGGCGAAGATCCGTGGGTGGCTATCGCTAAACGTTACCCGGAAGGCACCAAGCTGACCGGTCGCGTAACCAACCTGACCGACTACGGCTGCTTCGTTGAGATCGAAGAAGGCGTTGAAGGCCTGGTGCACGTTTCCGAAATGGATTGGACCAACAAAAACATCCACCCGTCCAAAGTTGTTAACGTTGGCGACGTAGTGGAAGTGATGGTTCTGGATATCGACGAAGAACGTCGTCGTATCTCCCTGGGCCTGAAACAGTGCAAAAACAACCCGTGGCAGCAGTTCGCGGAAACCCACAACAAGGGCGACCGTGTTGAAGGTAAAATCAAGTCTATCACTGACTTCGGTATCTTCATCGGCCTGGACGGCGGCATCGACGGCCTGGTTCACCTGTCTGACATCTCCTGGAACGTTACAGGCGAAGAAGCAGTTCGTGAATACAAAAAAGGCGACGAAATCGCAGCAGTTGTTCTGCAGGTTGACGCAGAGCGCGAGCGCATCTCCCTGGGCGTTAAGCAGCTGGCAGAAGATCCGTTCAACAACTACGTTGCCCTGAACAAGAAAGGCGCAATCGTAACCGGTAAAGTGACTGCAGTTGACGCGAAAGGCGCAACCGTAGAGCTGGCCGACGGTGTTGAAGGCTACCTGCGCGCTTCTGAAGCTTCCCGTGACCGCGTTGAAGACGCAACTCTGGTTCTGAACGTTGGCGACGAAGTTGAAGCTAAGTTCACCGGTGTTGATCGTAAGAACCGCGCCATCAGCCTGTCTGTTCGTGCTAAAGACGAAGCTGACGAGAAAGATGCAATCGCTTCTGTTAACAACAAACAGGAAGAAGGCAACTTCTCTAACGCTATGGCTGAAGCATTTAAAGCAGCGAAAGGCGAATAAGTTACCCCCAGGTAACTTGACAGGGCGGCTTTTTAGTCCTGTAATCAATAACAAAGGGCGGCTACGGCCGCCCTTGTTTAATCTGCCGCTAGTGAATATTCCTGATTAAGGAAACCGGAGGAATCATGACCAAGTCAGAATTGATCGAAAGACTTGCAAGCCAACAATCTCACATTCCGGCCAAGTCTGTAGAAGACGCCGTGAAAGAGATGCTGGAGCATATGGCCTCGACCCTGGCCCAGGGTGAGCGCATTGAGATCCGCGGTTTCGGCAGTTTCTCTCTGCACTATCGGGCACCACGCACCGGACGTAACCCAAAAACGGGTGATAAAGTGGATCTGGAAGGCAAGTACGTGCCGCACTTTAAACCGGGTAAAGAGCTGCGCGATCGCGCCAACATTTACGAAGGGTAGGTTTTACGCCGCACCGGCGAAAACGTACTTCTCTGAAGAGAGCACCTGCGGGTGCTTTTTTCATTTCTCGCTCCCGCTATTTTCTCCCGCTTCTGAAGCCGCCTCGTAAAACCGAAAAGCACTGGCCGACAGCGCCGCCCGATGCCTGCATACTCGCGGCACAAGGAGGTGACTATGGGTCTGCCCGCCGTTGCGTTTTGTTTGATAACTGCCGTTCTGCCCCTGCTATGGCTTCCGGCCCTGCCGGAATTAAGCGGGATAGCAGCTATTGTCATTGCCGGGTGCCTGCTGGGTTTTGTACGTTATCCGCGTATCCGCTGGCTAGCGCTGTGGCTGCTCTTTTTCGCCTGGGGATTGCTGGCAGCGCAGGAGGCTCTCTGGCCGACAAAAGCGCTGCCGGGGGCGACCCAGCGGGCGGTAGTAAAGATCGTCGCCACCGACAATATGACCGTGCACCGGGGCATTATCGAGCAGTTGGACGGCAGGCGGCTCTACTCCACGCCGGGGATCAACCTGTACGGGCAGTATCTGCCGCAGCCTGGCTGTGCCGGACAGCGCTGGCAGATGACGTTGAAAGTTCGGCCAGTACACGGACAGCTTAACGAAGGCGGCTTCGATACTCAGCGCTATGCCCTGGCCCAGCATCGTCCCGTTAGCGGGCGTTTCATCCATGCTACGCCGATCGATCTGCGTTGTGACCTGCGCGCCCGCTATCTCTCCTCCCTCAGCGCGACGCTGGCCCCTTACGCCTGGCAGCCCGTTATGCTGGGGCTGGGCATGGGAGAGCGCGCCGCGCTCGGTGCCGATGTGAAAGCGCTTATGCGCGAGACCGGTACCGCACACCTGATGGCTATTTCGGGTCTGCATATTGCTCTGGCGGCGTCCCTGGGCTGGCTACTGATGCGCGGCATACAGTTTTTCCTCCCCGGCAACAGGATCAGCTGGCGGCTACCGCTGCTGTTTGGTCTTGCCTGCGCCGCTTACTATGCGTGGCTTACTGGCATGCAGCCTCCGGCCCTGCGTACCGTGGTGTCCCTCGCCGTTTGGGGCGTGCTGCGCCTCTCGGGCAGGCAGTGGTCGCCCTGGCAGGTATGGCTCTGCTGCGTGGCCGCGATCCTGTTTATCGATCCTGTCGCTATCCTCTCCCAAAGCCTGTGGCTCTCCGCGTTCGCCGTTGCTGCGCTGATCTTCTGGTATCAGTGGTTTCCGCTGCCGCGCCTGCCGGGAGGACGCAGCGTGCGCAGCGTCCTGAGCCTGGTGCATTTACAGATGGGCATGATGATCCTGCTTCTGCCCATCCAGGTGACCATCTTTCATGGCATCAGCCTGACCTCAATCGTTGCCAATCTGGTTGCCGTACCGCTGGTGACTTTTGTTACCGTGCCGCTAATTCTCACTGGCATGGTGCTACACCTGAGCGGGCCGGCGATGGTTGAGAGCGGCTGCTGGCTGCTGGCGGACAAAACCCTGGCGCTGCTGGTCTGGTTTTTACGCCAGCTGCCGGATGGCTGGTATGATATTGACCAGCGCTGGCTGGGGCTGGTCTGGCTTCCGTGGGCGGGGATTGTACTTTGGCGGCTGCGCATCTACACCAACGCGCCGTTCCTGAGTCTGGCCCTTGCCATACTACTGACGCTGCCGCGCGGACGGCCTGCCCGCGGCGATGAGTGGGCCGTGCATATGCTGGACGTCGGGCAGGGGCTGGCGATGGTAATTACCCGTAACCAGCGGGCCATGCTCTATGATACCGGGCTGGCGTGGCCAGGCGGGGATAGCGCCCAGCAGCTGATCGTGCCCTGGCTACGCTGGCACCATCTTCGGCCCGATGGCATCATCCTCAGTCATGAGCACCTCGATCACCGGGGCGGGTTGGAGACGCTGAAAAAGGCGTGGCCAGAGATGACCGTGCGCAGTCCGCTGGGGTGGGCCGGGCATCTGCCCTGTTATCGCGGCCAGCGTTGGCAGTGGCAGGGGCTAACCTTTACCGTCCACTGGCCGCTGGCGGGGGAGGTGGCGAAGGGCAATAATGGCTCCTGCGTGGTGAAGGTCGATGACGGTCGGCAGAGCATCCTGCTTACCGGCGACGTCGAAGCACCCGCCGAGCGGCGCATGCTGAGCCGTTACTGGCAGCATCTACAGGCTACACTTATCCAGGTCCCGCATCATGGCAGCAGTACCTCCTCGTCGCTGCCGCTGCTGCAGCGGGTTAACGGACAGGCGGCGCTGGCTTCCGCTTCCCGCTACAACGCCTGGCGGCTTCCCTCAACAAAGGTGATCCGCCGCTACCGACAGCAGGGCTACCGCTGGTATGACACGCCGCACGAGGGACAAACGAGCGTCTATTTTTCCACTAACGGCTGGAAGATCCTCGGCCTGCGCAAGCAACTTTTACCCCGCTGGTATCATCAGCGGTTTGGCGTCCCTGCAGATAACGGGTAGAATATGCGGCTATTTCAACAAGTGCTGGTTTTTTGAATGCATAACGACAAAGATCTCTCTACGTGGCAAACGTTCCGCCGCCTCTGGCCAATGATTGCACCTTTCAAAGCGGGTCTGTTCGTGGCGGGGGTCGCACTGATCCTCAACGCAGCCAGCGATACCTTTATGCTATCGCTTCTGAAACCGCTGCTCGATGAGGGTTTTGGCAAAACGGACCGTTCCGTACTGCTGTGGATGCCGCTGGTGATTATCGGCCTGATGATCCTGCGTGGGATCACCAGCTATATCTCAAGCTACTGTATCTCATGGGTCTCTGGCAAAGTGGTGATGGGGATGCGCCGTCGCCTGTTCAGCCACATGATGGGCATGCCCGTCGCCTTCTTCGACAAGCAGTCCACCGGGACGCTGCTCTCTCGTATCACCTATGACTCTGAGCAGGTTGCCTCCTCCTCATCCAACGCGCTGATTACCGTAGTGCGTGAAGGGGCGTCGATTATCGGCCTGTTTATCATGATGTTCTACTACAGCTGGCAGCTGTCGGTGATCCTGATCGTGCTGGCCCCGATCGTCTCAATTGCCATTCGCGTGGTATCGAAGCGTTTTCGTAATATCAGCAAGAACATGCAGAATACGATGGGGCAGGTGACCACCAGCGCGGAGCAGATGCTGAAGGGACACAAAGAGGTGCTGATGTTTGGCGGCCAGCAGGTTGAAACCGAGCGCTTTGACAAGGTGAGCAACAAGATGCGCCTGCAGGGGATGAAGCTGGTCTCCGCCTCCTCAATCTCGGATCCGATCATTCAGCTGATCGCCTCCCTGGCACTGGCCTTTGTGCTCTATGCGGCGAGCTTCCCCAGCGTAATGGAGACCCTGACCGCCGGGACCATCACCGTGGTCTTCTCCTCAATGATTGCCCTGATGCGCCCGCTGAAGTCGCTGACCAACGTTAACGCCCAATTCCAGCGCGGGATGGCGGCCTGTCAGACGCTGTTTGCCATTCTCGACAGCGAGCAGGAGAAGGACGAAGGCAAGCGCGAAGTTGAGCGTGCCAAAGGCGACGTTGAGTTTCGCAACGTCACCTTTACCTATCCTGGGCGTGAAACCCCGGCGCTGCGCGATATCAACCTGAGCATCGCCGCAGGAAAAACCGTGGCGCTGGTGGGGCGCTCTGGCTCCGGTAAATCGACGCTGGCCAGCCTGATCACCCGTTTCTACGATACCGACAGCGGCGAGATCCTGCTGGACGGCCACGATCTGCGCGAGTACAAGCTGCATTCGCTGCGTAATCAGGTGGCGCTGGTATCGCAAAACGTGCACCTGTTTAACGACACGGTGGCGAATAACATCGCCTACGCTCGGACGGAAGAGTACAGCCGGGAGCAGATCGAGACCGCCGCACGCATGGCCTATGCGATGGACTTTATCAGCAAGATGGATAACGGCCTCGATACCATTATCGGCGAGAACGGCGTGCTGCTCTCCGGCGGCCAGCGCCAGCGTATTGCTATCGCCCGTGCTCTGCTGCGTGACAGCCCGATCCTGATCCTCGACGAGGCCACCTCCGCGCTGGATACCGAATCTGAACGCGCTATCCAGGCCGCGCTGGACGAGCTGCAGAAAAACCGTACCTCGCTGGTGATCGCCCACCGCCTCTCTACCATTGAGAAGGCGGACGAGATCGTGGTCGTCGAAGACGGTCGCATCGTTGAGCGCGGTAGCCATAGCGAACTGCTGGCTCAGCAGGGTGTCTACGCCCAGCTGCATAAGATGCAGTTTGGCGCATGATAGCCCGCATCTGGTCAGGCGAATCACCGCTGTGGCTGCTGCTGCTTCCGCTCGCCTGGCTCTATGGCCTGGTGAGCGGGGCAATCCGTCTCTGCTACCGGCTGGGCATTAAAAAAGCCTGGCGTGCGCCGGTGCCGGTAGTGGTGGTGGGCAATCTCACGGCGGGCGGCAACGGCAAAACGCCGGTAGTGGTCTGGCTGGTTGAGCAGCTGAGCCAGCGCGGCGTGCGGGTTGGCGTGGTCTCTCGCGGCTATGGCGGCAAGGCGGAGCGCTATCCGCTGGTGCTTGACCCACAGACGACGACGGAGCAGGCGGGTGACGAGCCGGTGCTGATCTATCAGCGTACCGGCGCGCCGGTGGCGGTCTCCCCGGTGCGCAGCGACGCGGTGAAAGCGCTGCTGGCCGCGCACGATCTCCAACTCATTGTTACCGACGACGGCCTCCAGCACTACCGCCTTGCCCGCGATAAAGAGATTGTGGTGATCGATGGCGTACGCCGGTTTGGCAACGGCTGGTGGCTGCCTGCCGGACCGATGCGCGAGCGGGCCTCGCGTCTGCGCTCCGTCGATGCGGTGATTACCAACGGCGGCGAGGCGCGAACAGGAGAGATCCCGATGCGTTTGCAGCCTGGCCTTGCCGTGAACCTGAAGAGCGGCGAGCGCCGACCGGTTAGTGAGCTACCCGCCGTGGTGGCGATGGCCGGGATTGGACATCCGCCGCGCTTTTTCCAGACCCTGGCCGACTGCGGCGTGGCGACAGAGAAGACCGTTGCCCTTGCCGATCACCAGGCGCTCAGCTATCCGCAGGTCAGCGGGTTTATCCAACCCGGCCAGACGCTGGTGATGACCGAGAAGGATGCGGTGAAGTGCCGCGCCTTTGCCGACGATAGCTGGTGGTATCTGCCCGTCGATGCCCATCTTGAGGGCGACAAACCCGAACGCCTGCTACAGGATCTGCTCACTCTGGTGCGCTAGCGGCCCAGTGCCGACAGTGCCCTGTTAACCACGGGGATCCGTATGTCTGTGCCGCAACTCTCGCTGACCGCCGCCCGCCATCTCCATCTTGCCGCCCAGGGACTGCTGAAAAAGCCGCGCCGCCGCGCCAGGCCAGCCGATATTCTCTCTACCATTCAGCGCATGTCGCTCCTGCAGATCGATACCATTAATATCGTGGCCCGCAGCCCCTGGCTGGTGCTGTTTAGCCGCCTTGGTGACTACCCGCAGGCGTGGCTTGATGAGGCGCTGCGCCGGGGCGAGCTGATGGAGTACTGGGCGCACGAGGCCTGCTTTTTGCCGCGGGAGGACTTTGCCCTGGTGCGCCACCGGATGCTGGCCCCGGAGAATATGGGCTGGAAATACCGTGCGGCCTGGATGGATGAGCACGCGGCTGAGATTGAGCAGCTGATTGCCCATATCCACGAGAATGGCCCGGTGCGCTCGGCGGATTTCGAACATCCGCGCAAAGGTGCCAGCGGCTGGTGGGAGTGGAAGCCGCACAAGCGCCATCTTGAGGGACTGTTTACCGCCGGTAAGGTGATGGTAGTTGAGCGGCGCAATTTTCAGCGCGTCTACGATCTCACCCATCGCGTGATGCCCCACTGGGATGATGAGCGGGATCTGCTCCCCCAGGCGGTGGCGGAGGATAGGATGCTGGAGAAGAGCGCCCGCAGCTTAGGTATTTTTCGCCCCGCCTGGCTGGCGGACTACTACCGCCTGCGCCAGCCCGCGCTGCCAGCATTGATGGCGCGCTGGCAGGCTGAGCAGAAGGTGGTGCGCGTGGAGGTTGAAACCCTGGGGGAGGCATTTGTACACGCCGACCTGCTGCCGGAGCTTGAGCTGGCCCAGGCGGGCAGGCTGCACGCCACCCACAGCGCGGTACTCTCGCCCTTCGATCCGGTGGTTTGGGATCGCAAGCGCGCCGAGCAGCTCTTTAACTTTACCTACCGGCTGGAGTGCTACACCCCGGCATCGAAACGCCAGTATGGCTATTTTGTCCTGCCGCTGCTGCACTGCGGACAGCTGGTGGGCCGGATGGATGCCAAGATGCACCGCAAAACGGGCGTGCTGGAGATTATTGCCCTTTACCTGGAGCCGGATATCAAGCCGGGCCGCAGGCTGGAGCGCGGCCTCACAGCGGCAATAGCGGATTTTGCCCGCTGGCAGGGCGCACGGCAGGTGGTCTGCAAACGCCTTCCGGAGGGTCTCTTTACCGACAGGCAAGACGGATGGGAAATTGCCGCTGCGGATTAGGGGAATATGATAACATTTAAGATATACCCCTTTCGGTCCCTCAGGAGGAACTATGGATCACCGTCTACTCGAAATCATTGCCTGCCCGGTCTGCAACGGTAAGCTCTACTACAGCCAGGATAAACAAGAGCTGATCTGTAAAGTCGACAGCCTCGCTTTCCCGGTGCGGGAAGGTATTCCGGTACTGCTTGAAAACGAAGCCCGCTCGCTCGCAGCCGAAGAGAGCCGTCCATGAGTTTCGTTGTTATTATTCCTGCGCGTTATGCTTCAACCCGCCTGCCGGGTAAGCCGCTGGTGGATATCAACGGCAAGCCAATGGTCGTGCACGTCCTGGAGCGGGCACGCGAGTCCGGCGCAGCGCGAATTATCGTGGCGACCGATCACCCAGACGTAGCCCAGGCGGTTGAGGCGGCCGGGGGCGAAGTGTGCATGACCCGTGCCGATCACCAGTCCGGCACCGAGCGGCTGGCCGAGGTGGTAGAGAAGTGCGGCTTTAGCGATGACACGGTCATTGTGAACGTTCAGGGCGACGAGCCGATGATCCCGCCGGCGATTATCCGCCAGGTCGCAGAGAATCTGGCCCAGCGCCAGGTGGGGATGGCTACGCTGGCCGTGCCGATCCACAGCGCGGAAGAGGCGTTTAACCCCAACGCGGTAAAAGTGGTGATGGACAGCGAGGGCTATGCGCTCTACTTCTCCCGGGCAACCATTCCCTGGGATCGCGACCGCTTTGCCCAGTCGCGCGAGGCTATCGGCGATACCTTCCTGCGCCATATCGGTATCTACGGCTATCGGGCCGGGTTTATCCGCCGCTACGTCACCTGGCAGCCAAGCCAGCTGGAGCAGATCGAGATGCTTGAACAGCTGCGCGTGCTCTGGCACGGTGAAAAAATTCACGTTGATGTGGCACAGGCCATCCCGGGCACCGGCGTGGATACCGCCGAGGATCTCGCCCGCGTGCGCGCTGAACTCCGCTAGTTCCTCTCTCCCCTCCGGCCGGAGGGGAATTTCTTCACTTTCTACCGCTGTTTTGATCTTATCAGGGTGACATCTCTGTGACGGACGCCCATTATAATAGGTGTAGTCTGCGTAAGGGTATTCCTGAGGGGTAGCGTGAATGGAACAACTACGTGCCGAACTGAGCCACCTGCTGGGGGAAAAACTCAGCCGCGTGGAGTGTGTTAACGAGAAGGCGGATACCGCGCTGTGGTCACTCTACGACAGCCACGGCCACCCTATGCCGTTGCTGGCGAGAAGCTTTACCACGCCGGGTCTGGCGCGACAGCTGGCGTGGAAGATGTCGATGCTGGCGCGCAGCGGTACAGTCCGTATGCCGGTGGTGTACGGCGTGATGACCCATGACGAGCACCCCGGTCCGGACGTGCTGCTGATTGAGCGGCTGCGCGGCGTGCCCGTTGAAGCCCCGGCCCGCACGCCGGAGCGCTGGGAGCAGCTTAAGGATCAGATCGTTGAGGCGCTGCTCGCCTGGCACCGGCAGGACAGCCACGGCTGCGTCGGCGTGGTGGACAGTACCCAGGAGAACATCTGGCCCTCATGGTATCGTCAGCGGGTTGAGGTGCTGTGGAACACCCTCAATCAGTTTAAAAATACCGGCCTGACGATGCAGGACAAACGGATCCTGTTTCGCACCCGGGAGTGCCTGCCCAAACTCTTCGAAGGCTTTAACGACAACTGCGTGCTGGTGCACGGCAATTTCAACCTGCGCAGCATGTTAAAAGATGCCCGCACCGACCAGCTGGTGGCGGTAGTGGGGCCAGGGGTGATGCTTTGGGCGCCGCGCGAGTACGAGCTATTCCGTCTCTCCGACAGCGCGCTGGCGGAAGGGCTGCTGTGGCACTATCTTCAGCACGCCCCGGTGGCAGAGTCGTTTATCTGGCGACGCTGGCTCTATACCCTGTGGGACGAGGTCGCGCAGCTGGTGAATACCGGCCATTTCAGCCGCACTAATTTTGACCTCGCCTCTAAATCACTCCTGCCGTGGATCGCCTGACGAACCCTTAAGCCACTGCCAGATGCGACCCAGCGTCTCGTAGCCGACCCGGTCGCTGTGTATCAGCCACACCGGAGAGGGAATAATGCGCTCCCAAAGATTAAGCGGCGAGTCGATCGCCAGCTGGTTCGCGGGAGCAGGCAGGGGATTTAATCCCGCGTGACGGAAAAAGATCATCGCCCGAGGCAGATGCGATGCCGAAGTCACCAGTAGAAACGGCGTCTCACCGATGGCCTGCTTCACAGCTGCGGCCTCCTCTTCGGTATCCCTGGCGCTGTCAAGCGTCAGGATGTCGCTGCGCGGGATGCCCAGGGTTTCCGCCACGCGTGCTCCCGCCTCGGCGGTGCTGACCGGGTTCGTCGCTGCCGCCGCGCCGGTGAAGATCATTTTGGCGCCAGGATTAAGCCGCCACAGGCGTACCGCCTCTGTGAGACGCGGCAGGCTGTTGTTGATGAGGTTCGAACTGGGCGCCCACGTATCGTTCCAGGTGTAGCCGCCGCCAAGCACCACGATGTATTTTACCTGCTGGGTACCGCGCCAGGTGGGGTAGGTCTGCTCTATCGGCCTGAGCATGCCGTCTGCCACCGGCTGCAGGCTGATCAGCACCAGCGCCAGCCAGCCGGCGCTCATCAGCGCCTTACCGGACTTCTGATAGCGGGTAAACCAGACCAGCGCCAGGCCAATCCCCATCAGCAAAAGCAGCAGCGGCAGGGGCAGCAGCATCCCACCAATGTATTTCTTCAGCGTAAAAAGCATGGCTTCCGTTTCCTTTTTGACCATACAGCAGGTTATTCTGTGGATCTTACACCAGATAGGTTCCTTCTTAACGCGGGTGTGACAAAATAGCGGTTTTGCCAGGATCGCGGAGTAGCAGATGCAGGATCGCAATTTCGATGACATCGCGGAGAAGTTTTCCCGCAATATATATGGCACCACGAAAGGGCAGCTACGCCAGGCGATCCTGTGGCAGGATCTTGATGCCCTGCTCGCGACCTGTGGTCCACGACCGCTGCGCATTCTCGATGCCGGTGGCGGAGAGGGGCAGACGGCCATCCGGCTGGCGAAGCTCGGTCATCACGTCACCCTGTGCGATCTGTCGGGTGAGATGGTCGCCCGGGCCAGCGCGGCGGCAGAGGCGGAAGGTGTGATCGACAACATGCATTTTATCCACTGTGCCGCTCAGGACATTGCCCAGCATTTGGAATCGCCGGTCGATCTGATATTGTTCCATGCCGTGCTGGAGTGGGTCGCCGAGCCGGTTGCCGTGCTGCAAACCCTCTGGTCGGTGCTACGTCACGGCGGCGCGCTGTCGCTGATGTTTTACAATGCCAACGGCCTGCTGATGCGGAACGTGCTGGTGGGCAATTTTGGCTATGTACAGCAGGGCATGTACAAAAAGAAACGACGGACGCTTTCACCGGACTTTCCGCGCGATCCGCAGCAGGTCTACGGCTGGCTCGAAGAGATGGGCTGGCAGATCACCGGTAAAACCGGTATCAGGGTTTTTCACGACTATCTGCGCGATAAGCAAAAACAGCATGACTGTTTTGCTGCATTAGTGGAGTTAGAGACGCGTTACTGCCGCCAGGAGCCTTACCTGAGCCTTGGCCGCTATATACACGTTACCGCGCAGAAGCCGCAGGTAGATACAAGGATTAACGATGAGTGAATTTTCCCAGACAGTCCCCGAACTGGTTGCCTGGGCCAGAAAAAATGATTTCTCGATCTCGCTGCCGGTAGACAGGCTCTCCTTTTTGCTGGCCGTCGCCACGCTCAACGGCGAGCGGCTGGACGGTGAGATGAGCGAAGGGGAGCTGATTGACGCGTTTCGTCACGTCAGCGAGGCGTTTGAGCAGACCAGCGAAACCATCGGCGTGCGCGCCAACAACGCCATCAACGATATGGTGCGCCAGCGCCTGCTGAACCGCTTTACCAGCGAGCAGGCCGAGGGGAACGCCATCTACCGTTTAACGCCCCTCGGTATCGGCATCACGGACTACTACATTCGCCAGCGCGAATTCTCCACACTGCGCCTCTCGATGCAGCTCTCTATTGTGGCCAGCGAGCTGAAACGCGCCGCCGACGCCGCAGCCGAAGGTGGGGACGAGTTCCACTGGCATCGTCACGTCTATGCTCCGCTTAAGTACTCCGTCGCCGAGATTTTCGACAGCATCGATCTGACCCAGCGCATTATGGACGAGCAGCAGCAGCTGGTGAAAGATGACATCGCCCAGCTGCTGAACAAAGACTGGCGGGCGGCTATCTCGAGTTGTGAGCTTCTGCTGTCGGAGACCTCCGGGACCCTGCGCGAGTTACAGGATACGCTGGAGGCGGCGGGGGATAAGCTGCAAGCCAACCTGCTGCGCATCCAGGATGCCACCCTCGCCCATAACGATCTCGAGTTTGTCGACCGGCTGGTGTTCGATCTGCAAAGCAAGCTGGACCGCATTATCAGCTGGGGTCAGCAGGCTATCGATCTGTGGATTGGCTACGACCGCCACGTGCATAAGTTTATCCGTACCGCCATCGATATGGATAAAAACCGCGTCTTTGCCCAGCGTCTGCGCCAGTCAGTGCAGTCTTACTTTGATGCGCCGTGGGCATTGACCTACGCCAGCGCCGATCGTCTGCTGGATATGCGCGATGAAGAGATGACGCTGCGCGATGAAGAGGTCACCGGCGAACTGCCGCCGGATCTCGAGTTCGAAGAGTTTAACGAAATTCGCGAGCAGCTTGCCGCCATGATTGAAGCGCAGCTGGCGGTGTATAAAACCAGAGGCGTGCCACTGGATCTCGGTCTCGTGGTGCGCGAATATCTGGCGCAATATCCGCGGGCGCGTCACTTTGACGTTGCGCGAATTGTGGTTGATCAGGCGGTACGTCTCGGCGTAGCGCAGGGCGATTTCACCGGGCTGCCAGCAAAATGGCAGCCAATTAATGATTACGGAGCCAGGGTACAGGCGCATGTCATTGACAAATATTGAACAAGTGATGCCAGTCAAGCTGGCGCAGGCGTTGGCTAACCCGTTGTTCCCGGCGCTGGACAGTCAGCTGCGTGCCGGTCGCCACATTGGTCTTGATGAGCTGGATAATCACGCATTTTTGATGGACTTCCAGGAGTATCTGGAGGAGTTTTATGCCCGCTATAACGTGGAGCTGATCCGCGCGCCGGAAGGGTTTTTCTACCTGCGTCCGCGCTCCACAACGCTGATCCCGCGCTCGGTGCTCTCTGAGCTGGATATGATGGTTGGCAAGATCCTCTGCTACCTCTATCTCAGCCCTGAGCGTCTGGCCAACGAAGGTATCTTTACCCAGCAGGAGCTCTACGATGAGCTGCTGGCGCTGGCGGACGAAAGCAAGCTGCTGAAGCTGGTCAACAACCGCTCTACCGGCTCCGACGTCGACCGGCAGAAGCTTCAGGAAAAAGTGCGCTCCTCGCTGAACCGCCTGCGCCGCCTGGGCATGGTCTGGTTTATGGGCAACGACAGCAGCAAGTTTCGTATCACCGAGTCGGTGTTCCGCTTCGGCGCTGACGTGCGCGGCGGAGACGATCTGCGTGAAGCGCAGCTGCGCATGATCCGCGACGGCGAGGCCATGCCGGTAGAGAACCACCTGCAGCTCAATGATGAGCAAGACGAGAATCAGCCGGACAGTGCGGAGGAAGAGTAATGATTGATCGCGGTAAATTTCGCTCGCTAACGCTGATTAACTGGAACGGCTTTTTTGCCCGGACCTTTGACCTGGACGAGCTGGTCACTACGCTGTCAGGCGGTAACGGGGCCGGTAAATCCACCACGATGGCGGCCTTTGTCACGGCGCTGATCCCGGATTTGACCCTGCTTCACTTCCGAAACACCACCGAAGCGGGGGCCACCAGCGGCTCGCGTGATAAGGGCCTGCACGGCAAGCTGAAGGCGGGCGTCTGTTACTCGGTGCTGGACGTCATCAACTCGCGCAACCAGCGCGTAGTGGTCGGCGTGCGCCTGCAGCAGGTCGCCGGACGCGATCGCAAGGTAGATATTAAACCCTTTGCGATTCAGGGCCTGCCAACCAGCATCCAGCCGACAACGCTGCTGACCGAGACGCTCAACGAGCGCCAGGCGCGGGTGCTGACGCTGAACGAGCTGAAAGAGAAGCTGGACGAGATCGAAGGCGTTCAGTTCAAGCAGTTCAACTCGATCACTGATTACCATGCCCTGATGTTCGATCTGGGCATCGTGGCGCGTCGCCTGCGCTCCGCCTCAGATCGTAGCAAGTTCTACCGTCTGATCGAGGCCTCGCTCTACGGCGGGATCTCCAGCGCCATTACCCGCTCGCTGCGCGACTACCTGCTGCCGGAGAACGGCGGGGTGCGCAAGGCATTCCAGGATATGGAAGCCGCGCTGCGCGAGAACCGCATGACGCTCGAGGCGATCCGCGTCACCCAGTCGGACAGGGATCTCTTTAAGCACCTGATCAGCGAAGCCACCAACTACGTGGCCTCGGACTACATGCGCCACGCTAACGAGCGCCGGGTGCATCTCGATCAGGCTCTGGCCTTCCGCCGGGATCTCTTTACCTCCCGGTCGCAGCTGGCCGCCGAGCAGTATAAGCACGTCGACATGGCGCGAGAGCTGCATGAGCATACCGGTGCGGAGGGGGATCTCGAAGCGGATCACCAGGCCGCCAGCGACCATCTGAACCTGGTCCAAACTGCGCTGCGTCAGCAAGAGAAAATTGAGCGCTACGAAGCGGATCTCGACGAGCTGCAAATCCGTCTGGAGGAGCAGAACGAGGTGGTAGCGGAGGCTGCCGACCGCCAGGAGGAGAACGAGGCCCGGGCAGAAGCCGCTGAGCTGGAGGTGGATGAGCTGAAGAGTCAGCTTGCCAACTATCAGCAGGCCCTCGACGTGCAGCAGACCCGCGCTATTCAGTATAACCAGGGCCTGGCCGCGCTGGAGCGCGCCCAGGCCCTGTGCCACATTCCGGATCTGACGCCGGAAAGCGCCCAGCAGTGGCAGGAGACCTTCCAGGCCAAAGAGCAGGAAGCGACCGAAAAACTGCTCTCGCTGGAGCAGAAGATGAGCGTGGCTCAGACCGCGCACAGCCAGTTTGAGCAGGCTTACCAGCTGGTAGCGGCCATTAACGGTCCGCTGTCGCGGGATGAAGCCTGGAGCGTGGCCCGGGAGCTGCTGCGCGACGCCGTTAACCAGCGCCATCTGGCGGAGCAGGTGCAGCCTCTGCGGATGCGTCTTAACGAGCTGGAGCAGCGTCTGCGCGAGCAGCAGGATGCCGAGCGCCTGCTGGCCGAATTCTGCAAGCGTCACAACAAGCGCGTCGACGCCGACGAGCTGGAGGCCCTGCACCAGCAGCTGGAGGCGCAGATTGCCGCCCTCTCTGAGACCGTTGCCAACGCCGGTGAGCAGCGCATGGCCCTGCGCCAGGAGCTGGAGCAGCTGCAGGCGCGTATTCAGCGCCTGCTGAAGCGCGCCCCGGTCTGGCTGGCCGCGCAGAATAGCCTCAACCAGCTCTGTGAGCAGAGCGGGCAAGAGTTTGAATCGAGCCAGGACGTAACCGAGTATCTGCAACAGCTGCTGGAGCGCGAGCGCGAAGCGATTGTTGAGCGGGATGAGATCGGCGCTCGCAAACAGGCGGTGGACGATGAGATTGAGCGTCTGAGCCAGCCGGGCGGCGCGGAAGATGCCCGCCTCAACGCCCTGGCGGAACGCTTCGGCGGGGTACTGCTCTCTGAAATCTATGATGACGTTAGCCTTGACGATGCGCCTTACTACTCGGCGCTGTATGGTCCGTCGCGTCACGCCATCGTGGTGCCGGATCTCTCCCTGATCGCCGACCAGCTGGAAGGATTAACCGACTGTCCGGAAGATCTCTATCTGATCGAGGGGGATCCGCAATCCTTTGACGACAGCGTCTTTGCCGTCGACGAACTGGAGAAAGCGGTGATCGTTAAGGTAGCCGATCGCCAGTGGCGCTACTCGCGCTTCCCATCGCTGCCGCTGTTTGGCCGCGCCGCGCGCGAAAACCGTATTGAGAGCCTGCACGCCGAGCGCGAAACCCTGGCGGAGCGTTTTGCCACGCTGTCGTTTGACGTCCAGAAAACCCAGCGTCTGCACCAGGCCTTCAGCCGCTTTATCGGCAGCCATCTGGCGGTCGCCTTTGAGGACGATCCGGAAGCGGAGATCCGTACCCTGACCACTCGCCGGGGCGAGCTTGAGCGGGCCATCAGCGCCCATGAGAGCGATAACCAGCAGAGCCGCGTCCAGTACGATCAGGCGAAGGAGGGCGTCAGCGCCCTGAACCGCCTGCTGCCCCGCGTTAACCTGCTGAGCGACGATACCCTGGCCGACCGCGTGGATGAGATCCGCGAGCGCCTTGACGAGGCCCAGGAAGCAGCCCGCTTTATCCAGCAGTACGGCAATCAGCTGGCGAAGCTGGAGCCAATGGTTTCCGTTCTGCAGAGCGATCCAGAGCAGTTTGAACAGTTAAAAGAGGACTACGCTTACTCACAGCAGGTGCAGCGTGAAGCGCGCCAGCAGGCGTTTGCCCTCACCGAGGTGGTGCAGCGTCGCGCCCACTTCAGCTACAGCGACTCTGCCGAGATGCTTACCGGCAACAGCGATCTCAACGAGAAGCTGCGCCAGCGCCTGGAGCAGGCGGAGAGCGAACGCGCCCGCGCCCGTGAGGCGTTGCGCAGCCACGCCGCCCAGCTCAGCCAGTACGGCCAGGTACAGGCGTCGCTGAAAAGTTCTTACGACACCAAGAAAGAGCTGCTGAACGATCTGCATAAAGAGCTGCAGGAGATTGGCGTCCGGGCCGATAGCGGCTCGGAAGAGCGGGCGCGCATCCGTCGCGATGAGCTTTATGCCCAGCTCTCCAGCAACCGCGCGCGCCGCAACCAGCTGGAGAAAGCCCTGACCTTCTGCGAAGCGGAGATGGATAACCTGACCCGCAAGCTCAAGCGTCTTGAGCGTGATTACTACGAGAAGCGCGAGCAGGTGGTGACGGCCAAAGCGGGCTGGTGCGCAGTAATGCGGATGGTGAAAGATAACGGCGTTGAGCGCCGCCTGCACCGTCGCGAGCTGGCCTACCTCTCCGCCGACGAGCTGCGATCCATGTCGGATAAGGCGCTGGGTGCGCTGCGTCTGGCGGTGGCGGATAATGAACACCTGCGCGACGTGCTGCGCATGTCGGAAGATCCGAAGCGTCCTGAACGTAAGATCCAGTTCTTTGTCGCGGTCTACCAGCATCTGCGCGAGCGTATCCGTCAGGACATCATTCGCACTGACGATCCGGTTGAAGCGATTGAGCAGATGGAGATCGAGCTGGGCCGTCTGACGGAAGAGCTGACCTCCCGCGAGCAGAAGCTGGCGATCAGCTCCCGCAGCGCGGCAAACATCATTCGCAAAACCATCCAGCGCGAGCAGAACCGTATCCGCCAGCTCAACCAGGGGCTGCAGAGCGTCTCCTTTGGCCAGGTGAACAGCGTGCGCCTGAACGTGAACGTGCGCGAGACCCACGCTACGCTGCTGGACGTGCTCTCTGAGCAGCATGAGCAGCATCAGGATCTGTTCAACAGCAACCGCCTGACCTTCTCGGAAGCGCTGGCGAAGCTCTACCAGCGCCTGAACCCGCAGATTGATATGGGTCAGCGTACGCCGCAGACCATTGGTGAAGAGCTGCTCGACTACCGCAACTATCTGGAGATGGAGGTTGAAGTTAACCGCGGCTCCGACGGCTGGCTGCGTGCCGAGTCCGGCGCACTCTCTACCGGGGAAGCGATCGGGACCGGGATGTCGATTCTGGTGATGGTGGTGCAGAGCTGGGAAGACGAAGCGCGTCGCCTGCGCGGGAAAGATATCTCTCCGTGCCGCCTGCTGTTCCTTGATGAGGCCGCCCGTCTTGATGCCCGCTCTATCGCCACGCTGTTTGAGCTGTGCGAACGACTGGAGATGCAGCTGATTATCGCTGCCCCTGAAAACATCAGTCCAGAGAAAGGTACCACCTACAAGCTGGTGCGTAAGGTGTTCAACAATCAAGAACACGTGCACGTGGTGGGTCTGCGCGGCTTTGCTCCACAGCTGCCCGAGCCGCTGCCCGGCACGGCGGATGCCAGCGTAACCTGACGGACAGTAGAGCTAAAGGGCGGCAGCGTAGCCGCCCTTTTTTATGGCTTGCTGGCCCAACCAGAGCCAGATCAATCTTTAATCTTCTTTACATTTTGCCGGGCAAATGTATTTTTGTCTTTATATACTCATAGAACCAGACGGATTAATCGATTCGTTTTTAAACAGGGGGCAAGGGATGTTGCTGAAGAAGAAAGAGAGTCGTCGGGTGTCCGCATTGAGTTTGTGCGTGGCCCTCACGTTTGCTCCGCTGTTTAGTGCGATGGCCGATGAGCCAGAAGTTGTGCCTACCGATAGTTCTGCCAGCATGGGCGTACAGCCTACGGCGCTGGCCGAGCCGCTGGCGCAGTCCCACGCCACCGCAGTGTTGGCGGGCGTTGAGGCGCTGGCCGATGCTGGCCTGATGGCCAAAACCCGTACCGAAATCCAGTCTCAGCTACCGGCTGGCTATACCCCGGTCTACATGAATCAGCTCGTTGCGCTCTATGCTGCTCGGGAGCAGAAGGCGATGTGGGACGATCGCGAAGCGGTTAAAGCGTTTCAGCAGCAGCTTGCCGAAGTGGCTATCGCTGGTTTTCAGCCGCAGTTTACAAAATGGGTTGAATTGTTAACCGATCCTGCCGTCACCGGCCAGGCCCGGGACGTGGTGCTCTCCGACGCCATGCTGGGCTATCTGCACTTTATCGCTGGCATTCCCGTCAAGGGCAACAGCTGGCTCTATAGCGCCAAACCCTATCCGCTGGCGACCCCGCCGCTGACGGTGATCAACCAGTGGCAGATGGCGCTGGATAACGGCCAGCTGACGCACTTTGTCGCCAGCCTTGCGCCGCAGCATGCCCAGTACGCAATGATGCATCAGTCGCTGCTGAAGCTGCTGGGTGACACGCGGCCCTGGCCGGTACTCAAGAGTACCGCCACGCTGCGTCCCGGACAGTGGAGCAACGATATTCCGGCTCTGCGGGAGATCCTCTCTCGCACCGGCATGCTGGATAGCGCTGAGAACATCGTTCTGCCGGGAGATAAGCCTAAAAAGGCGAAGCCTGCCCGCGGCGGTTACTACGATCGCGACCTGGTCGCGGCGGTAAAACGTTTCCAGACCTGGCAGGGATTGGGAAGCGATGGCTCAATCGGCCAGTCTACTCGCGACTGGCTGAACGTTACGCCCGCCCAGCGTGCAGGCGTGCTGGCCCTTAATATTCAGCGTCTGCGTCTGCTGCCTGATACGGTCTCTACCGGCATCATGGTGAATATTCCGGCCTACTCGCTGGTCTACTATCAGCAGGGCAACGAGGTGCTGGCCTCCCGAGTGATCGTGGGCCGTCCGGATCGCAAGACGCCGATGATGAGCAGCGCGCTCAATAACGTCGTAGTCAATCCACCGTGGAACGTGCCGCCGACGCTGGCGCGCAAGGATATTCTGCCTAAAGTGTGGAACGATCCGGGCTATCTCGAGCGGCATAACTATGTTGTACTGCGCGGCTGGAACAGCAAAGAGACTATCGATCCGTGGCGGGTCGACTGGGGTACTATCACGCCGTCTAATCTGCCGTTCCGCTTCCAGCAGGCGCCCGGGGCGCACAACTCGCTGGGCCGCTACAAGTTCAATATGCCCAGCTCGGATGCCATCTACCTGCACGATACGCCAAACCATAATCTGTTCCAGAAGAACGAGCGCGCGCTCAGCTCCGGCTGCGTTCGCGTGAACAAAGCGTCTGAGCTGGCCAGCATGCTGCTGCAGGACGCGGGCTGGAACGACACGCGTATCTCTGACGCGCTGCAGGAGGGGAATACGCGCTACGTGAATATTCGGCAGAATATTCCGGTGAACCTCTACTACCTGACCGCTTTCGTAGGCAGCGATGGGCGTACCCAGTATCGTACAGATATTTACAATTACGATCTGACCGCTCGTTCAGGTGCCGACGTCCTGCCGAAGGCGGAACAATTAATCAGATAAATGAAGTAGTTCAGATTAATCCATTCTCTAAATCACTGGTAAAAACGGGCCATCCAGGCTACGCTGCCCCGCTTTACCAGGCTTGACCTTCCTTGACGTAAGAAATTTTGCCCGGTAATGTGCTTTTTCACGCGCCAGAAGTGCATTAATTAAGCAAACTTTTTACCTGTAGACCTGATTATCATGGATAAATTTGACGCTAATCGCCGCAAACTGCTGGCGTTAGGTGGCGTTGCACTTGGTGCAGCCATCCTGCCAACGCCTGCGTTCGCGACCCTCTCTACGCCACGCCCACGGATCCTGACTCTCAATAATTTACATACCGGGGAGTCAATCAAAGCCGAATTTTTTGACGGCAAGGGCTATATTCAGGATGAATTAGCTAAACTTAACCACTTTTTCCGCGATTTTCGCGCCAATAAAGTGACGTCCATTGACCCTAAGCTTTTCGACCAGATCTACCGCCTGCAGGGCCTGCTCGGCACGCGTAAACCGGTTCAGCTTATCTCTGGCTATCGCTCTGTCGATACCAACAATGAGCTTCGCGCCCACAGCAGCGGCGTCGCGAAGCACAGCTATCACACCAAAGGCCAGGCAATGGATTTCCATATTGAAGGCCTCGCATTAAGCAATATTCGCAAAGCTGCGTTATCTATGGGTGCAGGTGGTGTAGGATATTACCCGCGCAGCAACTTTGTACATATTGATACCGGGCCGGTTCGGCACTGGTAACAAGGCTTAATGAAAAGGAGCAGTATGAACTATCGTCTTATTCCGGTTACCGCGTTCTCCCAGAACTGTTCGTTGATCTGGTGTGAAGAGACGCGTCAGGCCGCGCTGGTGGATCCCGGCGGCGACGCCGAGCGTATCAAAGAGGTGGTTGCCGCCTCTGACGTCACGCTGACGCAGATTTTGCTCACCCACGGTCATCTCGATCACGTGGGGGCCGCCGCCGAGCTGGCGCAGCACTACGGTGTGCCGATTGTTGGCCCGGAAAAAGAGGATGAGTTCTGGCTGACCGGGCTTCCTGCCCAGAGCCGTATGTTTGGCCTTGAGGAGTGTCAGCCTCTGACGCCCGATCGCTGGCTGGACGAAGGCGAGAGTGTGACCGTCGGCAAGGTCACGCTCGAGGTACTGCACTGCCCGGGCCATACGCCGGGACACATTGTCTTCTTCGATGCGCAGTCGCGCCTGCTGGTGTCGGGAGATGTGATCTTTAAGGGTGGGGTAGGGCGCAGCGATTTCCCGCGCGGCGACCACGGTCAGCTGATCGACTCCATCAAGCGCAAATTGCTGCCGCTGGGCGACGACGTGACCTTTATTCCCGGTCACGGGCCCATGTCGACCCTGGGAGAAGAGCGCCTGCACAACCCGTTTTTGCAGGATGAGCAGCCGATCTGGTAATACCGATCTGGTAATAGATTGTGTCGGGTGGCGCTACGCTGACCCGACCTACCTAATCTGTAAGCCCGGTAAGCATAGCGCTACCGGGCTTTTCTTTACTTACAGTACCGCGACGATGGCTTCACACAGCGGAGCCATATTGTCCGGGGTCATACCTGCAACGTTAACGCGACCGGATGCCACCGCATAGACGCCAAACTCCTCGCGCAGGCGCTGAACCTGCTCTTTGGTCAGGCCGCTGAATGAGAACATGCCGTTCTGCTTGATGATAAAGCTGAAGTCACGGTTAGCCCCTTTCTCCTGCAGCGTATTCACAAACAGCAGACGCATGCGCTGAATGCGCTGGCGCATATCGGTCAGCTCCTGCTCCCAGATGGCGCGCAGGGCATCATTGCTGAGGATGGTTGCCACCACGGAGGCACCGTGCGCCGGCGGGTTGGAGTAGTTGGCACGGATCACGGACTTCAGCTGGCTAAAGGCACGATCGGCGGTATCCGCATCGGCGGTCACCAGGGTGCAGGCCCCAACGCGCTCGTTATAGAGACCAAAGTTTTTCGAGTAGGAGCTGGCAACGATCAGCTCTTTATGCAGCGCAGCAAAGGCGCGCAGCCCCTCTGCATCCTCCTCCAGACCACGGGCAAAGCCCTGATAGGCAAAGTCAAACAGCGGCAGCCAGCCCTTCTCAACGGAGAGCTGCGCCAGGGTCTGCCACTGATCCAGCGTCGGATCGATACCGGTTGGGTTATGGCAGCAGCCGTGGAACAATACTACGTCGCCCGCCTGGGCTTCGTTCAGGCTCGCCAGCAGACCGTCAAAGTCCAGAGTATGGTTGGCCGCGTCGTAGTAGGCATACTCGCGTACTTCCAGTCCGGCAGCGTTGAAGACGCCTTTATGGTTCGGCCAGCTCGGATTGCTCACCCAGACGCGTTTAACGTCGGTGTTTTTCGCCAGGAAGTCCGCCGCCACGCGCAGCGCGCCGGTGCCGCCCGGGGTCTGCGCCGTACGGGCGCGTTGGTCGTTAATCACCGCGCTGCCTTTGCCAAACAGCAGCTCCTGGGTGCAGCGACCAAATTCCGGGATCCCGTCAATGCCGAGATAGTTCTTCGTCGTCTCGTTCTCCAGCAGATACTGCTCGGCTTTCTTCACGCTGGTCAGCACCGGCGTTTTACCGGTTTCATCTTTATAGACGCCGATGCCAAGGTTAATTTTTGTCGGACGTTGGTCGGCACGAAACAGATCGGCTAACCCCAGAATAGGGTCAGCAGGGGCTGCGGTAATATTCTCAAACATGACGAGGTTCCATTTTGATGACAGAAGGGCGTTGCGTATCAGGTTAACGGGAGATTTATCAATTGCCAACCGTTTGCGACAAAAAGAAACAGAGTGTGACCGCAAGCGGGGTTGGACGGCTTTACAGGCATAAAAAAACAGGGCCGTAGCCCTGTTTTATCAGCATATAACGAGGAGGTCGTGCAATTAGAACTGGTAAGTTACCGCTACAGCAACCTGGTCGTCTTTGCCGTTGACGATGCCAACGTTGCGGCTGTAGTCGCTGTCGTCGATCAGGTTCAGCTGGTAGTCAACCCAGATGTTGAAGTTTTTGTTGAAGTAGTAAGTTGCACCGATTTCAACAAACTTCTGCAGGTCTTCGCTGCCGCCGCCGAATGCGCCGTCAGAGGTAGCTGCCAGGTCTTTACCGCGAGACTGAACGTAGGCCAGGGACGGACGCAGACCGAAGTCGAACTGGTACTGAGCGATGGCTTCGAAGTTCTGCGTTTTGTTAGCAAAGGTGCCGTCCGCTTCACGGGTGGTGTTGCGGGTTTCAGCGTAGGTGGTCGCCAGGTAGATGTTGTTGGCGTCATATTTCACACCCACACCCCAGGTTTCCGCACGGCCGCCACGGGCGCTGCCACGGGTGGTCAGAGCGCCAGCATCGTTGGTGTAAACGCGGGTCAGCGTTTCCTGATTGTTAGTACGGTCAGCGTTGGAGTAAGCACCGATCACGCTGAAGCCTTCAGCGAAGTCATAGCCCAGAGAGTAACCTACGCCGTCACCGTTGGAGGTCAGCGGGTTAGCACGGTCGTTTTTACCCTGGTACTGCAGGCCGAAGTTCAGGCCATCAGCCAGACCGAAGAAGTTGGAGTTACGGTAGGTCGCAACGCCAGAGGTACGGCCGGTCATGAAGTTGTCAGCGTAGTTCGCCCAGGTCATACCGGAGAAGGACGGGGCCATATCGGTGTAAGCGTCAACGTCGTACGCGATACCGTAGTTACGGCCGTAGTCGATGGAGCCTGCGTCAGCAATTTTCAGGCCGGCAAATGCCAGACGAGTACGCTGAGACTGGCCGCCGCTCTCTTCGCCGCTTGCCAGGGCACGGTATTCCCACTGGCCGTAACCGGTCAGCTGGTCGTTGATCTGAGTTTCGCCTTTGAAGCCAATCTGAGCATAGGTGTTATCGTTGCTACCGGTGTCATCACCAGAGGTTACGAAGTCATGCTCACCTACAACTTTACCGTACAGATCTAATTTGTTACCGGCTTTGTTATAGATTTCTGCAGCGTTCGCTGCACCGGCTACCAGCAGAGCAGGGATAACCACTGCCAGAATATTGCGCTTCATCATTATTTATTACCCTCATTAGGTTTTTTATAACACCTGCCACTGCCGTCAATAAATCTTTACGGAACTATTGATGAGAGTTTGGTGTCTTTTTGTGTCTGAGAAGCATCTTTCCATTCATATAAACGTTTCGCTACCTTGAAAGTGCTACAAATGTCTTAAAGAGGTAACAAAAAGAAATAATATGTAAGAATTTGTGTATTTAAGGGAACTTTGTGAACCACTTCATGTTTCCAATAGAGTTGCCGATAAAAGCAACGTTTCCATTGCTATATATATGAATTACTTATGTTTAATTTCGCTAAAGCGTGAGCTTATTCAGAAAAGGCGTGAGTGAGACATTTTCTCATTCCCGCGTTTAGACATCTGGATAGCTGTGCAGCTTTTATCCAAATGTGCTAAAGCCAAAAGAGATATTTTTGTGCAAGTTTTAGGCAGTATGATTTTTGTACGAAATTATTTCAGAAAAATACGCTTACAGACGCTAATGTGAAAGGGGTTGATTTGAGACATAGCTAACGATTTGTTAACAAAGGTTGACAAGGGGATATGAAAAAGGGCCAGCGAAGGCTGGCCCTGAAGGCGTTAGAACGTAGCGTTACGCGGCGTGCGCGGGAACGGGATCACATCGCGAACGTTTTGAACGCCAGTCACGTAGGCAATCAGACGTTCAAAACCGAGACCAAAACCGGCGTGCGGTACGGTGCCGTAGCGACGCAGGTCGCGGTACCACCAGTAGTCCTCTTTGTTGAGGCCCATCTCAGCCATACGCGCATCCAGCACGTCCAGACGCTCTTCACGCTGGGAGCCACCGATAATCTCACCGATGCCCGGCGCCAGCACGTCCATTGCGGCAACGGTTTTACCGTCGTCGTTGAGGCGCATATAGAACGCTTTGATCTCTTTCGGGTAGTTTTTAACGACGACCGGCGCTTTGAAGTGCTCTTCAGCCAGGTAGCGCTCGTGCTCAGAGGAGAGATCCACACCCCAATAAACTGGGTTTTCAAACTGCTTGCCGCAGTTTTCCAGAATGGTTACCGCGTCAGTGTAGTCTACCTGGGCGAAGTCCGCCTCAATGAAGCGCTCCAGGCGGGACACGGCGTCTTTATCTACGCGCTCGGCAAAGAACTTCATGTCGTCTGCACGTTCGGTGAGCACCGCTTTAAAGGCATACTTCAGCATCGCTTCCGCCAGCGCGGCGTTATCTTCCAGATCGGCAAAGGCGATCTCAGGCTCCAGCATCCAGAACTCGGCCAGGTGGCGGCTGGTGTTGGAGTTTTCCGCGCGGAAGGTCGGACCGAAGGTGTAGATTTTCGACAGGGCGCAGGCGTAGGTCTCACCGTTCAGCTGGCCGGAAACGGTCAGGAAGGACTCTTTGCCAAAGAAATCTTTGTCAAAATCAACCTTGCCCTGATCGTTGCGCGGCAGGTTTTCCAGATCCAGGGTGGAGACGCGGAACATCTCGCCAGCGCCTTCGGTATCGGAGGCGGTAATCAGCGGGGTAGAGACCCAGAAGAAGCCCTGCTCGTCAAAGAAGCGGTGCAGGGCCTGCGCTAGGGTATGACGTACGCGGGCGACAGCGCCGATGAGGTTAGTGCGCGGACGCAGGTGCGCCACTTCACGCAGGTACTCGATGCTGTGGCGCTTGGCCGCCATCGGGTAGGTGTCTGGATCTTCCACCCAGCCGGTCACTTCGACGTGGCTTGCCTGGATCTCAAAGCTCTGGCCCTGGCCTGGCGAGGCAACAACCGTGCCGGTCACCACCACGGAACAGCCGGTGGTCAGGTGCAGGACTTCACTATTGTAATTGGGCAGAGAATTATTAATAACGGCCTGTACAGGATCAAAGCAGGAACCGTCATAGACGGCCAGGAAGGAGATGCCAGCTTTTGAATCTCGGCGGGTACGTACCCATCCGCGCACGGTGACTTCTTGGTCAACGGCGACGCGGCCCTGGAGTACGTCGGCTACAGGCACAACGCTCATAATATTCTCTCTGTTAATTATCCGAAAAATACGCTTTCCACCCAAAGAGGCGGTTTGCCTATGTTACCTGGCGCGCGCCATCAGACAAGCAGAATTAACAGTAAGAAGGGAAGAAATAAGAAATTAATAACGGAAAAGGGAGCCGAAGCGGCTCCCTGCATGGATCAGCTAGCCTTTTTCACCTGGGGCAGATCGAACGCTTTACGCAGCGCCCGCACAAAGGCTTTGTCGTGACAGATGGTTTTGCCCGGACTGTCAGAGAGTTTTGCCACCGGCTTGCCGTTACACTCCACCAGCTTGATAACGATATTCAGCGGCTTCACCTGCGGAATATCGCAGGTCAGGCGCGTGCCGATACCAAAGCTCAGGTTGACCCGCACCGAGAAGTGGCGGTAGAGATCCAGCGCTTTCTTCAGGTCAAGGTTGTCTGAGAACACCAGCACCTTGCTGAGCGGATCGATACCCAGCTTTTGATAGTGGGCGATCGCTTTTTCGCCCCACTCAACCGGATCGCCGGAGTCATGGCGCAGGCCCTGGTAACGGGTGGCGAACTCCGGACCGAAGTCGCGCAGGAACGCGTCCATAGTAATGCAGTCGGTAAGCGCAATGCCCAGCTGGTCTGGATATTCGGTCAGCCAGGCGGCAAGGGCGGCGCGCTGGCTGGTGGCCAGTTCAGGGCTGATCTGCTGGTGTGCCTGGAACCACTCGTGCGCCTGGGTACCCATCGGGGTTAAGTTCAGGCGGCGGGCGAGATCGTAATTGCTGGTGCCAACAAACCACGGCTCCTGCTGCAGGCGCTCAACGATGGCCTGCTGCACGTCGCGGGAGAAGCGGCGGCGGGTACCGAAATCCATCAGGCGGAAGCGGGACATATCCAGGCCAGCGGTCAGCTGAGAGAAATTCGCCAGCTTCTCTTCGAGGGTGGCCAGCGCTTGCGTGACGCCAGCATCCGGCGAGCGGTAGCGGTGTACCACTTCGCTGATCACCGCCAGCAGCGGCACCTCCCACATGATCACCTCGCGCCACGGGCCAGCGAGACGAATAGAGAGCTTGCCCTGGTCGTTGGTAATCACTACCTGGCTCGGGTCATAGCGGAACGCCCGCAGCCAGTCGAGATAGTCGGCACGGAAGAAGGGCAGGCCAGAGAGCCACTGGTACTCATCATCCTGCAGGCGCAGGTGCTGCATAGCCTCTACCTGCTCGCGGATGGCATCGGCATAGATGCCCAGCAGGTCGTCGCCCCGGCAGCGAAACTCAGCCGACACGTGGACATCATGATATTGATGAAACACCGCCTGCTGCATATGCAGCTTATAGGCATCGGTATCCAGCAGCGTTTGCAGAATAGGGGTAGCGAGTTGTGTCATGGTGCGCCGTAGCATCCTCTCACTGGAGCGTTTCCATCAAAGCCAAAGCAGATAAAGACGCAGGAGTATACCCTGATTATCGGTTTAATGAACCTGGATCACAACATAACAAGATGAGATGGTCGAGGGCAATTTGTGCCTCTGTTATCAAAATGTAGCAAACAGGGCTTTTTGCCTTGAAAAGAGTCTGTTTGCGCATGGCGCGAAAGAGGCAACAGGAATAGACTGAGTCGTTACCCTAATGAGATGCTAAAGGTTTTTTATGACTCAACAGCCCCAAGCCAAATACCGCCACGACTACCGTGCGCCAGATTACCTGATTAGCGATATTGACCTGACTTTCGATCTTGATGCTGTAAAAACCGTTGTCACAGCTGAAAGCAACATTTCCCGCCAGGGTGCAGCGGCCGAGCCTTTACGTCTTAATGGCGAAGATTTGACCCTCGTCTCCCTTCAGGTGGATGGGCTGGCGTGGTCAGATTACCAGATTGCCGAAAATACGCTGGTGATTAATAACCTGCCGGATCGTTTTACCCTGCGCATCGTTAACGAAATCAGCCCGGCCGCTAACACCGCGCTGGAAGGGCTCTACCAGTCAGGCGAAGCGCTCTGCACCCAGTGCGAGGCCGAGGGTTTCCGCCATATCACCTGGTACCTTGATCGCCCGGACGTGCTTGCACGCTTTACAACTAAAATCATTGCCGATAAAAGCAAATATCCGTTCCTGCTCTCCAACGGCAACCGCGTGGGCGAAGGCGAGCTGGATAATGGTCGTCACTGGGTACAGTGGCAGGATCCGTTCCCGAAACCCTGCTACCTGTTTGCGCTGGTGGCCGGTGATTTCGACGTGCTGCGCGATACCTATACCACCCGCTCCGGCCGCGAAGTGGCGCTGGAGCTGTTTGTCGATCGCGGCAATCTTGACCGCGCGCCGTGGGCGATGACCTCCCTGCAAAACTCCATGAAGTGGGATGAAGATCGTTTTGGTCTCGAGTATGACCTCGACATCTATATGATCGTTGCCGTGGATTTCTTCAACATGGGGGCGATGGAGAACAAAGGCCTTAACGTCTTTAACTCCAAATATGTGCTGGCCCGCACCGACACCGCCACCGATAAAGATTATCTCGATATTGAGCGGGTAATCGGTCACGAATACTTCCATAACTGGACCGGCAACCGCGTCACCTGCCGCGACTGGTTCCAGCTGAGCCTGAAAGAGGGGCTGACCGTGTTCCGCGATCAGGAGTTCAGCTCCGATCTTGGCTCCCGTGCGGTGAACCGCATCAGCAACGTACGCACCATGCGCGGCCTGCAGTTTGCGGAAGATGCCAGCCCGATGGCGCACCCGATCCGTCCGGACAAAGTGATCGAGATGAACAACTTCTATACCCTGACGGTGTACGAGAAGGGGTCTGAGGTGATCCGCATGCTGCACACCCTGCTGGGGGAAGAGAACTTCCAGCGCGGGATGCAGCTCTACTTTGAGCGCCACGACGGCAGTGCCGCCACCTGCGACGATTTT
Organism: Pseudescherichia sp.; assembly: GCF_032052675.1. NCBI lineage: Bacteria > Pseudomonadati > Pseudomonadota > Gammaproteobacteria > Enterobacterales > Enterobacteriaceae > Pseudescherichia > Pseudescherichia sp. The sequence continues at coordinate 136,074 of NZ_DAMBWA010000006.1, forward strand.
GTCCAGGCGATGGAAGACGCCTCTAACGTCGATCTCTCCCATTTCCGTCGCTGGTACAGCCAGTCCGGTACGCCAATTGTGAGCGTGCGCGATGACTACAACCCAGAGACCGAGCAGTACACCCTGACCATCAGCCAGCGTACGCCGCCGACGCCGGATCAGGAGGAGAAGCTGCCCCTGCATATTCCGTTTGATATCGAGCTGTACGACAACGAGGGGCAGGTCATCCCGCTGCAAAAAGAGGGTCACCCGGTACACAACGTCCTCAACGTTACCCAGGAGGAGCAGACCTTCGTCTTTGATAAGGTCTACTTCCAGCCGGTGCCGTCCCTGCTGCGCGAGTTCTCCGCGCCGGTGAAGCTGGAGTATAAGTGGAGCGATCAGCAGCTGACGTTCCTGATGCGTCATGCCCGCAACGACTTCTCCCGCTGGGATGCAGCCCAGAGCCTGCTGACGACCTACATCAAGCTGAACGTGGCTCGCCACCAGCAGGGCCAGCCGCTGTCGCTGCCGCTGCACGTGGCCGACGCCTTCCGGGCGATCCTGCTGGATGCGGATATCGATCCGGCGCTGGCGGCGGAGATCCTGACCCTGCCTTCTGCAGGCGAGATGGCCGAGCTGTTCGATATTATCGATCCGGTGGCGATCGTTGCCGTCCGCGAGGCGCTGACCCGCACCCTGGCGACCGAGCTTTCCGACGAGTTCCTTGCGGTCTACAATGCGCATAAGCTCGACGCCTATCGGGTTGAACATGCGGATATCGGCAAGCGTTCGCTGCGCAACACCTGCCTGCGCTACCTGGCGTTTGGCGACGTGAAGCTCGGCGATGCCCTGGTGACCCAGCAGTATCACACTGCGGATAACATGACCGATGCGCTGGCGGCGCTCTCTGCCGCCGTGGCGGCGCAGCTGCCGTGCCGCGATGCGCTGATGCAGGAGTACGACGATAAGTGGCATCAGGACGGCCTGGTGATGGACAAGTGGTTTATCCTGCAGGCCACCAGCCCGGCCAGCAACGTGCTGGAGACCGTGCGCGGCCTGCTTAACCACCGCTCCTTTACCCTCAGCAACCCGAACCGCGTCCGCTCGCTGATTGGCGCGTTCGCCGGCAGCAACCCGGCGGCGTTCCATGCGGAAGACGGCAGCGGCTACCGTTTCATGGTAGAGATGCTGACCGAGCTTAACAGCCGTAACCCGCAGGTGGCGTCGCGTCTGATTGAGCCGCTGATCCGCCTGAAACGTTACGACGAAGGACGCCAAACGCAAATGCGTGCGGCGCTGGAGCAGCTGAAAGGCCTGGAAAACCTCTCCGGGGATCTCTACGAGAAGATTGCCAAGGCGCTGGCCTGATACCTCGCCGGGCGGCCTTGCGCTGCCCGGTTCACTATTTTCCCACGTTTGCCCCCCTTTTCAGGAAAATGTTTGCGTTTTATCTGGATTATTTGCCTCAGGTCAATTCCCTTTCGTCTCGCAATCGCAGATAATACGCCCCCGGTTTGCACACCGGGAATCCAGGAGAGTTCATGTACTACCCCTTCGTTCGTAAAGCCCTTTTCCAGCTCGACCCTGAGCGCGCTCATGAATTGACGTTTCAGCAATTACGCCGTATTTCCGGCACCCCTTTAGCCGCGCTAGTGCGCCAGACTGTGCCGCAAAAACCGGTCTCCTGCATGGGGCTGACCTTTAAGAATCCGCTGGGCCTGGCGGCGGGTCTGGATAAAAACGGCGAGTGCATTGACGCGCTGGGCGCAATGGGCTTTGGCTCGATTGAGATTGGCACCGTGACGCCGCGCCCGCAGCCGGGCAACGATAAGCCGCGTATCTTCCGCCTGGTCGAGGCCGAGGGGTTAATTAACCGCATGGGGTTCAATAACCTTGGCGTAGATAATCTGGTAGAGAACGTCAAAAAAGCCCATTTTGACGGCGTGCTGGGCATTAATATCGGCAAGAATAAAGATACGCCGGTAGAGCAGGGCAAAGATGACTATCTGATTTGTATGGATAAAGTCTACCCCTACGCGGGCTATATTGCGATTAACATCTCCTCGCCAAACACCCCGGGCCTGCGCTCGCTGCAATACGGTGAGGCGCTGGACGATCTGCTCTCCGCCATCAAAAATAAGCAGCGCGAGCTGCAGAATAGTCATCACAAATATGTCCCTGTGGCGGTGAAAATTGCTCCCGATCTCACCGTTGAGGAGTTAATTCAGGTGGCTGACAGCCTGGTTTGCCATAATATCGATGGCGTAATCGCTACCAATACCACACTCGAAAGAGGGCTGGTGCAGGGAATGAAGCACGGTGATGAGACCGGAGGCTTAAGCGGCCGCCCGTTGCAGCTAAAAAGCACCGAAATTATTCGCCGCCTGGCGCAGGAGCTGAAGGGTCAGCTGCCGATTATCGGCGTCGGCGGAATCGACTCCGTTATCGCCGCACGGGAGAAGATCGCTGCCGGTGCGACGCTGGTGCAGATCTATTCCGGCTTTATATTTAAAGGCCCGCCGCTGATTAAAGAGATCGTTACCCATATCTAATCCTTTGCGTCTAAATGTTAACCAGGGCTTTATTTCCGGCCCTGGTTGTTTTATATTCCCCTCGTTGTTGTTTATTTAAACGTTCTCATTATTGACATTTTATGATAAGCGGAACGGTAACAACGGACACGCAAGCAGCAGGACGCTTAAGGGGGAGCGGAGAGGAAAATGCGAATCAAACCTGACGATAACTGGCGCTGGTATTACGACGAAGAGCACGATCGGATGATGCTCGATCTCGCCAATGGGATGCTATTTCGCTCCCGTTACGCCCGTCGGATGCTGACGCCGGACGCGTTCGCACCCTCCGGCTTCTGTGTGGATGATGCCGCGCTCTACTTCTCTTTTGAGGAGCGTTGCCGCGAGTTTGAGCTCTCCCGGGAGCAGCGGGCCGAGCTGGTGCTGAACGCGCTGGTCGCTATTCGCTTTCTTAAGCCGCAGATGCCAAAAAGCTGGCATTTCCAATCTTACGGTGACAGCTGGCAGCCCGATCTGGGTGAAGCCGCCAGCGTCTGGCTCAGCGATACCGCAGAGCAGGTGAATTTGCTGGTGGTCGAGCCGGGTGATAACGCCACGCTCTGCCTGCTGGCACAGCCCGGCGTGGTGATTGCCGGGCGTACAATGCAGCTTGGCGATGCGATTAAAGTGATGAACGATCGTATGCGGCCGCTGCCCCAGCTCTACAGCCTGGAGCAGGCGGTTTAAGGCTCCAGCACCAGCGGCGTTTTGGGAATACAGCTGCAGCTCAGGATGGTGCCGTCGTCGCCGATGGCGGACTGCTTCAGGGCGCTGACTTCTCCCTCTATCAGGCGTATGCGGCAGCAGCCGCAGATCCCAGCCCGGCAGGAGTAGGGCACACGGATCCCCTGGCTCTCCAGCTGCTCAAGCAGTACCTGCTGGTTATTCCCCGTAAAGGTCTCTCCCTGCCAGCCAATGGTCACCGTCGAGGCAGCCTGCTTCTCAATTTCCAGCGTCTCAACCGGCTCGCCCGCGCCATAGACTCTCGCCGGACCGCTGGCCAACACGCTTACCTCATCGCCGACGCGGATCACGCCGCTGTTACGGGCAATCAGGTTCTGGCCGAAATCGACGTCGCCGTTATCTACCGCGGTGCGAAACTGTTGCAGGGTGTGCAGCGGCTCGCCCGCCGGGTGTTTCTGTCCGCGCTCGGGGCTGATGGTGGTAAATACGCAGCGGCTGCAGGGTTTAACCACGTCAAAGATCACCTCGCCGATGCGCACGGTTTTCCAGGTATCCTCCTCCCACGCCTGCGCCCCGGTGACCACCAGGTTTGGACGAAACTGCTCCATCTGGATGCTGGCCGGGCAGCGGCTCTGCAGATCGCGCAGCGAGGCCTCATTGGTAAGCAGGTAGGGGAAGCCGTCGGCAAAGGAGAGCGGCACGCTCTCAAAGCGCTTCACGCGGCGGGTGGGCTCCTGGCCGACCCAGCGCAGCTGGACCTCGCGATTAAAAAAGCCGCTCAGCCACTGGTTGATCGCCGTGGGGGCAATTAATGCGGTAAAATGGTTTCCCCATACCTCCGTCGGTGCGGCGTCGCGGATGAAATCGGCAAAGCGGACCAGCGCGCTGCTGCCGTCGGGCGCGGTGAGATGGAGACCGTCATGCAGCGGCGACGGGATAAAACGCACCAGCTGCGGATACTGGCGGGCGGTAATAAACGTACCGTCGGGTTCAGTAACCATAAAGATGCGGTCAAAGGCCAGGCCGCTGATGTCGGCCAGGGCGTGCGTGAGGCCAATTCCGCGCATCGATTTGACCGGATGTATATAAAGCCGCGACAGGGTAGCCACTGCGCCCTCCATGCGTGTGAAAATAAGCCCTCAACTTTATGACATCGGGTTGAGTTTAGCTATAATGCGCAACAATTTTATTAGAGTAAAAGTGACGATATGAATTCTCTGTTTGCCAGTACGGCCCGCGGGCTGGAAGAGCTGTTAAAAACTGAACTGGAAAACCTCGGGGCGCAGCACGTCCAGGTCGTTCAGGGCGGTGTCCATTTTGAGGGGGACACCCGGCTCATTTACCAGAGCCTGATGTGGAGTCGCCTGGCTTCGCGCATTATGCTGCCGCTGAACGAGTGCAAGGTCTACAGCGACCTCGATCTCTATATGGGCGTGCAGGCGATTGACTGGACGGAGATTTTCAACCCCGGCGCGACCTTCGCCGTGCACTTCAGCGGGCTGAATGAGGAGATCCGCAACAGCCAGTACGGCGCCATGCGGGTAAAAGACGCCATCGTCGACAGCTTCACGCGTAAGAATATGGAACGCCCGAACGTCGATCGCGAGCAGCCGGATATGCGCATCAACGTCTGGCTGAATAAAGAGACGGCGCATATCGCCCTCGATCTCAGCGGTGACGGCCTGCACCTGCGCGGCTATCGCGATCGGGCCGGGCTTGCGCCGATGAAAGAGACGCTGGCGGCAGCCGTCGTGATGCGCTCCGGCTGGCAGCCGGGTACGCCGCTGCTCGATCCGCTCTGCGGCTCCGGCACCCTGCTGATTGAGGCGGCGATGCTGGCCACCGATCGCGCACCGGGCCTGCATCGTGGGCACTGGGGCTTTAGCGGCTGGGCGCAGCACGACGAGGCGCTGTGGAAAGAGGTGAAAGCCGAGGCCCAGACCCGCGCCCGTCGTGGGCTGGCAGACTACGGCTCACGCTTCTACGGCTCCGACAGCGATGCCCGGGTTATCGATATTGCCCGCAGCAACGCCCGTCGCGCAGGCGTCGGCGAGCTGATCGATTTTAACGTCAAAGACGTCGCCCAGCTGACCAACCCGCTGCCGGAGGGGCCGCACGGTACCGTGCTGAGCAACCCGCCGTACGGTGAGCGTCTGGAGAGTGAACCGGCGCTGATCGCCCTGCATAGCCTGCTGGGCCGCACGCTGAAAAACAGTTTCGGCGGCTGGAATGTCTCCCTGTTCAGCGCTTCGCCGGAGCTGCTCAATTGCCTGCAGCTGCGCGCCGACCGCCAGTTTAAGGCCAAAAACGGCCCGCTGGACTGCGTACAGAAAAACTACTCCATTGCGGAAAGTTTCGGTGATATCAAAGGCAGCGGCATGGCGGAAGATTACGCCAACCGCCTGCGCAAGAACGTCAAAAAGCTGGAGAAGTGGGCGCGTCAGGAGGGGATCGAGTGCTATCGCCTCTACGATGCCGATCTGCCAGACTATAACGTGGCGGTAGACCGCTACGCCGACTGGGTGGTGGTGCAGGAGTACGCGCCGCCGAAAACCGTCGATGCGCAGAAGGCGCGTCAGCGCCTGCTGGACGTTATTGCCGCCACCATCACGGTGCTGGGGATCGCGCCTAACAAACTGGTGCTGAAGACCCGCGAGCGGCAGAAAGGCAAGAACCAGTACCAGAAGATGAACGAGAAGGGCGAATTCATGGAGGTGAGCGAATATAACGCCCGCCTGTGGGTCAACCTGACCGACTACCTGGATACCGGCCTGTTCCTCGATCACCGTATCGCCCGCCGGATGCTCGGCCAGATGAGCAAAGGCAAAGATTTCCTCAACCTCTTCTCCTACACCGGCAGCGCCAGCGTGCATGCGGGTCTGGGCGGGGCGGCGTCCACCACCACCGTCGACATGTCACGCACCTACCTGGAGTGGGCCGAGCGCAACCTGCGTCTGAACGGTCTCACCGGCCGCCAGCATCGCCTGATGCAGGCCGACGTGATGGGCTGGCTGCGGGATACCGACGAGCAGTTCGATCTGATCTTTATCGATCCGCCGACCTTCTCTAACTCCAAGCGAATGGAAGAGGCGTTTGACGTTCAGCGCGACCACCTGAGCTTGATGAAAGATTTAAAACGAATGCTGCGTAAAGGCGGCACGATCATGTTCTCAAACAACAAACGCGGTTTCCGCATGGACCACGACGGGCTGGCTGAACTGGGTCTGAAAGCACAAGACATTACCCAAAAAACGCAGTCGCAGGATTTCGCCCGCAACCGTCAGATCCATAACTGCTGGCTGATTACCGCAGCCTGAGAGGAATAGAACACAATGTCATTAATCAGTATGCACGGTGCCTGGCTGTCGTTTAGCGACTCGCCGCTTCTGGACAACGCCGAGCTTCATATCGAAGACAACGAGCGCGTCTGCCTGGTCGGACGTAACGGCGCGGGTAAATCCACCCTGATGAAGATCCTCAACCGCGAGCAGGGCCTGGACGATGGCCGCATCGTCTATGAGCAGGATCTGGTTGTGGCGCGCCTGCAGCAGGATCCGCCGCGTAACGTCGCCGGCAGCGTCTACGATTTTGTCGCCGAGGGCATCTCAGAGCAGGCGGAGTATCTCAAGGGTTACCATGAGATCTCCCATCTGGTAATGAGCGATCCCAGCGAAAAAAATCTTAACGAGATGGCGCGCCTGCAGGAGCTGCTGGATCACTACGGCCTCTGGCAGATGGAGAACCGTATCAACGAAGTGCTGGCCCAGCTGGGGCTGGAGGCCGATATGGCGCTGGCCTCGCTCTCCGGCGGCTGGCTGCGTAAGGCGGCGCTGGGACGTGCGCTGGTGAGTAACCCGCGCGTGCTGCTGCTGGACGAGCCGACCAACCACCTGGATATCGAAACCATCGACTGGCTGGAAGGGTTCCTCAAAACCTTCAACGGCACGATTATCTTTATCTCCCACGACCGTTCGTTTATCCGCAACATGGCGACGCGCATTGTCGATCTCGACCGTGGCAAGCTGGTCACCTATCCAGGCAACTACGATCAGTATCTGGTAGAGAAAGAGGAGGCGTTGCGGGTTGAAGAGCTGCAGAACGCTGAGTTTGACCGCAAGCTGGCCCAGGAAGAGGTGTGGATCCGCCAGGGCATTAAGGCGCGCCGCACCCGTAACGAAGGCCGCGTCCGCGCCCTGAAGGCGATGCGTCGCGAGCGCAGCGAACGCCGTGAGGTGATGGGCAGCGCGAAGATGCAGGTTGAAGAGGCCGCCCGCTCCGGCAAAATCGTTATTGAGATGGAGAACGTCCACTACGGCGTGGAGGGCAAAAAGCTGGTCACCGATTTCTCCGCCCAGGTACAGCGCGGGGATAAAATTGCCCTGATCGGCCCGAACGGCTGCGGGAAAACCACGCTGCTGAAGCTGATGCTCGGCCAGTTACAGGCTGACAGCGGGCGTATTCATATCGGAACCAAGCTGGAAGTGGCCTACTTTGACCAGCACCGTGCGGAGCTGGATCCGGATCGAACGGTGATGGATAACCTCGCCGAAGGCAAGCAGGAGGTGATGGTTAACGGTAAGCCGCGCCATGTGCTGGGCTACCTGCAGGACTTCCTGTTCCATCCGAAGCGGGCAATGACGCCGGTGCGTGCGCTCTCCGGTGGGGAGCGTAACCGCCTCCTGCTGGCGCGCCTGTTCCTGAAGCCCAGCAACCTGATGATCCTCGATGAACCCACCAACGACCTCGACGTCGAGACCCTCGAGCTGCTGGAGGAGCTGATCGACGGCTACCAGGGCACGGTTCTGCTGGTGAGCCACGATCGTCAGTTTGTTGATAATACCGTTACCGAGTGCTGGATCTTTGAAGGCCAGGGGCGGATTGGCCGCTACGTGGGTGGCTATCAGGACGCGCGAGGCCAGCAGGCTGCTTCTTTGGCGCAAAAACAGACCGTTAGCAAAAAAGTGACCGACGCCCCGGCAGCAAAAGCAGAAACTGTCAAACGCGGCGGGAGCAAACTAAGCTATAACCTGCAGCGGGAACTTGAACAGCTACCTCAACGGCTTGAAGAGCTGGAGGCGAACCTCACCGCACTGCAGGCACAGGTTGCCGACGGGGCCTTTTTCAGCCAGCCTCACGAGCAGACGCAAAAGGTGTTAGACGAGATGGCCGCCGCTGAGCAGGCGCTGGAAGAGGCCTTTGAGCGGTGGGAGCAGCTCGAGGCGCTTAAAAACGCGACGTAAATCAGGGAGTGCGCATGTGCGAACAACATGATGAAGCCCGGCACATTTTGTGTTCGCAGTGCGATCTGCTGGTAGCGCTGCCGCCGCTGGTGCACGGGCATAAAGCAGCCTGTCCGCGCTGCGGCAATACGCTGACCACCCGCTGGGATGCGCCCCGGCAGCGCCCGCTGGCCTACGCGGTGGTCGCGTTGTTTATGCTGGCGCTGGCTAACCTCTTCCCCTTCGTCAATATGAAGGTGGCAGGGGTCACCAGTGAAGTGACGCTGATGGAGATCCCGCGCGTCATGTTCTCCGAAGACTATGCCAGCCTCGGCACCTTCTTCTTACTCTTTGTCCAGTTCGTACCGGCCTTCTGCCTGGTCACCGTTATCCTGCTGGTGAACCAGGTGCCGCTACCCGATCCGCTGAAGCGCAGGCTGGCCCGCATCTTTTTCATGCTGAAAAATTGGGGGATGGCGGAGATCTTTCTCGCCGGGGTGCTGGTCAGCTTCGTTAAGCTGATGGCCTATGGCGATATCGGCGTCGGTAGCAGCTTCATCCCCTGGTGCCTGTTCTGTATTCTGCATCTGCGCGCTTTCCAGTGCGTCGATAAACGCTGGCTATGGGACGACATCGCCCCGCCGCCAACGATTGTGCAGCCGCTGCGGGTCGGCGTGCCGGGCATTCGCCAGGGGCTGCGCTCCTGCGCCTGCTGCACGGCGGTGCTTCCCGTTGACCAGACGGTATGTCCTCGCTGCCATAGCCACGGACACGCCCGGCGCAGAAACAGCATCCAGCTGACGATGGCGCTGCTGGTCACCTCTATTCTGCTCTATCTGCCCGCTAATATTCTGCCCATCATGATCACCGATCTGCTCGGAGATAAGATGCCCTCGACCATTCTGGCCGGGGTGATCCTGCTCTGGAGCGAAGGCTCTTATCCGGTAGCGCTGGTGATCTTTATCGCGAGTATCATGGTCCCCACCCTGAAGATGATCGCCATCGCCTGGCTCTGCTGGGATGCGAAGGGGCACGGCAAGCGCGACAGCGAGCGGATGCATCTGATTTATGAGGTGGTCGAATTTGTTGGCCGCTGGTCAATGATTGACGTCTTTGTTATCGCCGTACTCTCTGCCCTGGTAAGAATGGGCGGATTAATGAATATTTACCCCGCAATGGGCGCGCTGATGTTTGCGCTGGTTGTCATCATGACGATGTTTGCGGCCATGACCTTCGACCCACGCCTGCTGTGGGATCGTGAGCCAGAATCAAGCCAGGAGGAGTCGTAAAACATGGAGACTAAAGGTGGGGAAGCCAAAGTGCAGAAGGTGAAGAACTGGTCACCCGTATGGATCTTCCCGATTGTCACGGCGCTGATCGGGGCCTGGATCCTCTTTTATCACTACAGTCATCAAGGGCCGGAAGTCACGCTGATCACCGCCAATGCCGAGGGTATTGAGGCGGGTAAAACCACCATCAAAAGCCGCAGCATTGACGTCGGCGTGGTGGAGGCGGCAACGCTAACCGACGATTTGACTCACGTTGAGATCAAAGCGCGCCTTAATGCGGGCATGGAGAAGCTGCTGCACGGCGACTCTGTATTTTGGGTTGTAAAGCCGCAGGTCGGTAGGGAAGGGATCAGCGGGCTGGGCACGCTGCTCTCCGGGGCCTACATTGAGCTGCAGCCGGGAACCAAGGGCGGGGTGCGGGATGATTACCAGCTGCTCGATTCGCCGCCGCTGGCACCGCCGGATGCAAAAGGTATTCGCGTGGTGCTCGACAGTAAAAAAGCGGGCCAGCTCACCCCTGGGGACCCGGTACTCTTCCGGGGCTATCGCGTCGGCTCGGTAGAGACCAGCGTGTTTGACCCGCAGAAGCGCACCATGAGCTATCAGCTCTTCATCAACGCGCCTAACGATCGGCTGGTGACCAGCAACGTTCGCTTCTGGAAAGACAGCGGTATTGCTGTGGATCTCACCTCAGCGGGTATGCGCGTCGAGATGGGGGCGCTGACCACCCTGTTTGGCGGCGGCGTCAGCTTTGACGTGCCTGACGGCATCGATTTAGGCCAGCCGGTGGCAGAAAAGACCGAGTTTGATCTCTACGACAACCAGCGCAGCATTCAGGAGTCGCTCTATACCGAGCACAAAGATTTCCTGATGTTCTTCAAAGATTCCATTCGTGGCCTACAGCCTGGTGCACCGGTGGAGTTCCGCGGCATGCGTCTCGGGACCGTCAGCAAGGTGCCGTTCTTTATGCCAGGCCTGCGTCAGGCGCTGAACGAGGACTACCGCATTCCGGTGCTGATCCGTATTGAGCCGGAGCGGATCGCCAGCCAGATGGGGGAAAGTCCGGATATTCTGACCAACCTGCCTGAGCTGCTGAAGCAGGGGCTGCGCGGTTCGCTGAAAACGGGTAACCTGGTGACCGGCGCGCTCTACGTGGATATGGATTTCGTCTCGAAACCGCCGCCGATCACCGGCATCCGCGAGTTTGGCGGCTACAGCATTATTCCGACCGTCAGCAGCGGCCTGGCGCAGATCCAGCAGCGCCTGATGGATACGCTGGATAAGATCAACAATCTGCCGCTGAACCCGATGCTTGAGCAGGCCACCGGCACGCTCGCCGAGAGCCAGCGCACCATGCGTCGCCTGCAAACCACGCTGGATAACCTGAACAAGCTGACGGCCAGCCAGTCGGTGCAGCAGCTGCCGCAGGATATGCAGAAAACGTTGCGCGAGCTGAACCGTAGCATGCAAGGCTTCCAGCCTGGATCGGCTGCGTATAACAAGATGGTAGCGGATATGCAGCGCCTGGATCAGGTTCTGCGCGAGCTGCAGCCGGTACTGCAGACGCTTAACCAGAAGAGTAACGCCCTGGTCTTTGAAGCGAAGGGCAAGAAAGATCCTGAGCCGAAGGGGGTAAAACAGTGAGAAAAGGGATAATAGCTATCGCGGTGCTGCTGCTCAGCGCCTGCAGCAGCAGTGAGGAGACTCACTATTATCAGCTACCGAACACGCCAGTACCGGCGGTAGCCACGTCGCCGAGTATGACGGCAGCCAACCCCGGCCAGGGGCAGCGCCAGCTGTGGATTGAGCAGGTCTCGGTGCCAGACTATCTGGCGGGCAACGGCGTGGTCTACCAGACCAGCGACGTGCAGTACGTTATCGCCAGCAACAATCTGTGGGCCAGCCCGCTCGATCAGCAGCTGCGGACCTCGCTGGTAGCCAACCTCAGCCGCGATCTTCCGGGCTGGGTGGTGGCCTCTCAGCCTATGGGCAGCGAGCAAGACACTCTTAACGTCACCGTCACTGGCTTTCATGGTCGCTATGATGGGCACGTGATTGTGAGCGGTGAGTGGCTGCTTAATCACCAGGGCACGCTGATCAAGCGTCCGTTCTATGTCGAGATGACGCAGTCGCAGGATGGCTATGATGCGATGGTGAAAGCGCTGGGCGTGGCGTGGGCGCAGCAGGCCAGCAATATTGCCCGGGAGATAAATCGTTTACCCTAGGCTGCAATAAACGCCTGCAACTAATCTTAAAAAACCACGCTATCGGTAACGGCGGCGTGGTTTTTTTTCGTCTATAGAGCGGAATAAAATCTGTGCCTGCTCACACTTTTTGTACAAATGAAGTTCTGTATATCTCACATTTATGACGTTGGTATGAATTTTGTGCATTGACTGCACGCGGCGATCGCGCTATTTGTTAGGCGTGGTTGCACACTTTGTAGCCACTGTTTTCTTTTCCACCAGACTCAAATAATGAGGGAAACGAGGCATGAAGAGACAAAAACGAGATCGCCTGGAACGGGCACATCAACGTGGTTACCAGGCCGGCATTGCCGGACGCTCAAAAGAGTTGTGTCCTTACCAGACGCTGAATCAGAGATCATACTGGCTTGGAGGTTGGCGAGAGGCCATGGAGGACAGGGCAGTTATCGCCTGATTCTGTCTCTTTAAATGAAACCTCCGCCTTGCGGAGGTTTCGCCTGTCAGGGGGATCAGAACGCAGAGGTATCCTTGAACAGACCCACTTTCAGATCGGTTGCGGTGTAGATCTGACGACCATCAACCAGCACTTCACCATCCGCGATGCCCATAATCAGCTTACGGTTGATAACGCGTTTGAAATGAATACGGTAGGTGACTTTAGAGGCAGTCGGTAAAATCTGGCCAGCCAGTTTCACTTCGCCTACGCCGAGGGCGCGGCCTTTACCTTCGCCGCCAAGCCAGCCGAGGTAAAAACCAACCAGCTGCCACATAGCATCAAGGCCCAGGCAGCCAGGCATTACCGGATCGCCAATGAAGTGGCAACCGAAGAACCACAGATCGGGAGTGATATCCAGTTCTGCTTCAACATAGCCTTTATCGAAATTGCCGCCCGTCTCGCTCATCTTGACCACACGGTCCATCATCAGCATGTTAGGGGCCGGTAACTGCGGGCCGTTAGCGCCAAACAGTTCACCACGACCAGAGGCAAGAAGGTCTTCTTTCGTATAGGATTCGCGTTTATCTACCATGTTCTCAGTAAGCCTTATTTTAGTGAAGCACGCAGGATAGCTAACACGTGTACGCTCAACAACTCCGATCAGTTGGGCGTAAACCAACTGAGCCAGCGTAGCGGCCACGGGTAACGATGGCGCGCTTCCTGCTGCGTCGCCTGCGCAATACGTTCCTGAATAGTCTGGATCAGCGTGGTTTGCCCTTCGCCATCCCACACCAGGTCTGTCAGTAAGGGTAGTGCATCGGTCACGTCATCAATGGCCCAGATGGAAAATTGTTCTGCCTGTACCGCGTCCAGCAGCTCCTGATGCAGGCAGAGATGGCGCACGTTGGCAGCCGGAACGATCACGCCCTGTTTGCCGGTCAAGCCGCGGTGCTGGCAAATCGCAAAAAAGCCTTCGATCTTCTCGTTCAGACCACCAACCGGCTGCGCCCGACCAAACTGATCCACCGAGCCGGTAATAGCGATATGCTGATGCAGCGGGACATCGGCCAGGGCGCTGATCAGCGCGCACAGCTCGGCCATCGAGGCACTGTCGCCGTCCACTTCGCTGTAGGACTGCTCAAAGGTCAACGATGCCGTGAAGGGCATCTGCTGCTCCAGCTCCAGCTCGGCCATCAGGAAGGATTGCATGATCATCATGCCCTTCGCATGGATGTTGCCTCCCAGCTCGGCTTTACGCTCGATGTCATGAAACTCACCGTCGCCGATATGTACCACGCAGCTAATACGCGACGGCTCGCCATAGGGGCGGGGATGACCAGGGAATTCAACCACCGACAGCGCGTTGATCTGCCCAACGCGTTCACCTTCGGTCTCAATCAGGATCTGTTCAAGCAGGATCTCATCCAGCATACGCTCCGGCAGATAGCCCTCACGCCACTCGCGCTGGCTCAGCATGGTGCGCAACTGCTCCGCGTCAAAGGTGCTCCCCTCGGTAAAGGCAGAGACCTCACGCAGCTGGCGCGCCAGCCACAGCGGACAGAGCGGCAGCGTCTCCTGATCGTCGGTGTAGCGTGCTGCGGCACGGATTAGCACCGGCCAGGCATCCTCTGCGGGGATCGGCAGTCCGGCCTGCTCGGCGCTCAGAATGACCCACTGCCGCCAGGTGGCAAGCGCGTCTACATCGGTAATCTGGATATTTTCTTCGTATTCGCTGTAGATAGACTGAGCGGCCAGATCTGGCTCCATCTCCTGAAAATCAGCCAGCGACTCGCGCTCGCCGACCAGGATAACCTTCAGCGTGAGCGGCATAGCCGGCACGCTGACGGGCAGGGGGCGAGACTCATCGAAGGAGACCCAGTCGAAGCGCTGGCGAGTCACGATTGATTTCAGTCGCATCCAGAGCAGCGGCTGGCTCAGTAGGGTGCGCAGCGAGACCACCAGCACCCCGCCATTAGCCTGGTGTACCAGACCAGGCTCAAGGGTAATTTCATTATTGAACTGGCGCAGGCAGCCAAAAAGCTGCTCAGCTTCCACCCAGTCGGCAATCACTACGTCGCTCTGCCCGGCAAAGTTTGCCTGCACGCTGGCGGCGGGCTTCATGCTCACCGTGCGGCCGGCAACGCTGTACTCAACGCCGACAACCGGCGACACCGCGGGTTGGAGTTCACGGGCAGCGGCGGCGATCAGGGCCAGATACTCCGGCTCTTCCGGCGCTTTGGCCAGTAAAAAGCGTGACGATGCAGACGGATGCAGCAGCTGCTCCAGCGCGTACTGCAAACGAGGTTGCGTGTCACCAAGAGAAAGCTCAGACTCAAGGTCAACGTCAGACGGTGTAAACACCTCCTGATAGCTGTCGGTATCAGGAACAAGGTCTTGCCAGGCTAGTTTAGTAATGGTCAATGTCGAGGTTTTATCGTCAGCTGTAAAGGGCGGAATTATAGCGTAAGCGGCAATTCAGCACACGTGGAATAGATGCTTTTACCCCTTTCCCGGTACCGCTTAGCTCACAGGATATGATTTCTTTTCAGCAGATTGGCAAAAAACTGATATTCTGAACTAAGTTACACGGTAACACTGAGATCGCAATGAAATATCAACAACTGGAAAATCTCGAAAGCGGCTGGAAATGGAAGTACCTGGTGAAAAAGCACCGTGAAGGTGAACTCATCACGCGCTATTTAGAAACCAGTGCGGCTAAAGAGGCCGTCGATCTGTTGCTGAAGCTCGAGTACGAACCGGTTCGCGTTAACGACTGGATTGCGCAGCACATGAATACCGCGTTAACGAACCGCATGAAGCAGACCATTCGCGCCCGGCGTAAACGGCACTTTAATGCCGAGCACCAGCACACGCGTAAGAAATCAATCGATCTGGAGTTTATGGTCTGGCAACGTCTGGCCGGCCTCGCCCAGCGGCGGGGGAAAACCCTGTCGGAGACAATTGTGCAACTGATTGAAGATGCCGAGCATAAAGAGAAGTATGCCAGCAAAATGAGCACCCTGAAGCAGGATCTGCAGGCGCTGCTGGGCAAGGAGTAACGCGCTTTTCAGCAGAGAGCAGGCAATAAAAAACCCCGCAGAGCGGGGTTTTTTTATAAGACGTAAACTTAAGCCTGCGGCTGAGTTACAACGTCTTTGATACCTTTAACTTCGATCTCTACGCGACGATCCGGAGCCAGGCAGTCGATCAGCGCCGGACGCGCTTTCACGTTGTCACAGGTGTTGCCGGTAACCGGGTTAGATTCGCCCATACCACGTGCGGAGATCTTGTTGGACGGGATACCTTTAGAGATCAGGTAGTCAACAACAGACTGAGCACGTTTCTCGGACAGACCCTGGTTGTAAGCGTCAGAACCGATGCGGTCGGTGAAGCCCAGAACAACAACGGAACCGTCTTTCGGATCCAGGTTGCTCAGCTGGGTGTACATCTGATCCAGAGCCTGCTGGCCTTCTGGTTTCAGAGTCGCTTTGTTGAAGTTGAACAGTACGTCAGACTTCAGAGTGAAGTGCTTGGTAGAAACCTGCGGAGCCGGAGCCGGAGCCGGTGCAACAACCGGAGCTACGTCTTCCTGCTGGCCGAAGCGGTAGGAAACACCTACGCTCAGCATACCGTTGTCTTGACGGGTGCCCAGAGTTTTAGCATCGCCAATGTTGTTAACCCACTGGTATTCCAGACGGGTAGCGATGTCACGGGTCATTGCCCACTCTACGCCACCAGCGAATACTGGGGAAACACCGGTATCGTGGTCTTTGAAAGATGCGCCAGTGCCAGGAACCTGAGCTTTAGCATCTGCACGCCATACCATACCACCCAGGCGGGTGTAGATATCAACGTCATCAGTGATTGGGTAGCCCAGTTTAGCGGTCAGCTGAACGCCCTGAGATTTGAAAGCACCGTTTACGTTGTCGCCTTTGTACGGCTCACGACCTAACCAGTCGTAGCCCAGTTCGAAACCAACGTACGGGTTAACCTGGTAGCCGCCGTATGCGCCAGCGCCCAGCTGGTCTTCACGAGTCGGGCCATCATTAGGAATGAAGCCGTTGTCGTGGTACTGGGACCAGCCCAGTTTAGCACCAGTGTACCAGGTATTATCTTTCGGAGCGGCCTGCGCTACGGTAGCGAAGCCAGCCAGTGCCACTGCAATCGCGATAGCTGTCTTTTTCATTTTTGCGCCTCGTTATCATCCAAAAATCGCCATGAAGTTCTCGCCAGAGAAAACACGGTTAAATCCTTCACCGGGGGCATTGCTCAATATTAACTCTACCGATATCTTCGGCTTATGCCGAGCACCCCTGGCGATGTAAAGTCTACAACGTAGTTGGAAACTTACAAGTGTGAACTCCGTCAGGCATATGAAAAAAAAAGAGTTGTAGACACAATATTTAACATTTATGACGATAAATTCGCCATCGAAATATCGCAGTTACCGCGCCAGACAGGCTTCGCGAGAGAATTTAGCTTAATGACCAAAGGCCTGGAACCGACGCAAAAAAGATCCCAGGAATTATCTTAAACTTACTTAATGAAACAAATTCGAGTGAATTTTTAAGCCGGAAGACTGTCCTGAAGCCTGCGGATCGAAGCGAACCGGCCGCATGATAAACCCCATTGCGTTTCCCTCCTGAGCGGCCTCAACGAGACGGCGATGCTCATCTTCTGACAGCTCTTGCGTATGCCAGCCGATCACTACGCTGTAGTTGCCCGTCTGCAATGCTTTGATCATGGAGTCCAGGGTATTATCCGGCGAGAGCTGGCTAATGTGCATGAGCTTGCTTAAGGGCAGGCCAGCAGACTGCACCCACGCACGGCTCAATTTTTGCTGTGGCGTCAGCCAGAGCTGCCAGCGGGACTGCTGTCCAAGCTGCTGTAGCAACGGCAGCAGCAGCAGCTGGGTCATCATCGGCTGATCTTCACGATAGACCACTTCACTGATAAGACCCGTGGCCGCAGCGGGCGTATTCACCTGTGCGCGGCTGCCGGCGAAAGAAGCGTATTGAGACGAGCGGTTAGCATAGCCTGAAGTGTACATAGTCATTCCAGCCCTGAGAGTTACTGTATATCTATACAGTACCCGGTAAGCGTTTAAAGATCAACCTCATTTTCTGGAAGCGTCTCGCAAATATGGGCTGAATATGCCGCGAGGAGAAAAATCAACTTGCTGAGGCCGGGCAACTTCCCTATGTTCCTTTTCAACAGATGGCTTAAAAATAAAAGATATTTTACGCCTTGATTTTAAAGGAATAATCATGAAAAACGTATCGTATCAAAGGATCTATCAATCTCGGGAATATCTATCACCGCTGGGGCATATCCATCACCGTGCGCTCTTTGGTGGTTACAGTCTCGCCATTGAGGATACGGTGTTTGCGATGGTAGCCGAAGGGGCTCTCTACCTACGTGCCTGTGAGGAGAGCGCACCCTACTGTATGAATACGAAAGCCCCCTTACTGACTTTTGTGAAGCGGGGTAGGCCCGTCCTGCTCAACTATTTCCGGGTCGATGATGGATTATGGCAGGATCGTGAAACGCTGCTGACGCTCTGCCAATACTCGCTGGCGGCCGCGCAGCGGGAAAAGGTCGCGAGGCGTGCGCAAAAGCGGCTCAGGGATCTTCCCAATCTGAATTTCCAGCTGGAGACTCTGCTCTGGGAAGTGGGAATCAAAGATGAGCCTAGCCTGAAACAGCTAGGGGCAAAAGCGTGCTGGCTCAGGTTAAAGGAGCGCAGCCCGCAGTTGAGTATCAAGGTGCTGTTTGCCCTGGAAGGGGCTATCGCGGGGCTGCATGAGGCGGCACTCCCGGCAGAGACGCGCCGGGAGTTAACCATCTGGTTTAAAGAGCTGGAGGCGGAGAGCAGTTTACATCAGCGGGGAACCTGACGCTGAAGCTGGCAGATCTCCGGCAGCAGCCCAATCAGCAGCCCAACCTGCTGCAGAACCAGCGGGGCCTTGCTGGTAGGGTCGGGTTCAAGCTGGCGGATCCGCCCGGAGAGCGTCTCCAGTTGCTGTCCGACCCGGACTTCATCGGCAGGCTGATGGTGCAGGGCATCATCCACGTAGCAGACGGCATCATCCAACAGCTGCAGGATCTCCGGCTGCTGAAGCTGCTCACGGTGCGCCCCCAGCGTGGAGATATAGCTGGTAAACGTGTGGTTCAGGCAGAGCAGGCGGAAGGCGACGTCGCGCATCTGTGGCGTGGCGTTCGGCTCGGTCGACATGTTTGAGACCACTGACGCCAGATCCGCATCACCGTTATGGGCATAGCGCCGGGCAATACGGTACGCCAGACGGTTATCGCGCCCCTGGTGATACTGTTCCAGAATGGCATCCAGATAGCGGCAGTTGGCATCAAGCGCCCGCTCCAGCACGCGCGGAAGGTTGCGAAAGCGCCAGTCCGGCCAGATAAAGCTCACCGCCGCCCAGGCGATGGCGCAGCCGATCAGCGTATCGATGATACGGGGGATCGCCACCTCAAAGCCCTCTCCGAGCAGGTTGAAGCAGAGCAGCACCAGCAGGGTAATAAACATAGTGGCATGGGCGTACTGGACGTTGCGGAAGGCAAAGAAGAGCACCCCGGCGATAACAATAAGCACCAGCTGCCCCTCCAGCGAAGGGACGAACAGCAAAATGGGCAGGCCCACCGCCACGCCGACCAGCGTGCCGATAATACGCAGCGTCAGGCGGTGGCGGGTGGCGTTATAGTTTGGCTGGCAGACAAACAGGCTGGTGAGCAGGATCCAGTAGCCGTGCTGGAGTCCGGTGAGCTGAATGAAGGCGTAGCCCAGGCAGAGCACCACTGACATCCTCACCGCATGGCGAAACAGGGCCGATTCCGGCGTCAGGTTGCGCTTCAGACGCTGCCAGATATCGTCCAGGCCGGTCAGGCTGTCATCGGCAAGCTCGTTCTCGGTACCCTGCGGCGGCTGCATTAGCGCCTGCTCAGACTCGATGGTCGCCAGCTGAGCGTCGATAGCCCGCAGGTTATCCCGTACAAAACCCAACGACTCAATATAGTCGGCGGAGATGCCCTGGCCGCGGGCGTGCTCAAGGGCGGCATCAAGGTGGGTAAAGGCGCGCTCAAAGTTGGGGTCATGCTGATAGGGCTCGCGCAGCAGAATAGCCCGAGAGAGCCGGGCGCAGGCCTGCGCCTGCATAGAGAGCATGCGCTGAAAGCGAAACATCAGGGAACTATGGCGAAAATGCTCGCGCAGGGCATGGTATTGAATATGCGACGAGCTGGCGCGCTCGTGAATATCCTGCGCCACGAAATAGTAGTGCAGCGTGCGCCGGGTACCGCGCTGGCCGCGATCCCCCCGCAGCCTCGTCAGCAGCGACGCTTTGGTCTGGTTGAGCGTGGTCACCAGCTGGCCGTTGGCCTGGGCCAGATCGTAGAGCGGTACCTCGCTCTCACTCTCATCATCATAATCGGGATCGAAAAGACGCGATTTCTGCTCGAGATAGTTTGCCAGCTGTGCATAGCAGCGCGCGAGGTTATCCTGCAGCGGGCGCACCGGAAACACCAGATGCCCCACCAGCGTTAGCAGGCTAAACCACACCGCCCCTGCCAGCAGGAGCAGCGGCTGCTGGTACCACTGGTCAAAGAGCGAGATCCCCAGCATGGTATAGATAGCAATCAGCAGCGCGCCAAAGGCGATGGTTGCGTAGCGCTGCCCAAGGCCGCCCAGCAAGATAAACCCGCAGGTGGAGACGATAAGCCCGAGGGCAAACAGCCACGGCCAGGGGAAGAGCAGCTCTACCGAGGCCGAGGCAATAAAGAACGACACCAGGGTGATAACCAGGTTGCGCAGCCGCCCGGTGAGCCGGTCGTCCAGGTCGGCCAGCGCAGCGGCCACCACGCCTAACGTCAGCGGGATCGTGAGCTTCACCTCGCCCAGCCACCAGGGCAGGGCAACCGTACCGCTCAGGGCGATAAAAATCCTGACGTTATAGAGCCAGGCACTGTTCCATGTGTAACGGCGAAGCAGAGGGCTTAGCATGAGTTACGCGTCCTTTCTCAGTAAAAACGGGCCCGGGCGTTGGCTTCACGGGCGGCCTGCGCCGTCTCCACCGATACCACCCGCCGTCCCACCGGCCACAGGGCAATGGCTGCGATTTTAAAGTTGGCGATGCCCACCGGGATACCGATGATAGTCAGGCACTGGGTGATGCCGGCGAGAATATGCATCACGCACAGCCACCAGCCGAAGAGCACCAGCCAGACAATATTCAGCAGCGTACCGCCGGTATTCATAATGACGTTGCGGCGGGAGGGATCGAGCTCATCCACATGTACCGCCTCGTTGCCATACGGCACCAGCGACAGCTTCGCGATCTCCCAGCATGAGCGGGTCAGCGGCAGCGTGATGATAAAGACAATGCTCATTACCGTTGCCAGGATCCAGGCCAGCGTGGTAACGAAGCCGCCCAGAAAGAAGTTAAGAATATTCAGTACAGTACGCATAGATCCTCGGAGTTATCTGCCATACGAAAAGGCTTGCTAAGTGTAACGTCTTTTTACGCTGGAGCGTAAATTCTCTGGCGGGTACACTGACGGGCAACGTTATGACCAGAGAAACGGCACATCATGGAACTGAAAGCGACTTCACTCGGAAAACGTCTGGCCCAGCACCCCTACGATCGGGCGGTCATGCTCCACGCGGGCGTGAAGGTTTCCGGCGATCGCCATGAGTATCTTATTCCCTATAATCAACTGCTGGCGATAGTCTGCAAGCGCGGGCTGGTTTGGGGTGAGCTGGAGTTCGTGCTATCAGATGCCAAAGTCGTGCGCCTGCACGGCACCGAGTGGGCGCAGACCCAGCAGTTCTGGCAGCATCTTAACGCCCACTGGCAGGCATGGAGCAGCCAGATGAGCGAGGTGGCCGCGGGCGTTCTGCAGGAGACGGTGGAGACCCTCTCCAGCGGCATGAAGGCCAACAGGTGGCTAACCCGCCAGCAGACCACGGGCCTGCAGGATCGGATCCGTAACGCCTTTGCGGCGCTGCCATTGCCGCTGGCCCGTCTCGACGAGTTCGATAACTGCCGCGAGGCGTGGCAGCAGTGTCAGGGCTGGCTGGTGGACGTGGAAGCCAGCCGGGCGGCACATAACCGGGAGTACACCCGCAAAATGCTGGTGCAGTATGCGCCTTTCTTTGCCAGCGTTGAATCTTCACCGCTTAACCCCGCCCAGGCGGAAGCGGTGGTGAACGGCGAGCAGTCGCTGCTGGTGCTGGCCGGGGCAGGCAGCGGCAAAACTTCAGTGCTGGTGGCCCGTGCGGGCTGGCTGCTGATGCGCGGTGAAGCGGCAGCGGATCAGATCCTGCTTCTGGCCTTTGGCCGGAAAGCGGCCCAGGAGATGGACGCGCGAATTCGCGAGCGGCTGAACACCGATGAGATCGCCGCCCAGACCTTCCATGCCCTGGCGCTCGCTATTATTCAGCACGGCAGCAAAAAAGTGCCCACCATCAGCGCGCTGGAGAACGATACCGACGCCCGTCAGGCGCTGTTTATCGAGGCCTGGCAGCAGCAGTGCAGCGAGAAAAAAGCTCAGGCCAAGGGCTGGCGGCAGTGGCTGGAGGAGGAGCTGGCGTGGGAGGTGCCTGAAGGTCATTTCTGGGACGATACCGCATTGCAGCGTCGCCTTGCCGGACGGCTCGACCGCTGGGTCAGCCTGATGCGGATGCACGGCGGCGCGCAGGCGGAGATGATCGCCTCGGCGCCGGAAGAGGTACGTAACCTGTTCTCAAAGCGGGTGAAGCTGATGGCCCCGCTGCTCAAGGCGTGGAAAACGGCGCTAAAGGCGGAAAACGCCGTCGACTTCTCCGGGCTGATTCACCAGGCAATCCATATTCTGGAGAAGGGGCGTTTTATCAGCCCGTGGAAGCATATTCTGGTGGATGAGTTCCAGGATATCTCTCCCCAACGCGCGGCGCTGCTGGCTGCACTGCGCAAGCAGAATTCAAACACCACGCTCTTTGCCGTCGGCGACGACTGGCAGGCCATCTACCGCTTTAGCGGGGCGCAGCTCTCTTTGACCACTGCCTTTCATCACTACTTTGGCGAGGGGGAGAGCTGCGTGCTGGATACCACCTACCGCTTTACCCATCGCATTGGCGACGTGGCTAACCGCTTTATCCAGCAGAACCCGCACCAGCTCAGAAAACCGCTGAACAGCCTGGCGGCAGGAGAGAAGAATGCCGTGACGCTGCTGGCCGAGGATCGGCTCGATGCCCTGCTGGATAAGCTCAGCGGCTACGCGAAGCCTGACGAGCGGATCCTGCTGCTGGCGCGCTATCACTATCTGAAACCCGCCGTGCTGGAGAAGGCCGCGACCCGCTGGCCGGAGTTAACGCTCGACTTTATGACGATCCACGCCAGCAAGGGTCAGCAGGCTGACTATGTGATTGTGCTGGGTCTGCAGGAGGGGAAGGAGGGCTTCCCGGCCCCCGCAAGGGAGTCCATTATGGAGCAGGCGCTGCTGCCCCCACCGGAGGATTACCCGGACGCGGAGGAGCGTCGCATGCTCTACGTCGCCCTGACTCGCGCCCGCAAGCGCGTCTGGCTGCTGTTCAGCAAAGAGGCACCGTCGCCGTTTGTGGAAGATTTAAAGCAGCTGGGTGTGACCGTAGTGCGCAAACCGTGATCTTGCCCGGCGGCGCTGCGCTTGCACGGGCCTACAAAATCCCGTAGGCCGGGTAAGCGTATGCGCCACCCGGCGGTTGCACTACTTCAGGCGATCGGCCAGATAGCGCTGATAGTCCGGGATCTGAATAGCAAAGCTTTCACCGAAGTGCGCTGACTCAATAATAAAGTCGGCGGTCGAGACGTTGGTGGCGACCGGGATATTCCACACCGTGGCCAGGCGCAGCAGGGCTTTCACGTCCGGATCGTGCGGCACGGCGTTGAGCGGATCCCAGAAGAAGATCAGCACGTCAATTTTACTCTCGGAGATCAACGCTCCCACCTGCTGGTCGCCGCCCATCGGCCCGCTCAGCATCGCGTTTACCGGCAGGCCGGTGGCGCGCTGGATCAGGTTGCCCGTTGTTCCGGTGGCGTACAGCTCGTGCTGGGCCAGTAGGGTATGGTGGCGCTCTACCCAGTTCATCAGCATTGTTTTGCAGTGATCGTGAGCCACCAGCGCAATATGTTTCCGCGCCGGAAGCGTACGTGTCGTCAGTTCCATAATCCGTTTCCATTATTGAATTTGCTACAGATTACTGGAAGCGTTTGATGCTGCAAGAGAAAGGCGTAAAAAAAGCGCGGCGGGAAAAGGGAATGTGATTTAACGCACTCTCAGGAGGGAGGCTGCTGTTTCACCCACTCCATAAAGCGAAGGCGGGTTTGCGTATCGGCCTGCTGATACCAGTACTTGAGCCGCTGCTCGGTCAGATCCTGGGAAGGCGGCACGTCCAGCTCCGATACGCTGGAGAGCAGCGTTCTGTCATCCGCCATTTTAGTCGCGAACTGCGGCAGCGAAGCGTGCTGCCCCTGTTTGTTATAGCGTTGGGTATCCCGCTCATAGTCTATCCCTTCCGACGTCTCCGTTACCGGCAGAATATCTATCCTGGCGGGAATAGAGACGGCATGGCCATCGAGCAGCGAGATCTGCGGCGAGGCGTCAAACATCTCTGACTCTCTCTGCGTCTCCAGCCGGGGCAGCGTCACGTTAACCAGATTAATAGAGCGGGTATTAAAGCTGACGATCAGCGGCGGGGAGATCCACATCCGCTGCTCGCGATTAGGCATGCGAATGCTTTTCTCCACGCGAAACACCAGCTGGTGCGGACCATTCTCCAGCTCAATACTGCCCGCACCGCGCAGCAGCGAGCTGGAGACCTTTTTGCCATCGAGGATCAGCAGGTCGATCTCCGTTGCCAGGCGCAGGGTCGTTGCAAAAGCGGTAACCGGCATTAAGCAGACAATCAGTGCGGTGGCAAAGCCGGCTCTCATAAAATCTCCGCTGTTTTTAAGGGTTAAAAGCGTGTCTGAACATGTCTAAAAGTATGTTTAGTAACATATAGAGTTATGCTTCTGATTACCCTCATGCAGAGGTATGGGATAGATGGTCGAGGGGCGGGGTTTGGCTTACACTTGAGAAAATAGCCTGGAGATGATTATGAAAGAGACCGATATTGCTGGCATTCTGAAATCAACCCACACCATTGCGCTGGTGGGGGCAAGCGACAAGCCTGACCGCCCTAGCTACCGGGTAATGAAATACCTGCTCGATCAGGGCTATCACGTGATCCCGGTGTCGCCGAAGGTGGCGGGGAAGACGCTGCTGGGGCAGCAGGGCTACGCGACGCTGGCTGACATTCCTGAGAAGGTCGATATGGTTGACGTGTTCCGTCAGTCAGAGGCGGCCTGGGGTGTAGCGCAGGAGGCGATTGCCATTGGGGCGCAAACCCTGTGGCTACAGCTGGGCGTCATCAACGAGCAGGCGGCGGTGCTGGCGCGGGAGGCGGGTCTGAATGTGGTCATGGATCGCTGCCCGGCGATTGAGATCCCACGCCTGGGGCTTTCCCGCTAAAAAAAGACCCCGCGCTGGCGGGGTCTTATCAGTTGCGCAGTCGGGGCGCCTGGAGCTGTTTGCGGATGGAGCGTGCCAGCTCATCCATAGAGGGTTGTTCCGGATGTTCATCCTGCACTTCGCTGCTGAGCTGGGCTTCGGCCAGGTAGGTATGTACCGGCTGTCCGTCATCATCTTCCATCACAACGTGATACCACGGGGCAACGCGCAGATCCGGGTTAACGGCCAGCTCGTCAGCTGAGGGTTCATCAAGAGAGTATTCCGGGTCGATATCCACCACCACGCCCAAAAATCCCAGCAGGGAGTGGCGCACCTGCTGGCCAATGCCGAATTTGCTGGCAATCATAGTCACCTCCAGGAAACAGTACTTACCCCCAATATGGGGATAAGGTTCCAGAACTCAAGCTACATGACGCGACAGGCAAACCCTTTAAGATACAGCCCTTCCGGGTAGGGAGCGATCACCGGGTGATCTGCGGCCTGACGGAACTGCTCTATAAATTGTACATCACGACCCGCATCTATTGCGGCATCAGCGATGATTTTCTGAAATAAATCGGTGGTCATCAGGCCGGAGCAGGAGAAGGTCAACAGCACGCCGCCAGGGTTCAGCAGCTGGATCGCCAGCATATTGATGTCCTTATAGCCACGGCATGCGCCCATCAGCTGGCTTTTGTTCTCCACAAACTTCGGCGGATCCATCACGATAACGTCAAACTTCTCGCCGTTATCACGATATTTACGCAGCAGCTTAAAGACGTCATCGCGCACAAACTCCGCTTTGCTCAGATCGAGCTTGTTAAGCTCTACGTTTTGCTTTGCCACGTCCAGCGCCTCCTGGGAGGTATCGACGCTTACAACGTGAGCACAGCCGCCGATCAGCGCGGAGACCGCAAAGCCGCCGGTGTAGGAGAAGCAGTTCAGCACGCGCTTATCCGCCACGTACTGGCGAGTTGCCAGACGGCTGTCGCGCTGGTCGAGGTAGTAACCGGTCTTGTGTCCGGCCTGGATATCCACCAGCAGCTTCATGCCGTTCTCTTCGATCGGCAGCAGCGGCGGCGGCAGCTCACCGCTCACCGGCCCCTGGGTCAGCTCCATGCCCTCTTTTTTACGCACCGCAACGTCGCTGCGATCGTAAATCGCACACTCCGGGTAGCGCTCCTGCAGGGCCGCCACCAGCGCCGGGCGCTGATACTCGGCTCCTGCGCTCAGCAGCTGCAACACCAGGAAGTTGCCGAAACGATCGATGGTCACGCCGGGCAGGCCGTCAGACTCGCCGGCGATCAGGCGATAGCTGTCGAGGCCATCGCGCTTCGCCAGCCAGTCGCGCCACTGCTGGGCCTGCGCCAGGCGGCGGTTAAAGAAGGCGATATCCACGCTTTCGTTTTTATCGAACGTCCAGACGCGGGCGCGGATCTGCGAGGCTGGCGAGTACGCGCCGCGGGCTAACCATTTTCCCTGATGGTCAACGATATCAACGGTTTCACCGAGGCTGGCTTTGCCCTCCATGCGGGCAACCGCACCAGAGAAGACCCAGGGATGGCGGCGCAGCAGAGACTTCTCGCGCCCTTTGGCTAACACTAAACGTACGCTCATATTAAATTTGACTGTCTTAATGAAGAAAATGGCCGCCATTTTCCTGGGTTAGGGCGGGAAAAGCAATTCAGCAATCGGCAGATAAAAAAATGCCAGTACCATCAGGGTACTGGCAAGACAGACAGGCAATGAGAGTTAATACATTCAGTGTGGTACAGCACAGCGAAGCGGTATGTAGGGAAAAATCTGATAGTGGCATTCTGGAGTGACACAACCTGTCGCACGCCGCCATACCATTGTTGTATACCCCAATAACAATGGATGAAAAGATGGCGAAGGAAGAGTATCACTACCAGTTTATGGCAGAGCCTGTGACCTCTGTAGCGGGCCAGCTGCTGGGCGTTGAGATGAAAACGCTGTTGGAGAGTAAAGGCCTGCGCACACAGCATCCTGAACTCATCATCAACATGTGGGATGCCCAGGCAAAACGCAAATTTCTCTATGAGCAGCTTTCAACTATAGCGAAACAGGCGGCCTGGATCCGCCAGCGCGGCATCTTTGTCTCGCTGCCTCTCTATGATGAAGAGTCAGCGGTGCTGCTCAGCTATGACAATGCCCTACGCGCAGCGCTGTCGGCGCTGCCCTTCGTTAAGCTAGCCCTCCCTGAGAAGATCTGTTCGGTACGGGATGAGATGACGGGAACGTCTAATGCCATCTGGCTGGACGATCTGGGTAAGGGTAGCGCTGATGTATCGGGCCTGGTCGCCTGTCATTACGAGGCCGTAAAGCTGGAAACCACCTTTTTTAATGATGAAGTTGTTAAGCCAACCTTTACCATACTGATTAAAAACCTGAAGAAATATTGCGATAGGATCGTTGTTCAGGGGCTGGAGAACAGACGTTATATTCCTGTGCTTCAGGAAGCGGGTATCTGGGGAGTGCAGGGAACATTTTGTCGTCCGGTTTCTTTCCCAAAAGTACACACCTTAATGTAAGAAAAATTCCGCTGGCAGCACTACCCTTAGTGAATCAGAGAAGGAGTGTCACCATGAGTGAAGAGAACAGAACCAACGTAAAACCGTCTGCCTGCGTTAAATGCTGGGTTCACGGCAGCGTTCAGGGGGTTGGCTTTCGCTACAGTACCCAGCGTGAGGCACATCGTCTTGGCTTGACCGGCTATGCACGCAATATGGATGACGGCAGCGTTGAGGTCCTTGCCTGCGGCGACGAAGAGAAGTTAGCCGAGCTGATCGAGTGGCTGAAAGCAGGGGGGCCGCGCAGCGCCCGGGTCGACAACGTCTTAACCGAGCCGCATCAGCCCACCAGAGAGTGGACCAACTTTGGGATCCGCTACTAAATGCACTTCACCGGCTTAGGCAGGCCAGCAATTTTGGTAGCCTGCTTGGCCGGGCCTTTAGGAAAGAGGCGGTAGAGGTAGCGGCTGTTGCCTTTCTCCTCGCCAAATTTGTTTGCCATCGCCTTTACCAGCATACGTATTGCTGGCGAGGTATTAAATTCCAGATAGAAGTCGCGCACGAAGCGCACCACTTCCCAGTGCTCAGGCGAGAGGGTAATGGCCTCCTGCGCCGCAATGACCTCCGCGAGGCCTTCGCTCCACTGGCTGCTCTCTTTTAGATAACCGTCGTTATCGGTCTCTATCTCTTTACCTTCAAAACTCAACATAGTCATTCACGAATCAGCTAAAAACCGCTGCAGTGTAGCAAAAAACAAAGCCCCGCATAAGCGGGGCTTGAGGGGAGGCGTGAGCGGTTAGTTGCGGCTCGAGAAGCCCAGGATGCTCAGCAGGCTGACAAAAATATTGTACAGCGAGACGTAGAGGCTAACGGTGGCGCGAATGTAGTTGGTTTCGCCGCCGTGAATGATGTTGCTGGTCTCATAGAGGATTGCACCGGTAGAGATCAGGATAAACACCGCGCTGATGGCCAGATGCAGAGCCGGCAGCTGCAGGAAAATGTTTGCCACCATCCCAATCAGCACCACCACGATCCCCGCCATCAGCATCCCGCCGAGGAAGGACATATCTTTGCGGGTAGTCAGCACGTAGGCCGAACAGCAGAAGAAGGTAAGTGCAGTACCGCCCAGCGCCAGACCAATCAGATCGCCCATTCCCGCGGAGAGGTAGGCGTTAAGCATCGGCCCAAGGATGTAGCCCAGGAAGCCGGTAAAGGCGAAGGCAGCCAGAATACCAGCAGGTTTATCCGCCAGCTTGTAGGTCAGGAACATTAAGCCGTACATGCCTACCAGGGTCAGGATCAGCCCCGGCGAGGGCAGGCCCAGCACCGTGCTGGCGGTCGCGGTAATCGCAGAGAACGCCAGCGTCAGGCTGAGCATAAAATAGGTGTTTCGCAGCACTTTATGCGTGCTGAGCAGCGATGTACGCCCGCGTGAAGCGCTAACAATACGATCCATGAGTCACTCTCTTATGACAGATGTAATTAAGGATGAAGGATAGGTAAACAGAGCGGCAGCTGAAAGCGGTTTTACCCATCTTTACCCAAACAACAATAACTTACCGACAGCATAGTCTCCTTTAAATTGCGCTTTGGCTAGTGCAATCGCGCTTTTGCACCCTCTAAACAGATCAACCTCTTATAGGTGCCTGAAAAATATTGCCTTCCTGCCTGACGGACGCTAAGAGTGTCAAGGGTATCGTTAATCAGTACATTATTAAGGCATAATATGAAACCACAGACAGGTCACCGTTTTGCCCTCTCACTGCTGGCAACGGGCATAATAAGCATAAGCACCGCTACGCTGGCGGCACAGGTTCCGGCGGGAACGACCCTTGCGGAGCAGCAAACGCTGGTGCGCAACAACGGCAGCGAGCCTGCGTCTCTCGATCCGCATAAGGTAGAAAGCAACGTCGAATTCGATATTATCAGCGACTTATTCGATGGGCTGATTGCCATCAGAAAAGACGGCAGCGTAGAGCCGCGTCTGGCAGAGAAGTGGGATAACCAGGACAACACCGTCTGGACCTTCCATTTGCGACCGGGCATCACCTGGTCGGACGGGACGGCCATCACCGCCCAGGATGTGGTCTGGAGCTGGCAGCGTCTGGTGGATCCGGCTACCGGCTCCCCGTATGCCACCTATCCAGGCAATATGCATATCGTCAACGCAGCGGATATTGCCCAGGGGAAAAAGGCCCCGGATACGCTGGGCGTGAAGGCGCTGAACGATACCACCCTACAGGTTACCCTTAATCAGCCTACGGCCTCGTTCCTCCCTATGCTGGCGCACCCGTCGCTGGTGCCGGTTGATAAGGTACTTATTGGCCGCTATGCCGAGAAGTGGACTAAGCCGGAGCACTTCGTTGGCAGCGGGCCGTACAAAATCACTGACTGGGTGGTGAATGAGAAGATTGTCGCGGTGCGCAACCCCCGATATTGGGATGATAAGTATACCGTCATCAACACCGTTACCTATCTGCCAATCAGCTCCGAGACTGCCGACGTCAACCGCTACAAGGCGGGCGAGATCGACATGACCAACACCATTCCGGTTAACCAGTTTGCTCAGTTGAAAAAGACCCTGGGCGCAGAGGTACATATCACGCCGCAGCTGGCGACCTACTACTACGAGTTCAATACCACGAAGCCACCTTTTAACGACGCACGGGTGCGCCGGGCGCTGAATATGGCGCTGGATAAAGATATCATTGCCGATAAAGTGATGGGGCAGGGGCAGCGCCCGGCATGGGTCATCAGCCAGCCGGAGATCGGCGGCGTAACCATTGCCTCACCGGACTACGCCTCCTGGCCACGGGAGAAGCGCATTGCCGAGGCGAAAAAGCTGCTGGCGGAAGCCGGGTTCGACGCGGCGCATCCTTTAACCTTTAACCTGCTCTATAACACGATGGAGACCCACCAGCGCATCGCCATCGCCGCCAGCTCAATGTGGCAGAAAAACCTTGGCGTGACGGCGAAGCTGCAAAATCAGGAGTGGAAAACCATGCTTGATACCATGCACACCGGCAACTTCGACGCCGTGCGCTATGCGTGGATAGCGGATTACGACGATGCGGCAACCTTTCTGAATACGTTCCGCACCGGCGACAGCGAGAACACCTCCCTGTACAGCAACCCGGCCTATGACGAGCTGATGCACAGCGCGGCGAAGGCGCAGGACGTAGGCGAACGCGGCAAGTTCTACCAGCAGGCGGAGGCGATTCTGGCGCAGGACGTGCCGGCGATCCCGGTTTATCACTATGTCAGGGCGCGTTTGGTGAAACCGTGGGTAGGCGGGTTCGATCCCAACAACCTTGGCTACGTCTATACAAAAGATCTCTACATCACCAAACACTGAGCATTGTGCTGATTTAATGGTCAATATGCTGTTCTTTCAGCCGATTAGCAGCATATTGCTTGTTTTTCAGGCAAACGGATAACGCAGGGGTTTACACGGCGCATGGAGGTGTTTATAGTGCGCCTCATTCCGGAAGTGTGGCCGAGCGGTTGAAGGCACCGGTCTTGAAAACCGGCGACCCGAAAGGGTTCCAGAGTTCGAATCTCTGCGCTTCCGCCAAATACGGAATAGCCCTGCGATAGCAATATCGCAGGGCTTTTTTGTTTTGCGGTCTTTTACCCTGCGGTTAGATTACGACAAGGCGTTCCTGGGGTGTACAATCAATGCACACTCACACAGGAGATCACCATGTCAAAACCCATTATGCGTTACCGCCTCGGCGATCGTGAAGTGAACCGTTTAGGCTATGGTGCTATGCAGTTGGCGGGTCCGGGGGTTTTTGGGCCTGTTAAAGATGAAGCACGGGCCATTCAGGTCCTGCGTGACGCCGTCGCTTCTGGCGTTAACCATATTGATACCAGCGATTTTTACGGCCCGCATGAAACTAACCGGCTGATTAAAAAAGCGCTACATCCTTATCCTGACGATCTCTGCATCGTGACGAAAGTTGGCGCCCGCCGCGATGAGAAAGGCGGATGGCTCCCGGCATTCACTCCGGATGAGCTGACGCGTGCGGTAGAAAGTAACCTGGAAAACCTGGGGCTGGACGTTATCCCCGTCGTCAATCTGCGCAGCATGTTT
The DNA here is from genome assembly GCF_032052675.1 of Pseudescherichia sp. Taxonomy (NCBI): domain Bacteria; kingdom Pseudomonadati; phylum Pseudomonadota; class Gammaproteobacteria; order Enterobacterales; family Enterobacteriaceae; genus Pseudescherichia; species Pseudescherichia sp. The sequence goes on from NZ_DAMBWA010000006.1 coordinate 167,610, forward strand.
AATGTTCATCATCCCGAGGAAGGTTCGCTGGAAAGGGAGCTGGAAACGCTGATTAAGCTCAAAGAGCGCGGACTGATCCAGCATATTGGTCTAAGTCATGTCACCGCCAAACAGGTCGCCGACGCACAAAAAATGACGCCCATTGTCTGCGTTCAGAATATGTATAACCTTGCCAACCGGCAGGATGATGCGCTGATCGATGGGTTGGCCGCACAGGGCATCGCATACGTACCGTTCTTCCCGCTCGGTGGTTTCTCGCCTTTACAGTCCGCACAGCTTAATGATGTCGCCGCCGAATTACAGGCCACGCCGATGCAGGTTGCGCTCGCCTGGTTACTCAAACGTTCACCCAACATTCTGTTAATCCCCGGCACGTCGTCGCCGCAGCATTTGCAGGAGAATCTGGCAAGCGCGCAATTAACCCTGTCGGACGCGGTGATGGAAAAATTGAACGGGGTAAGTATCTAAGCAGCCGCCGGCGAAGGGAAACTGATGAAAAAATTTTTGCTTATCGCTTTTACCCTGATGGCCTTCGCCGCAAACTCTGTTCTGTGCCGTATCGCGTTGCGCGAAGGGCATGCCGATCCTGAAACCTTCAGCGCTCTACGCCTGCTGGCAGGGGCGGTCGTGCTGCTGCTTCTCCAGCTGGCTTCACGTGGATGGGGTGGCATCCGCTGGAACGTGGTCAACGCGGGCCTGCTTACCGCGTATGTTTTTCTCTTCTCGCTGGCCTATGTTCACCTTGATACCGCCACCGGCGCGCTGCTGCTTTTCGGTGCCGTTCAGATCTGTATGGTGCTGTGGGGAGTAGGGCAAGGGGAAAAAACGGGGCCGCGTAAACTGGGTGGTATTGCTGTCGCCGTGGCGGGCATCGCGATTTTACTCCTGCCGGGCGCCAGCATGCCCTCTACGGTGCCTGCTATTATGATGATCGCCTCCGGGCTGGCATGGGGTGCTTACTCAGTGAGAGGCAAAAGAGTAACTGACCCAATCGGCGCCACCGCCGGCAACTTTCTTCTGAGCGTGCCGATTATCGCCACGCTGTTTCTGCTCTCATCGGATCACGCCTTAGCGGATAAGTGGGGCATCCTGCTGGCCCTCGTTTCCGGGGGGATTACGTCCGGGATGGCCTATGTCCTCTGGTATGTCATTGTCCGCGACATCTCATCCTCAACGGCCAGCACCCTGCAACTGAGCGTACCCTGTCTGGCCGCGCTGGGCGGCACGCTGTTCCTGGGAGAGGTCCCGAGCATCCGGATGCTTATTGCCGCCGTGCTGGTGCTGGCCGGAATAGTGATAGTGATTGCTGCCGATCGGCCTTGAATGCGTATATGGCGCTCTTATTTTTATATGAATGGGCGAGCCAAAATGCGAGGCGCTGAGAGATTATTAACTTTTACCAAGACGGAACGGCCTTTGCCCTGAGGAAGAGAGTACAATTAGCCTCTTGCTACCACGGAAGATGAGGTGCTGATGCTAACCCTGGATGAGATCGGGCAATCTGTCCGTAGCAACACCCAACTCGTTATCGATCATGCTGGTTTACCGTTAGTGATAGGTCCAATCAGCGATGAGGACTATCGTGTTTTATGTGGCGGGTATGGTCAGCTTGAGTGGGACGATGCCTTAAACACCTGGGGCAACGATCCTGAAAAATTCGAATTTTGTATTAAATTAGTTATGCAAGGCGCTGTTCAGGGAATACCTGCGGGCGCTGCAATATGTATTTATAGGGTTAAAGAGAAGCTCTTCCAAATTCACCTTATAGAAAGGTTTACGCGTGACGATGAAGAGCATCCGCTAAACGGGCGAATGGTATTGATTACGCTTATGAGCACTTACATTTTCTGTAAAGCAGTTGAATGTGAAATTGTTCATATAGTAGAGCCTGTACCCGAACTTCATGAATTCTATGCCTCTTTCGGTTTTGCAATTGAAGGCTGCGGCTACATAATGTCAAATTCAGTATCTGCACTCGAAAACGTATTTACCAAATTTGCTCAATTAGGGTAGACGGGATCCCGCCAGGAACGATAGGATTGAATATGTGTTTATCTGATTGGTAACATGCAGATGTTACCAATCAGTAGAGTCAATTGGTAAAGGTTACCATTACCGGCTACCTTTCAATTAAAGAAGTTACGAGACATACTGGTCTCCGAGGTAACCATGAAAACTCAAAAAGCAACCAAGCCACAGGCAACGTTCGACACGATGAAAGCATTCGCAGGTATGGGTGCTGCAGTTGAAGTTCTGATGAAGGCTGCACCTGGCGCGTTCACTCACGCTACTGTTTCGGGTAAAGAACAGCAAGGTAAGCAGCGTCGTTGTAAAGCAGCATAAACATAGCTGGTGCTTTTTGAAAAACCCGCCACTGAGCGGGTTTTTTATGCACAAGAGAAAAGCTCAGCGCACCTCGCTGAACCTCAAACCTTGTTTAGGTCCCAGCATCGCCTCAGGCTGTTTCTTATCTGGCATGCCAAACTGTTCATAAAAACCACTTTCTATAAGCCAGAGCCAATCTACAAATCAATCACTAAATTCCCCGACGTGCTCCGGGAGCAGCAGAGCGCAATCTGCTGCCTGGCGGCGCTTTTCTCCGCGTCGGACTGCACCGTATCCCGGTGATCGACAACGCCGTCAATCACCGGCGTCAGGCAGGCACCGCAGATCCCCATCTCACAGGAGAGCGGAACCGCGACGCCGTTATCCATTAATACCTGAGCTATGCTTTTATTCGCCGGGACCGGCCAGCTTTCACCTGATGATGCCAGGGTAACGGTAAAGGTTTCTGTTTCTTCATGAGCAGCAGGCCTAACCACCGGCTGGAAGGCTTCGGTATGGATCTGCGTCTCCGGCCAGCCCGTGGCCAAAGCCGCCTCGCGTACCGCCGTCATAAACCCTGCCGGCCCGCAGGCGTACAAGCGCGAAATACCTTCGGGTGCGGTAATCGCGTCGGCCAGGGTCCGGCGTGCGCTCCCCCCGGCATCGGAACGGTGGATAACGCACACGCCGTGGTTCAGCGGCTGCGTCAGTTCGCGGATAAATGCTGCATCTTCACGGCTTTTCACATAGTAGTGCAACTCAAACGGTCTGCCTGCCGCCTCCAAATGCAGCGCCATCGCATAGAGCGGCGTGATACCAATTCCGGCCGCGAGCAGCAGCACCCGATCCGCCTCCTGCAATGGAAAGAGATTGCGCGGCGGCGAGATCAGCAGCCGCTGTCCCGGACGCAGAGTCTCATGGATATAGCGCGAACCGCCCCGGGAAGCGATCTCCCGCGCCACGCAGATAAGGTAGCTCTCCGCTGTTGTGCAGGCCCCGGTCAGGGAGTACTGACGGATAATTCCGCAGGGCAGATGCACGTCAATATGCGCCCCCGGCTGCCAGTCGGGCAGCGGTGCGCCATCCTCCGCCATTAGCCTGACCGCCAGGCTCCTCTCTCCCTGACGCCAGATCCCATCGACAATTACTTCCAGTACGTCGCTCATTATTATCCTCCCGCTACACCAGGAAAAACTCACCAAAACCCATCTTCTTCAGGCCGCGCCGATAGGCGATCGAGCTACGATCCGCCGGTATATGCGCCTCCAGGGTTAAATCCAGCGGCAGCCGCTCCGGGCGCTGGGTCTCCACCATCTGGCGATCCTCTTCAAACACGCGCAGGTTAAAGGCGTGGACCTCCTCAACCGGAATATGCAGGTCAAAATTGCGGGCGATAGGGGCAAACATACGCGTAATCCGGGACGATACCGGCGAGGCGGCATTCATGATCGCCAGACGATCTTCGCCAGGAAAATGGATTGTCAGCGTGGCGGTAAAGGGCAGATGCATCTCAAACCGGCGCAGCCACTGGAATCCTTCAGGTGCGCGGTCGCGTGCGCTGGGCGCATAGTTGCTTACCGAACTCCAGTAGTCGGCAACAAAGCCGAACGGCGTCTCCTGGGGTATGTAGTCCGGCACCAGCTGATTATTGGCATCGGCAAAGGTATCGGTGTGCACCCAGGCGAAGTGGGCCACGTCGAGAAAGCCCTCTACCTGACGACCGGCAAAGCCGTTGACCTGAAAAGCTGGACAGTTGATCTGCTGAAAGCCAGCGTCATCCCAGTGCGGCATGGTCGGCAGCGGCATCGGGTTATCCGGGTCAAAATCCAGGCAGGTCCAGATCAAGCCGTAGCGCTCCTCTACCGCATAGCAGGTGAGGTTAAGCTTCGCCGGTACGGCCTGGCCCGGACTGGAGGGGATACGGTTGCAGCGGCCATCCTCCCCGAAGCGCAGCCCATGATAGGGGCAGACGATCCCCTCCTCGTCGTGAAAGCCGAGAGTCAGCGGGACGCCGCGATGGGGACAGACGTCGCGGGCGACCACTACCTGATTTTTGATGCGATAGATCACCAGCTGCTCATCCAGCAGCGTAGCCTTTACTGGCGCGGGGCCGACGTCGCAGGCGCGGGCAACGGGATGCCAGCATTTAGCCAGGCGTAACCAGTCCTCTGGCTCAAAGGTGCAGTGGGCGGGTGGCGTGGGGCGTTCTCTTGTCATATTTTTCTTCCTGCTCATAAAGGGTCTGGAGCAGAGCGTTAGCCTAACGGCCCGCCCTGAATGGTGTCGCACATGCCGTTGATGATGCGCTCACCGGTCTCCTCCTTCAGCTCGGCATACCAGGCCTGAGTCAGCGCCATATCTTTGCCGTGGGTGATATCGCACCGCTTGCGGGCCTTCAACACCAGGTCACGTACCCGATCGCAACGACGGGCTTCGTACTGGCGCAGCGCAGTAGGGATGTCGTTGGTTTCACGGAACATCTCTCCCAGCACGACCGCATCCTCCATCGCCGCGCAGCCGCCCTGGCCAATATCCGGCGTGGTGCTGTGTCCGGCATCGCCCAGCAGCGCGACTCTGCCGCGCACCAGCGTGTCGAACGGTTCGATATCATGGATCTCAATACGGTTGGTGGTGTTGGGATCGAGAGCAGCAATAAGCGCCTGCACCTGCGGTGCCCAGCCGGTAAAGTAGCGGGTGAGATCCGCGCGCAGGGTGCGGCGGTCCTCCGCCAGTCCGGCGGGCAGGGGAACGTCAAAGAAGAAGTAGAAGCGTCCGCCGGAGACCGGCATCAGCGAAACGCGCTTGCCTTCGCCAACGAAGGTCGTCCACTGGTCCGCCGGGGCAAGATTTTCATCTATCTCTACCAGCCCATTCCAGTTGACGTAGCCCGCGTAGCGGCGCTCGGGGGTATAGCCCAGCACATAAGGACGCAGCGCCGAGTGACTACCATCGGCGGCAATAAGAAAGTCACCGTTGGCGGTGGTGCCATCGGTAAACCAGACGGTCACGCCCGCATCGCTCTCCTCGGCGCGAACCACCCGCTTGCCAAACTGCACGCTATCGCGCCCCCAGAAATCAAGCATCTCGCGCTGTAGCTCAGCGCGGGAGACGGGGCAGGGGCGGCTGCCGGTCCGCGCAATCAGTGGGGCAAGGCTAAACTGGGTTAGGGTCTCGCCCTGACGGTAATCTTTATAGGCCATAAAGCGCAGCGGGCCGCCCCAGGTTTCCATGATCTCGCCCATGCCGAGATGGTTCATGCACTTCACGCCGTTAGGCCAGACGGAGATAGCCGCGCCGACCGGCTTGATCTCTTTTACCGCCTCAAATACCTCGCAGGCAATACCGGCGTTTTTTAGCGCCACGGCTGCGCTCAGGCCACCGATTCCTGCGCCGATCACTAATGCTTTCATTCTCGTCTCCTTTTGCAAGCGTGTTAAAGCTGGAGCAATTTGCGTACCAGGTTGCGCAACCGCCTGAGACAGGCGCTGCAGAGAGAGAAGGGTGAAAGGCTGCACATTTGTGGTGCGTTATTGCGCAATGCTTGCCTTGTTGTGAATCAAAAATTTCCAATGTGGCTACTAAGAATCGTAAGTTTCATTGCGCAACGTCGGGATTGGTTGGATGAAGAGGACTCTGGCCTGCTTTGTGCATAGAAGGTGTAACGCTTATTCACAACGGGATGGAACGATCATGTCTGATGAAAAGAACGGCACCCTGCTTTATGGACTGGAGCAGCGGATCCCGCCGCTTCCGGCTTTTTTCAGTGCTCTACAGCACGTGCTGGCTGGGCTGGTGGGGATCATCACCCCGCCGCTGATTATCGGCGCGACTCTTGGGCTGGGAGAGTGGATGCCCTATCTGATTAGCATGTCTCTGCTGGCGTCCGGTATCGGCACCTTTCTCCAGGCCAACCGCGTCTGGGGCGTTGGGGCAGGGATGATCTGCATGCAGGGAACCAGCTTTGCTTTTCTCGGCGTGGCGATTGCTGGCGGGATGTGGGTCAAGGGGCAGGGCGGCAGCGCCCAGGACGTAATGGCCATGCTGTTTGGCGTTAACTTTGTTGCCGCGCTGGTGCCGGTTATCGTCAGCCGTTTTATTGAGCCGCTGAAAAAGATCTTTACGCCGGTGATCACCGGCAGCGTGATCGCCCTGATTGGAATTAGCCTGATCAAGGTCAGCGTTATCAACTGGTGCGGCGGTGAGGGGGCAAAAGATTTCGCCAGCATGAGCAATATCGCCCTTGGCGCGGGGACGCTAGGGATCATTGTTCTGCTGAGCTGCGCAAAAAATCGCTGGCTGCGGCTCTCCTCGGTGGTAATTGGTATCGCCGCAGGCTGCGTGGGGGCGGCGCTGAGCGGTAATTTTCACCTTAGCGGCATTGGCGAGACCTGGTTCCGCGTTCCGTCGCTGTTCCCGTTTGGCTTTCAGTTTAACAGCGCTATCTTTTTGCCCATCGCCCTGGTCTCACTGGTCTGTATTCTCGAGGCGGTAGGGGACCTGACCGCCAACTGCCTCATTTCACGGCAGTCCATTGATGATAGAGCGTTCCGTTCCCGGCTCAAAGGTGGGATCCTGGCCGACGGCATCAGCTGCATGGTTGCCGCGATGCTGTGTGCCTTCCCCAATACCACCTTTGCGCAGAACAACGGCGTGATCCAGATGACCGGCGTCGCCAGCCGCTACGTCGGGCGCTATATCGGCGTTATCCTGATCCTGCTGGGGCTGTTTCCGCCCTTCGGTGAGATCCTGCGTCAGATCCCAACCCCGGTGCTGGGCGGAGCGACAATGGTGATGTTTGGCTGCGTGGTGGCCGCGGGGATCCGTATTATTACCCAGACGCCGCTGACACGCCGGGATATGCTGATTGTCGGCCTGGCGTTTGGCTTCGGGCTGGGCGTGGAGGCGGTACCGACGTTTCTCACCCATTTCCCGCCAATTATCGGCAACCTGTTTGGCTCGGCAGCGACCAGCGGCGGACTGGTCGCCATTGTGTTGAACCTGATTATTCCAGAAGAGAAACTGACCGCTGCGGCGGCAAGGAGCAGTGATGATCGCCCTCAAGCACTTTAATCAGCTGGATAACGATGCGGCGGCGGCCCTGATAGCGCCATGTGTGGCCATCCCGACGTGGACGGCGGCGCTGGTGCAGGGGCGTCCCTATGCGGATCGCCCTGCGCTGCTCGGCGCAGCGCGGGAGCTCGCGCAGGCGTGGGGCGAGGCGGAGCTGGTGCAGGCGCTCAGCGCCCACCCCCGGATCGGCGAGAAGCCTGGCGGCCAGCAGGCGCATGCTGCGCTGTCACGCCAGGAGCAGGGCTCGGTCGACGCCAGCGACGCTCGCCTCGCGCAGGCGTTAAGGGAGGGCAACGCCCGCTATGAAGCGCGTTTTGGCCGGGTATTCCTGATCCGTGCTAAAGGGCGCAGCGGCGAGGCGATCCTGGCCGCCCTTGAGCAGCGCCTGAAAAACAGCGATGCGCAGGAGGTTGCCGAGTCGCTGGCGCAGCTGCGTGAAATCACCGTATTACGACTGGAAGGAGCGATTAGCGAATGAGCACCCTGAGCACCCATATTCTGGATATCTCTACCGGCAAACCGGCGGCGGGCGTCACGGTTCGCTTAGTTCGTGATGAAAAGATTATCGCCAGCCAGACAACCGACGGCAACGGCCGCATCGGCGAGTTTACCCCGGCGGCGCTGCCCCCGGGCCGCTACCGGCTGGTGGCTGAGACGGGAGCGTGGTTTGCCGCAGGCGGGCGGGAGACGATCTTCCCCTGCGCGCAGATCGATTTTGTGATTGCCGGGACGGCAGAGGCACATTTCCACCTGCCGTTTCTCATCGCCCCCGGCGGCTGGTCAACCTACCGAGGAAGCTGAGGCCTGCCATACCCGCTCCCCGTTGACCCAGGTCTCGCGAATATTGCGCTCGTCCCCCAGCGTCATCAGCACAAACAGCTGCTCGTAGATATCCTTGCAGCGGCTTACTCGCAGCTGCTGGAGCGGCGTCACCGCCGGGTCAATCACTACAAAGTCAGCTTCCTTGCCCGGTTGGAAGTTGCCTATCTTCTCGTCCAGACGCAGGGCGTGCGCTCCGCCGAGGGTGGCGTGGTAGAAGGCTTCGCTGGCGCGCAGACGATAGCTTTGCAGCTGGCCCACCTTGTACGCTTCCCCCAGCGTGCGCAGCATACTGAAGGTGGTACCTGCGCCGACGTCGGTTCCGATACCCATCCGCACCCGGTGTTGCCAGCAGGCGGGCAGGCGGAACAGGCCGCTGCCGAGGAACAGGTTGGAGGTGGGGCAGAAGGCAACCGCTGAACCCGTCTCATGCAGGCACTGCCACTCGCGATCTTCCAGATGTATGCCGTGAGCAAAAAGGCTGCGCTCGCCGGTCAGGCCGTAGTGATGATAGACATCCAGATAGCGCTCGTGCTCCGGCCAGAGATCTTTAACCCACGCCACCTCGTTCGGGTTTTCACTCAGGTGGGTCTGTAGCCACGTATCCGGAAATGCCTGGCGCAGCTGGCGCACCGCCGACAGCAGCTCCGGCGTTGAGGTAGGGGCAAAGCGCGGCGTAATGGCGTAGCCGAGCCGCCCCTGCTGGTGCCAGCGCTCGATCAGCGCCCGGGTCTGCTGATAGCTCTCTTCGGCGGTTTCGGTCAGATAGTCGGGCGTATGGCGATCCATCATCACCTTGCCAGCGATAAGCCGCATGTTGAGGCGCAGCGCTTCAGTAAACAGGGCGTTGACCGACTCAGGGTGCAGGGTGCAAAACACCAGTGCGGTCGTGGTACCGTGACTCAGCAACTGCCCCAGAAAGAATTCGGCGATCTCTTTGGCATAGGCCTCGTCAGAAAACTGGCTCTCGACCGGAAAGGTATAGGTGGTCAGCCACTCCAGCAACTGCTCGCCGAAGGCACCGATCATCTCGGTCTGCGGGTAGTGCACGTGGGCGTCGATAAAGCCGGGTAGCAGCAGCTTGCCGCTCTGGTCGGTATAGCCTTTGTGTGGATCGAGATACTGTTCACCCTCCTGCCACGGCAGCAGCGCCTGAATATGGCCCTCGGCAATAAACAGCAGCCCGTCTGGAAGATAGCGCGCGTGGCGGGCAATGTCGTCGGGGCTATCGGCTACCTGGGCAATATCAAAAAACGCGCCGCGAATCGCCGTATGGTAAGCAATCATAAGCTCTGCCTTCTTGGTTTTTATCGTTGGTGTAATGAATCAGCAAAATTAGTGCCAGGTCGGGGAGGGCTGCGGCAGAGCCGCAGCCGGATGGAGGGTTACTCTTTTTGGGCCACAACGCCCGTGCTGAATCCCGTTGCGGGTGCCACGGCAACCTCTTCGCGGGCCAGCCAGCGGTACGCCACCGCACCCAGGAAGACGCCGATAAACCAGCTAAAGTTGGCGACCTCATGCAGCGCCGGGATAAAGCTGATCACCAGACCGATCGCCACCGAAGGCACCAGCGCGGCGATGGCTTTTGGATTAAAGCCGTTGCGGTACCAGTATTTGCCGTTCGGCGTATCATCAAAAAGATCGTCAACCGAGACCTGCCCACGCTTGATGAGGTAGAAGTCGGCGATCAGAATGCCAAACAGCGGGCCAATAAAGGCACCCAGCACGTCCAGGGTGTAGTGGATCAGCTCCGGGGAGTTAAACAGGTTCCACGGGGTGAGCAGAATCGAGCCGACGGCGGCGATCATCCCGCCGGTACGGAAGCTGATTTTCTGCGGCGAGCAGTTTGAGAAGTCAAAGGCCGGAGAGACAAAGTTAGCCACAATGTTGATCCCGATGGTGGCGGTGATCATAGTCAGCAGGCCAATGGCGACCGCCAGATCGTTGCCGACGCGGCTCACGGTCTCAATCGGATCGGTGATCATGCGGCCAAACAGCGACTGAGTGCCGGAGACAATCACCACCGTCACTATGGAGAAGAGCAGGAAGTTAAACGGCAGGCCCCAGCGGTTGCCGCGGCGGATCTCACCCATGCTTTTACCGTAGCGCGAAAAGTCACCGAAGTTGAGCAGCGGCCCGGAGAAGTAGGAGACCACCAGCGCGGTAGCGGTGATCATCTGCCAGGTCTGCTCTCCGACGGTCAGGGATTTGCTGGCAAGGGTAAAGGAGATGCCATCGAAGCCGGTCTTGTATACAATCCAGCCCGCCAGCGCCAGCATCACCACATAAACAGCCGGTCCGGCGATATCGATAAAGCGCTTGATGGCGCTCATGCCGTGCCAGAAGACCATCGCCTGCAACACCCACATAATGGCAAAGCAGATCCAACCAAGATGCGACAAACCGAGGAACGAACCTGTGGTCAGGGCAGAGAGCGACGGCCAGAACTTCAGTGCCACCAGCATCAGCGCGTTAGCGGCAAGGTAGGTCTGAATACCGTACCAGGCAAAGGCGATCAGACCGCGGATCACCGCCGGAATGTTTGCCCCAAAGACGCCAAACGCCTGGCGGCAGATCACCGCATAGGGCACGCCCGCCATCTGGCTGGGTTTCGCCACCAGGTTAGCGCACAGCTGCACAATGCAGATCCCCACCAGCAGGCAGAGCAGCACCTGCCAGCTCGCCAGTCCCAGAGTAAAGAAGCTCGCAGCCACCACATAGCCCCCCATGCTATGCACGTCTGACATCCAGAAAGAGAAGATGTTGTACCAGCTCCAGTTTTGATCTCGCGTCGGGGCCAAATCCTCATTACAAAGGCGTGGGCTGTAGCCCGCGGTGGAGTCAGCGGCCTTAATCGATTGCACATTTTGTCTATTTGGCATGAAACCTGCTCCTGTAAATAAAAGCGTTTTGAGATGGACTGTGGAGGGTGTTGCAGGATTTAGGCCAGAATGTTTATTTTTGTATACGAGATTTTATTTTTATGTATACGATTCGCTATCAAAAGGTTAATCCGGAGTGGAGTAATGCATAACGAAAACGGGCTGCAGGCCGCGTCAGCCCAGCAGGAGCGGGACGAATCAATCTACCAGGCGCTGATGACCACCATCGTCGAACATCAGCTCCCGCCGGGTAGCAAACTGCCAGAGGAGGCGCTGGCGGAGGTATTTGGCGTGAGCCGGACCGGGATCCGCAAGGTGCTGCAACGACTCGCCGCTGTGCAAATGGTCACCCTGACGCCCAAACGTGGTGCACAGGTTGCCAGCCCAACGGTAGAGGAGTCACAGGATATCTTCCGTACCCGCGCCCTGCTGGAGGTCGCTAACCTACCCGACGTGCTGGCCCGCTGCCAGCCGCCCCATCTCGCGGCGCTGGAGGCCATCATTCGTCTGGAGCAGCAGGCACATGAGGCTTACGACGGCCCGGCGGCGATCCGTTACTCCGCCGAGTTTCATATTCAATTGCAGGCGATCTCCGGTAACCAGGTGCTGACCGAAACGGTGACCCGCCTCAGCCAGCGCTCTTCATTAGTGATTGCGGCCTGGGGCGCACCGTGGCGCCAGGGCTGCCGCTGTGACGATCATGAGCAGCTAGTCGAGCTGCTGCGGAAGAGGGCGCTTGCGCCGTTAAGCGCTGCCCTGACGCACCACTTTGAACATATTGTCGCCAGCCTGCGCTTTGAGCGTGCTGGCGTCGCCCTGCCGGATTTTGCCCGGCTGTTTGCCCAGTTTAAGGAGCAGTAATGTCGGCTATACGCATCCAGGTCATCAATCCCAACACCAGCCAGGCGATGACCGAGACTATTGGTGCCGCTGCCAGGGCGGTAGCCGCGCCGGGTACCGAGATTGTGGCGGTCTGCCCGAGTGAGGGGGTGCCCTCTATCGAAGGCCATTTTGATGAAGCCATTGCCGCCGTGGGCGTGCTGGAGCAGATCAAAGCCGGTCGCCAGCAGGGAGTGGATGGTCATGTTATCGCCTGCTTTGGCGATCCAGGCCTGCTGGCAGCCCGTGAGCTGGCCCAGGGGCCGGTGATTGGCATTGCCGAGGCGGCGATGCATATGGCGACGCTGGTTGCCACCCGCTTCTCTATTGTCACCACGCTGCCGCGGACGCTGATCATCGCCCGCCATCTGCTGCATCAGTATGGTTTCCACCACCACTGCGCCGCCCTGCACGCTATCGATCTGCCGGTTCTGGCGCTGGAAGATGGCAGCGGACAGGCGCAGGAGCGAGTACGCGAAGGCTGCATCCGGGCGCTGAAAGAGGATGGCTGCGGTGCGATTGTGCTGGGCTGCGGCGGGATGGCGACGCTGGCCCAGGAGCTGACCCGCGAGCTGCAGGTACCGGTAATCGACGGCGTTAGCGCGGCGGTGAAGATGGTGGAGTCGCTGGTGGCGCTGGGCCTCTCTACCAGCAAGCAGGGCGATCTCGCCTTTCCGGAAGCCAAGGCGCTGAGCGGTAAATTTCAGGCACTGAATCCATTTTAATTGAGGGACTCGCAATGACCTTTTTAGACGATGACTACCCCCGCGACCTGCGCGGATACGCCGGTAATCCGCCCCACGCGCAGTGGCCACAGCGGGCGCGCATTGCCGTTCAGTTCGTGCTGAACTACGAGGAGGGGGCGGAGAACCACGTCCTGCACGGCGATGCCGGGTCCGAGCAGTTTCTCTCTGATATTATTGGGGCCGCCAGCTATCCGGACCGGCATATGTCGATGGACTCGCTCTATGAGTACGGCAGCCGCGCTGGATTCTGGCGCATCCATAATGAGTTCAGTCGGCGGGGCCTGCCGCTCACCGTCTTTGGCGTGGCGATGGCGCTGGCCCGTCACCCGGACATTGTTGCGGCGATCAAGGCGGCGGACTATGACGTCGTCAGCCACGGCTGGCGCTGGATCCACTATCAAAGTATGGATATTAACCAGGAGCGCGAGCATCTGCACAATGCGGTGCAGGTATTGACCGATCTGTTTGGTAAAGCGCCCACCGGCTGGTATACCGGCCGCGACAGCCCCAATACCCGTCAGCTGGTGGCCGAGCACGGCGGCTTTGACTACGACAGCGACTATTACGGTGACGATCTGCCTTTCTGGACCGAGGTCGCGTGCAGCGACGGTTCACACAGGCCGCACCTGATTATTCCCTATACTCTCGACGCCAACGATATGCGCTTTGCCACCGCCCAGGGGTTTAACACCGCCGAGCAGTTTTATACCTATTTAAAGGACAGCTTCGACGTGCTGTACGAGGAGGGGGAGAGCGCGCCGAAGATGATGTCTATCGGTATGCACTGCCGTCTGCTGGGCCGTCCGGGTCGCTTCCGCGCCCTGCAACGTTTCCTGGACTATATCCAGCAGCATGACCGCGTCTGGGTCTGCACCCGCCAGCAGATTGCCGATCACTGGCGGGCGGTACATCCGTTCAGGTGCTAATACATCATTGCCCGGTGGCGCTTCGCTTACCGGGCCTACAAACCGCACCGTGCCCACCGTAGGCGTCACAATTAGCTCATCACGCTCACCTGCGCGGCAACGATGCGCCAGCCGTAGGGGAAGCGCACCCACGTTTGCTGCTGACGGCCGATACGATCGCTGCCTTCGCGGGTAAATTCGGTGCTGCATACCGCATAATCTTCGCCAAAGGTGGTGATCACCGTGTTGCGTAATTCACGCTGTAGCCCCGCGGCAGAGCGGGCCGCACGAAAGGCGCGGATCTCTTCAATACCGTAGAGGTTCTCTCCGGCACCCAGCCGCACGGTGCGCGCATCGTGCCAGAACAGCTCATCCAGCACCTCGACGTCATTGCTTACCAGCGCCTCTTCGTAACGGTAGAAGGCGGCGGTGACTTCAACAAGTACCAGCGGGCGGTTAATATTTTCCAGATGTATCATATGAGCTCCACAGCACGGGCATCGGCGATACCCAGTTGTTCCAGCACCCGCGCAGCGCGCAGGCAGGCCTGTTCATTGAAAGGCGCGGCAATCAGCTGTAAACCTGTCGGCAGTCCGCTGCGGCTGCGCAGCGGTACGGTGGTTACCGGCAAGCCTAAAAACGAGATCGGCTGAGTCAGCATCCCCATGCTGGCGCGGATGGGCAGCGGCTGGCCGTTAATCATCATGCACTCCTCACCGATCGGCGTGGCGCTGCGCGGGGTAGCCGGGGCGATCAGCACGTCGGCGTGGTTGAACAGCGCCCGGAACGCCTGTTGGGCGTGGCGGCGAAAACGCTGGGCCTGTATGTACCAGGCGGAGGGGATCATCGCCCCGGCCAGCAGACGCTCCCGGGAGTGCGGTTCAAAGCGCGCCGGCTCGCGACGCAGAGCGGGAAGATAGTGATTGCCTCCTTCGGAGGCGCTGATGATAAACGCCGCCGAGCGCGACAGCTCTGCCTCCGGGAAAATCAGCTCTTCATGGGCGTCAAGGGCGCGTGCGGCACGGCTTAGCGCCTCCCGGGCGTCATCATCGCACCAGGTCGTAAAGTAGCCACCGAGCACCGCGCAGCGCAGCCCCTCCAGGCCACGATCCAACAGCGGCGCTGTCTGCTCGCTGGTGCAGTCGCGCTGAAAATCGTCATCAGGGTCGCGCCCCTGCAGCGCATCGTAGACCGCCGCCAGGTCGTCAACGCGACGGGCAAAGGGGCCGATATGATCAAGGCTGGCAACGAAGGGATGCGTGCCCGCACGGGAGAGGCGGCCAAAGGTCGGCTTTAGCCCAAAGATGCCGCACAGGGAGGCGGGGACGCGGATCGAGCCGTTGGTATCGCTGCCAAGCGAGAAGTGCACCAGCCCGGCGGCCACCGCTGCCGCCGACCCGCCAGAGGAGCCGCCCGCAATGCGCGTCAGGTCGTGCGGATTGCGCGTCGCGCCGTAGTGGCTGTTCTCGGTAGTGAAGCCGTAGGCGTAAGCGTCCATGTTCAGCATCCCGGAGAGCAACCCCCCGGCGCGCTTAAGCTGGCGTACCGCAAAGCCGTCTTGCGCAGCGGCGGGGCGATCGCTGAACAGCTGCGCTCCGGCAAGGGTAGCGTGCCCGGCGACGTCAAACAGATTTTTCACCGCGTAGGGGACACCCGCCAGGGGAGGCAGAGGCTGCCCCTCCCGGCGCAGGGTATCGATACGCTCCGCTTCCGCCAGCATCCGTGCTTCGGTTACCGCCGTCCAGGCGTTGATCTGTGGATTAACCCGGGCAATGTCATCCAGCGTCTGGCGGGCGATCTCCCGGGCGCTCACGGCCCCGCTGGCCAGCGCCTGCTGGATATCGTTAATACTCATCTCGTTAAGCATCATGCCTTATAGACTCCTGCAATCTCCAGGCGATCGTCGAGGGGAAAGGCCATCAGCGGCTCGGCCATCGCGGCGATACGGTTGAACTGGATCGCCAGCTCGGCGCGGCGGGCGTCGTCCAGCTCAATGTCGAAGATCTGTGTCATCTGCGTCAGGTAAGCGATATAGTCGGACGGTACGTTATTCATCATTTTCTCCTTAAAAACCGGCGGCCGAGCCGTTGCTGCGCGGATCGGCTGCGCCCTCAAACAGGCCGTTGGGATGGCGAACGATAGCCCCGGCGTGGCCCATCGCCTCGCTGTAATCAGGCAGCACCTCCACCTCGTGGCCCAGCGCGCGCAGGCGAGCGATGCTCTCGGATGAAAAGCGGCCTTCAAGCTTCAGCGAATCCGAAGTCTGCCCCCAGGTGCGCCCCAGCAGCCAGCGCGGTTGGGAGATGCTCTCCTGCAGCGGCACGCCCTGCAAAATGTAGCGGGTAAAAATCGCTGCCTGGGTCTGCGGCTGGCCATCGCCGCCCATCGAACCGTAAACCATCACCCTGCCGTCGCTGAGGCGTGCAGCGGCGGGGTTGAGGGTGTGAAACGGCTGCTTGCCCGGGGCCAGCGCCAGCAGGTGCGCCGGATCGAGGCTGAACGCGGCGCCACGGTTTTGCCAGACTATCCCGGTGTCGGGAAGCACCACGCCGCTGCCGAACTCATGGTAGAGGCTCTGAATAAAGGAGACCGCCAGCCCGCTCTTATCCATCGTCCCCATCCACACGGTGTCGCCCGGGCCTTTACCCGTTCCCCAGGGCGCGGCACGGCTGTCGTCTATTCGATCGGCCAGCGGCTGTAGCGCGGCGGGATCGAGCAGGCTCTGAATGTCTGTGTCGAGATGGCGGGGATCGGTGATGTGCGCATCGCGCAGGCGAAAGGCTAGCTTGGTCGCCTCGGCGATGCGGTGCACGGTTTGAGCCTCATCGGCCTCGGCCATATTTAAGCGGTCAGTGATGCCGAGGATCGCCAGCGACACCAGCCCCTGGGTGGGCGGGGCCAGGTTCCACAGCTCACCGTGCTGGTGCTGCAGCCTGAGCGGCTGCGGACGCCGGGCGTGATGCCGCTGCAGATCGTCAAGGGTAACAGGGAGGCCGTATCTGGCCATGCCGTCGGCCATCTGTTCCGCCAGCGGACCGCGATAAAAGCTCTCCAGCCCCTCCTCAACCAGCCGTTGCAGGGTAGAGGCGAGGGCGGGCTGGTGAAAGCGGCTGCTGGCCATCGGCGGCTCACCGTTCACCAGATAGGTCTCCGCAAAGCCGGGCAGGTGGCGCAGCTCCTCTAACTTACTGGCGGTCGCATTGGCCTGAGATTGCGTGACCGGGATCCCCTCCGTGGCATAGCCGATGGCGTCAGCCAGCAGACGCGCGAGCGGCAGCGCTTTACCTGTCAGCGTCTGGGAGATATTGAGCGCCTCCTCCCAGCCGCTGACGGTACCGGCGACGGTCAGCGCCGCACGCGGGCCTCGGTGTGGGATCTGCGTGAGATCGCTGTAGGCCGCAGGGGTGGCGAGCGAACCTGCCGCGCCGCTGGCATCAATGGCAATAGGATCCCCCTCCGGTGGGACGATAAGCCAGAAGCCATCGCCGCCGAGGCCATTCATATGCGGGTAGACCACGGCGATGGTTGCGGCAGCGGCCACCATCGCCTCAATGGCGCTGCCGCCTTCGCGTAGTACGGCAAGCGCACTCTGGCTTGCCAGATGGTGGGGGGCCACCGCCATTCCATGAGCGGAAAGATGACTCTGCACGGGCTGTCCTCATGATCTGAAGTGTGTCCGTAAACTTGCAAAAGCTGTTCCACTTTCGGGCGAAAAGTTTCACTCATAAGAGCGACAGCGTTTTTATCGCATCTGGCATGCATTGTGAAAGGGGTTAGCGGTATAGTTTGCTGAAACAAAAGTTACAGAGGCCCTATGGAACAGCTTGATGAACGCCTGAAAGGGCAATATGCGTCGCTATCGCCCCAGGAGCAGCGGGTGGCAAACTTTATTTTCGATCACTTTGACGATCTGATCGGCTACAACAGCGCCGAGCTGGCGCAGCTTAGCGGGGTATCGAAGGCGACGGTGAGCCGCCTGTTTAAGCGCCTGGGCTACGAAAAGTATAAGGATATGCGTGACGAGCTGCGCACCCTGCGCCAGAGCGGCATGCCGCTCACCGATCAGCGCGATGCGGTGCAGGGCAACACGCTGCTGGCCCGCCACTATAAGCAGGAGATGGCGAACCTGACGCAGTGGGTCAATGCCCTTGACCCACAGCAGTTTGCCGAGGTGATTACCGCCATGATGACCGCCCGGCGGATTGTGATTATCGGCATGCGTAACGCGTACCCGGCGGCGCTGCACCTGCGCCAGCAGCTGTTGCAGGCGCGTGGCCAGGTCCTGGTGCTGCCGCAGCCGGGGCAGAGCCTGAGCGAAGAGCTGGTGGATCTCACCGCCGACGATCTGGTCATTGCAATGGCGTTTCGCCGCCGACCGCGGATTATCCGTCCGCTGCTCCAGCAGCTGCAGGCCGACGGCGTTCCGGTGGTGCTTATGTGCGAGCCGCAGGCGCATGGCCTGCTGCCGCTGGCGCGCTGGCAGCTCTGCACTCCGCTGGATAGCGTCTCCGCCTACGATAGCTATGCAGCGGTAAATAGCCTGATCAACCTGCTGGCTAATGCCTTCTTGCATGAAATTCTTGATAAGGGACGGCCGCGCATTCATCACATCGCCACCCTCTATCAGCAGCTGGACGAGCTGGAGCAGCGATAATGGGGCACCACGCTGGTGTTTGGCACTATTTTGGTGCAGAAAAGCGCAGCTTATTTTCTCATTTCTGATGGCTATTTAGGCGGTTAACGCTGATTTACCGTTTATCCGTACCTGGCACATTAGTTGCAAAAGTCTATTTATAGAATCTTTTGTTTCATGCTAACGTAACGGGTAAACACCATGAAAAAAATCTTGATCGCACTGGCCGGGGCCGCTGTTCTGTTAACTCACCTGTCGGCAGCGAAGGCCGACCAGCTGCAGGATATTGAGAAACGCGGCACGCTTCGGGTCGCCGTCCCGCAGGACTTCCCCCCCTTTGGCTCGGTAGGGACCGATCTCCAGCCGCAGGGTTACGACATCGATATGGCGCGCTACCTTGCCAAAGAGATGAAGCTCAAGCTGCAGCTGGTCCCGGTGACCAGCGCCAACCGGGTGCCCTATCTGCAAACGGACAAGGTGGACCTGGTCATCTCCAGCCTCGGTAAAAACGCCGAGCGTGAGAAGGTGATTGATTTTAGCCGCGCCTACGCACCGTTCTTCCTGGGCGTCTTTGGTCCGAAGGGGGCAGAGCTGAAGGACGCAGCGGGGCTGAGCGGTAAAACCATC
The DNA here is from genome assembly GCF_032052675.1 of Pseudescherichia sp. Taxonomy (NCBI): domain Bacteria; kingdom Pseudomonadati; phylum Pseudomonadota; class Gammaproteobacteria; order Enterobacterales; family Enterobacteriaceae; genus Pseudescherichia; species Pseudescherichia sp. The sequence goes on from NZ_DAMBWA010000006.1 coordinate 186,496, forward strand.
GGCGTCACCCGTGGCGCGGTGGAGGACATGGTGCTGACCGGCATTGCGCCGAAAGAGGCGCAGGTGAAGCGTTACGAGGATAACAACACCACCCTGTCGGCCTATCTGTCGGGTCAGGTGCAGTACGTTGCTACCGGTAACCTCGTCGTGGCGGCCATCTCCCGGCAGAACGCCGACAAAGCGCCGGTGCCGAGCTTTATGCTGAAAGATTCACCCTGCTTTATCGGCCTGAAGAAGAACGAGCCAGCGCTGAAGGCGAAGGTGGATACGCTGATCGAGCAGGGCGTGAAGGATGGCACCCTGAACAAACTCTCTGAGCAGTGGATGAAAGCCCCGCTGCCAGCCAGCCTTGGCGTGTAAGGCCGGTGAATGACTGAACAACTTCACTTTTCTGAGCTCTGGCCGCACTGGCCGGAGCTGCTGGCGGGAGTGTGGATCACCGTTCAGCTCACGGTGATGGCGACGGCGGGCGGCCTGGCGCTGGGCATTCTCGGGGCCGCTATTCGCAGCGGACGTCCGTCGTGGCTCAGCCGCATCTGGGGCGCGTACGTGGAGCTGATCCGCAACACGCCCTTTGTCGTACAGCTGTTCTTTATTGTCTTTGGCCTGCCCAACATGGGCCTCAAAATGACGGCGGGGGAGGCCGCGCTGCTGGCGATGATCGTGAATCTGGGGGCCTACAGCACTGAGATCGTACGCGCCGGGATCCAGGTTACGCCGAAGGGGCAGTGGGAGGCCGGGCGAGTGCTGGGCCTGACCCGCGCCCAGACCTTTATCCGCATCGTGCTGCCGCCCGCGCTCCAGCGTATCTACCCGGCGCTGGTCAGTCAGTGCATCATCGTCATGCTCGGATCGTCGGTGGTATCGCAGGTCTCTTACGAGGAGCTGACCTTTGCCGCCAACCTGATCCAGTCCCGGACCTTTCTCAGCTTCGAGGTCTATCTGGTGACGGCTGGGATCTACTTAATTCTGTCGATCGCCATGCGTCAGCTGCTGCTGGCGGCGGGGCGGAGATGGCTGGGAGTGCAGGCATGATGAACACCTTTACCGACTGGGACATTATTCGCAACCTGCTGCTGGCCGGGCGCTGGACGGTACTGCTCTCGCTGGTGGCTTTCAGCGGCGGCGCGCTGGTGACGCTGCCGCTCCTGCTGCTGCGCCTGACCGGCGGGCGGCAGGTGCAGCGCCTGATCCGCGGCTATATCGAGCTGTTCCAGGGGACGCCGCTGTTGATGCAGCTCTTTCTGGCCTTCTTTGGCGTGGCGATGTTGGGTATCGACGTCTCACCCTGGACGGCGGCCTCGCTGGCGCTGACCCTCTATACCAGCGCCTTTTTACTCGATATCTGGTTCGGCAGCATTCGTGCCCTGCCGAAAGGGCAGTGGGAGGCGTCGCGCTGCCTGGGGCTGAGCTTTGGCCAGACCCTCTGGCGGGTGGTCGCCCCGCAGGCGCTACGCATCGCCATTGCGCCAACGGTGGGCTTTGCCGTGCAGGTGATCAAAGGCACGGCGCTGGCGTCGATCATCGGCTTCGTCGATCTGACCAAGGCCGGGACGATGCTGACCAACGTCACCTATCAGCCTTTTAAAGTCTTTGCGCTGGTGGCGCTGGGCTATTTCATTCTGTGCTACCCGCTGTCTCGCTACAGCCGCTATCTGGAGAATAAATTCAATGCCTCTCATCACCATTAATCAGATGCAGAAGTACTACGGTGATAACCACGTGCTTAAGGGCGTCGATCTGGATATCGATATGGGCGAGGTGATCTCTATTATCGGTCGCAGCGGATCGGGTAAAAGCACGCTGCTGCGCTGCATCAACGGCCTGGAGGGTTACCAGGAGGGGAGCATCAAGCTGGGCGGCATGACCATCACCGACCGGGATTCGCAGGCGCGGGAGATCAGCCGCTCCATCGGCATGGTGTTCCAGAACTTCAACCTGTTCCCCCACATGACGGCGCTGGAGAACGTCATGCTGGCCCCGCGCCGGGTGCTGAAAAAGAGCGCCGCCGAGTGCCGCGAGCTGGCGCAAAAGATGCTGGAGAAGGTGGGGCTGGGCGATCGGCTGGACTACTACCCCTCCAGTCTCTCCGGCGGCCAGCAGCAGCGCGTGGCGATTGCCCGTGCGCTGGCGATGTCACCCAAAGTATTACTCTGCGACGAGATCACCTCGGCGCTCGATCCGGAGCTGGTGGGCGAGGTGCTTAAGGTGCTGGAGCAGCTGGCGGCAGAGGGGATGACGCTGATCCTTGTCACCCATGAAATGAACTTTGCCCGCGAAGTGGGCGACCGCGTGGTGTTTATGCATCAGGGGAGAGTGTGGGAGCAGGGCGACAGCAAAATGCTGTTCGCCAACCCGCAGACCAGTGAACTGAAGCAGTTTATCTCCTCCGTACGCGGGCTGGATTAATTTAAGGAACCTAACATGGATATCGCGCAATTTTCACAAATCAACCCGCCTCAGCGCCTGCTGATGGGGCCGGGGCCTATCAACGCCGATCCGCGTGTGCTGCGTGCGATGTCGAGCCAGCTTATCGGTCAGTACGATCCGGCGATGACCCACTACATGAACGAGGTGATGGCCCTCTATCGCGGCGTGTTCCGCACCGAAAACCGCTGGACGATGCTGGTAGACGGTACCTCGCGAGCGGGAATTGAGGCTATTCTGGTGTCGGCTATCCGTCCCGGTGACAGGGTGCTGGTGCCGGTATTTGGCCGCTTTGGTCATCTGCTGTGTGAAATTGCCCGTCGTTGTCGGGCGGAGGTGCACACCATTGAGGTGCCGTGGGGCGAGGTCTTTACTCCCGACCAGATCGAAGACGCCATCAAGCGGGTGCGCCCGCGCCTGCTGCTGACGGTGCAGGGGGATACCTCCACCACCATGCTCCAGCCTCTCGACGAGCTGGGGGATATCTGCCGCCGCCACGACGTGCTGTTCTACACCGACGCCACCGCCTCGCTGGGGGGCAACGCCCTGGAGTGCGATGCCTGGGGGCTGGACGCGGTCTCGGCGGGGATGCAGAAGTGCCTCGGCGGCCCGTCCGGAACCTCACCTATCACCCTCAGTCCGCGCATGGAGGAGGTCATCCGTCGCCGCAAATGCGTCGAGGAGGGGATCCGCACGGCTGACCATCGCGACGGTGAAGAGGAGATGATCTACTCCAACTACTTCGACCTCGGCATGGTGATGGACTACTGGGGACCGGAGCGGCTGAACCACCACACCGAAGCGACGTCGGCACTGTTTGCCGCCCGGGAGTGCGCGCGTCTGATCCTTCAGGAGGGGCTGGATAACGGCATCGCCCGCCATAAGCTACACGGCGAGGCGCTGCTGGCGGGCATCCAGGCGATGGGGCTGGAGACCTTCGGTGACCTGAAGCACAAGATGAACAATGTGCTTGGCGTGGTGATCCCGCAGGGGATCAACGGCGACCTGGTGCGCAAGCTGATGCTGGAGGATTTCGGCATTGAGATCGGCACCTCCTTTGGCCCGCTGCACGGCAAGGTATGGCGCATCGGCACGATGGGCTATAACGCCCGCAAAGATTGCGTGATGACTACCCTGAGCGCGTTGGAGTCGGTGCTGAACTATCTTAAATTCCCCACCGTCCAGGGCGCGGCGATGCAGGCCGCGTGGGATCGCTATCACAGCGAGCGTCCGCTATGAGCCAGCCAGCACGCCAGCAGGCGGAGCGGGTGATAGCCCGTGCGGATGAGCTGGCCGCCATCAGCGAAACGCCGGACGCCCTGACCCGGGTCTACCTCTCCCCGCAGCATCTGCAGGCTAACCAGCGGGTGGCGCAGTGGATGGCAGAGGCAGGAATGATCGTCTGGCAGGATAGCGTGGGCAACGTCTGCGGCCGCTACGAGGGCGAGCAGAAGGGCGCTCCGGCAGTTCTGTTAGGCTCGCATCTGGATACCGTGCGCAACGCCGGACGCTACGACGGCATGCTGGGGGTGCTGACGGCCATTGAGGTGGTACAGAGCCTGCATCAGCAGGGGCAGCGGCTGGCGAAGGCGATTGAGATCGTGGGCTTCTGCGACGAGGAGGGGACGCGGTTTGGCATTACCCTGCTCGGCAGCCGTGGCCTGACGGGGAGATGGCCGGCGCAGTGGCTGATGCAGACCGATGCCAGCGGCGTCAGCGTGGCGCAGGCGATGGTGCTGGCCGGGCTGGATCCGGCCCGCGTTGCGCAGGCGGCTCGTCGTACGGAAGAGATCGCCGCCTATCTGGAGCTGCATATCGAGCAGGGCCCCTGCCTGGAGCAGGCGGGGCTGGCGCTGGGGGTCGTTGAGGCGATCAACGGCGCGCGCCGCCTGAACTGTCGCTTTACCGGCGAGGCGGGCCATGCCGGCACCGTGCCGATGGCTCAGCGTAAAGATGCCCTGGCCGCTGCTGCCGAGTGGATGGTGGCTGTAGAAAGCACCACCCATGAACGGGGCGGCAACCTGGTTGCCACGGTAGGCGAGCTGCGCTGCCTGCCGGGGGCGGTTAACGTTATACCTGGCGAAGTGGCGCTGTCGCTGGATATTCGCGGACCGCAGGACGCGCCGCTGGATGCTTTGCTGAATGAGCTGCTGGCCCAGGCGCAGGCTATCGCCACCCGCCGGGGGCTGACGTTCAGCGCCGAGGAGTTCTACCGCATCGCCGCTACGCCTTGCGATCGACGTTTACAGAGCTTGCTTACCGATGCGGTCCATCAGGCGCAGGGTGCGTCGCTGTCGCTGCCCAGCGGAGCCGGGCATGACGCCATCGCGATGGCTGAACGCTGGCCGGTGGGGATGCTCTTTGTACGCTGCAAGGGTGGCATCAGCCACCATCCGGCGGAGTCGGTGGAAGCTGATGACGTCGCGCAGGCCATTACGGCGTTTAGCTATGCGGTGACTGCCCTGGCGAGCGCTTAGCGAAAGCGGCGCTGAACCCGCTAGCGCTGCATTCCCCAGCGCTTGACGGTGACCTTCTCCAGGGTGGCGAAGACTACCCCCTCCACCAGTAGACCGATGGCGATCACCGTCAGCAGCCCGGCGAAGACCCGATCGGTAAACAGCTCGTTGCGGTTCTGGAAGATATACCAGCCCAGCCCGCCTTCGCCGCTGGAGGCACCAAACACCAGCTCGGCGGCGATCAGCGTCCGCCAGGCAAAGGCCCAGCCGATCTTCAGCCCGGAGAGAATAGCAGGCAGCGAGGCCGGGATCAGGATGGTGGCGACGTAGCGCGGCCCGCTCAGGCCATAGTTGCGTCCCGCCATGCGCAGGGTCTCCGGCACGCTGCTGAACCCCGACCAGGTGTTGAGGGCGATGGGCCAGGTAACCGAGTGCACGATAACGAAGATCAGGCTGGCGTTGCCCAGCCCGAACCAGAGCAGCGCCAGCGGCAGCAGGGCGATAGCCGGCAGCGGGTTAAGCATGGAGGTGAGGGTGCTGAGCAGATCCCGGCCAAACTGGGTGGTGACCGCCAGGGCGCTGGCCACCAGCGCCAGTACGCTGCCGATCAGGTAGCCCTTCAGCAGGATGCTGAGCGAGTTGGCAATTTTCCCCGGCAGCTCGCCGTTGTGCATATCCTCGCTAAAGACGCGCAGGGTTTGTAGCACGCCGGGCAGCATCAGATCGTTCTGCTGGATGCGGGCAGCCATCTCCCACAGCGCCAGCACCAGCAGCACGATCAGGGACTTGCGCAGCCAGGCCTGGTTCCACAGACGCTGACCAATGGGGAGCGGTGTCTCTACCGACAGATTGCGCAGCGGCGGCAGCTCGCGCTCAAACTCAGGACGGATGTACGGTGGCTGCGACATAGGCGGGCTCCTTGCCGGTTGAGTGTGAAGTAATGTTCCCGTTAGCCGGGAAGAGCAGGTCGTGAATATGGCTGGCGGCGTGCTGGAACGCCTCGCTGCCAAAGTCGTTCAGGGTGAACTGGTGGCAGTTCAGCTCCGCCCGCACGCGGCCAGGGTGCGGAGAGAGCACCAGGATGCGGCTGCCCACCACCAGCGCCTCCTCAATGGAGTGGGTAACAAACAGCAGGGTGAAGCGCTCCTCCTCCCACAGGGCCAGTAGCTCCTCCTGCATCGTGCGGCGGGTGAGGGCATCCAGCGCGGCGAACGGCTCATCCATCAGCAGGATGCGCGGCTTCATCGCCAGCGCTCGGGCAATGGCCACCCGCTGCTTCATGCCTCCGGAGAGCATATGCGGCATCACGTCGGCAAACTCCGCCAGCCCCACCTTGTTGAGGAAGTGCAGCGCCCGCTCTTTAGCTTCGGCGCGGCTGGCCTTGCGGCTCGCCAGCAAGGGGAACATCACATTCTCCAGCACCGTTTTCCACGGCGGCAGCTGATCGAACTCCTGGAACACCATCATCCGCTCTGGCCCGGGTTCCTTAATCGCCGTCCCCGCCAGCGAGATCTGCCCGCTGCTGGGGGAGATAAAGCCACCGGCGGCCTTCAGCAGGCTCGATTTGCCGCAGCCCGACGGCCCGAGCAGAATAAAGCGGTCCCCTGGCCAGACATCAAAGCTGACGTCGTGGGTGGCGCGCACCTGCCGCTCGCGGGTCCGGTATTCAATATCGACGTTGCTGACCTGCAATAGTGGTCCATCGCTGTGCTGAGTTGCCATCTGGGCCTCCTGGGTTGCGGCTTAGCTGCCTGGGTTTTCCCACGCTTCGTTGAAAAAGTAATCCTGCCATGAGCTGGCCCTGTTCTTCAGGACGCCAAGCTCATAGAGCTTCTCGGCGTAGACGCCGGTGCGCTCGGGGGAGACGGTAAAGCTGATTTCCGGATCGTTCACAATCTTCTGCACCAGCGGCAGCGGCAGGCGCGACTTCTCTACGCGAATGTAGGTCTCGGCAGCGGCATTTTTATCGGCATTGATAATCTTTGCCGCCTCGCTCAGCGCCCGGTAGAACGCTTTGTAGGTTTTCGGGTTCTCGTCGTGGAACTTCTGCGTGGTGTAGAGCACGTTAAAGGTCGCCTGTCCGCCCAGCACATCGTAGGAGCTGAGAATTTTGTGCACGTTGCTGTGCTCCAGGGCCTGATACTGGAACGGCGGGCTGGAGAAGTGGGTGGTGATCTCGGAGCCACCGGCAATCAGGGCCGCGCTGGCGTCCGGATGCGGCAGGCTAACGCTGATTTTATCGAAGCGCTTGAAATCGTCGTTGCCATACAGTTTTGCGGTTTCGATCTGCAACGTACGCGACTGGAAACCCACCCCAGCCGCCGGAACCGCAATGCGGTCTTTATCGGTCAGATCCTTAACGCTCTTCACCGCCGGATTGTTGCTGAGCAGATAGTTAGGCATCGATCCCAGCGAGGCGATGGCCTTGACGTTCTGCCTGCCTTTAGTGCGATCCCAGAGAGTCAGCAGCGGCGGCAGACCCGCCGAGGCGACGTCCAGCGCGCCTGAGAGCAGCGCCTCGTTCATTCCGGTTGCCCCGGAGATGGTGCGCCACTCGACGTTAATATCCAGCCCCTCTTTTTTGCCCTCTTTTTCAATCAGCTGCTGGTCGCGTACCACGTCCAGAATTAAATAGCCGATACCAAACTGCTGGGCAATGCTGATATTCCCCTCAGCAAACGCCGACTGACTTATTCCACCCAGCGTTGAAAGCGCCAGCGTCCAGGCCACTAAGCTATTCCGTTTATTCATGCCAAACCCCAGAAAAGTATTTATTAATAATGAGCAATCATGGTCAGAGCAGCGGCGCCAAAGGAAATGATTTAACCAGAAATAGATTCCCGGAAATGAGATAAGGCAGCGGAAACGATCCCGCTATAATCGAAACTCGTTTAAATATCCCCTGGCATTTCAGGGATAATATCGCGGGTACATGTATGCCTCTATTTTCACATCAGCAGCTTCGCACGCTATTAACGCAGCATCTGATGGCAGTTAATACCGCGCCAGAGATCGCGCAAAAGGTAGCGGATAATCTTGTTGACGCCTCTTTAAAGGGGCATGACTCCCACGGCGTCACGCTGCTGCCGCGCTATATTCGCGCTATCGTCGCGGGGGATCTCAATCCTAAAGCGCATTTAGCACAGGTCCGCGATGCCGGGCCGGTTATCTCCTTTGACGGCGGGCACGGCTTCGGCCAGCTATTAGGCGAGCAGGCCATGACGGCGGGGATTGCCCGGGCACGGGAGTTTGGCGTGGCGATGGTCGGCCTCGCCAACGCTCACCATCTGGGACGCATTGGTGCCTGGGCTGAGCAGGTCGCTGAGGCTGGGCTGGTCTCAATTCATTTTGCCAACGTGGCCGCCCCCTCGGCTGTGCTGCCGTTTGACGGCCTGCAGGCCAGACTGGGCACTAACCCCTTCTGCGTCGGCGTACCGTTGCAGGGCCGTCCGCCGGTGGTGCTCGACTTTGCTACCAGCGCCATTGCCGGGAACAAAGCCCGCGTGGCCTGGAACGAGGGCCGCCAGGTGCCGGAGGGGTGCATCGTCGACGCCAACGGCCAGCCGACCACCGATCCGGCGGTGTTGATGACCGAACCGCGCGGCGCGCTGCTGCCCTTTGGCGGTCATAAGGGGGCCGGGCTGTCGCTGATATGCAGCCTGCTCGGCGCGGCGCTGACCGGCGGCGAGACCGAGAGCCATAACATCCCTCCCCGGGCGGGCATCATCAATAATATGCTGTCGATTATCTTCGACCCCGAGCGGCTGGGGGCAGGAGAAAGTTATAAGCAGGCGCTGCTGGCGCAGGTCGACTGGGTCCGCACCGGGCAGGATGGCCGCGACGTGCAGATCCCCGGCGAGCCGGAATTAAGGGCCTATGCCCGCCGGGTGGAGGAGGGGATCTGGATCGATGAGGTAAGCTGGCAGGAGTTTGAAGCGCTCAGTCAATAATGCCTAAGAGCGGAATTATCCGCTCTTGCGTTTTTTAACTTAGCTTATGCAAAGCGAATTACTATATTATGACCAAAAGATATTTTTGCCTGCATTAGTTTATTAATAAAGTTGTTTTCCCGACAATACTGAAGGAAAACAGCCATGACCTTAGCCAGCCGCATTGCTAATCAAGATGTCGAATTATTAGATATTCACCCCGTCGCCGGAAATATTGGTGCGGAGGTGCGTAATATTTCCCTCTCTGCTGAACTGGACGATGCGCTTTTTCGCCAAATAGAGACGGCGCTGGTGAAATATAAGGTGCTGTTCTTCCGTAAGCAGTCGCATTTAACCGATGAGCGCCATCAGGCCTTTGGCGCGCGCTTTGGCAACATCGTGGCGCATCCGACCGTCCCCGCCCCGCAAGGGACCCGCCTGTTTGAGCTGGATGCCTCCAAAGGCGGCGGCCGGGCTGACTCCTGGCATACCGACGTCACCTTTGTAGAAGCCTTTCCAAAGATTTCGATTCTGCGTGGCGTGACCATTCCCGAGTACGGCGGCGATACCGTCTGGGCCAACACTGCCCGAGCCTACGAGCAGCTGCCCGAGTCGCTGAAGCGGCTGGCCGACTCCCTGCGTGCCATCCACAGCAATAACTATGACTATGGCGCAGAGCGCATCGTCACCGAAGAGCATCGTCTCAATCACCACAAAAACGTCTTTGTCTCGTCGGTGTGGGAGGCGGAGCATCCGCTGGTGCATGTCCACCCGGTAAGCGGCGAGCGTGCGCTGCTGCTTGGCCATTTCGTCAAGAAGCTGGTGGGGCTGAACAGCCGTGAATCGGCGCAGATTTTTGATCTGCTGCAAAACCGCGTTATCCGCCTCGAGAATACCGTGCGCTGGCAGTGGCAGCAGGATGACGTGGTCATCTGGGATAACCGCAGCACCCAGCACTATGCGGTTAACGACTACGGTGACCAGCCGCGCGTGGTGCGCCGGGTTACCGTTGAGGGCGAACCGGCGATAGGAATTGACGGCAGCCGCAGCCGCACCGTTACCCGCCCGCAGCCGGCAGGCAATGAATCCCTCTCCGCAAACCAGCATACGGATGTGAACTATGCAGCGTCGTGATCTCTTAAAAGCGATGGCGGCGTTTGGCGTTTACAGCATGATGCCCGCCATCGCTCGCGGCGCCAACGTCGCGCGTAAATATGAGGGCGTGACCCTTAACGTCTCTATCTTCAGCACCGCGTGGCCGCAGCTGATCCGCAAGTGGCTGCCGGAGTTTGAGGCTCTGACCGGGGCGCGGGTGCAGCTGGATACCCCGGCGTTTCCGGTTTACAACCAGCGCGCCGACCTGGAGCTATCGACCCGCGGCTCGGCCTATGACGTGGTGAACGTCACCTTTATCTACACCAGCCGCTGGATCAACGCTGGCTGGCTGACGCCGCTGGATGAGTTTATCGCCAACCCAAACCTGACCCCGCAGGATTGGGGGCTCCAGGACTTCCTGCCCGCCACGCTGGCGGCGGAGACCGGGCGCGACGGCAAGCTCTACGGGATCCCCTATGTGGTTGAAGCCATGCTGGCGGGAGCCTCGCGCTACGACCTGATCCAGCAGGCCGGGCTGGAGTTTCCTAAAACCACCGACGAGCTGGTGAAGGTATTGCAGGCGGTGAACAAAAAGGATCGCGTAGCGGGGTATATTACCGACAACCACTACGGCTGGACCTTTATCCCCTATCTGCAGGCCTTCGGGGGCAACGTCTTCCGTACGCCGCCGGACGATCTCTTCCCCACTCTCGATACGCCGGAAGCCGTCGAGGCGGCGGACTACTTTGCCCGCCTGATCCGTGATTTCGGCCCCAACGGTGGGATCACCTATACCGCCGACCAGTCTCTGCAGGCGTTAAAGCAGGGCCGGGTCAACGTCTCCGACGCCAGCCAGACCTACCTCGCCCAGTTGGGCAATGCCCAGACCTCGCGCACCCTGAAAACGGCGCATTTTGGTTCGATGGTTAGCGGGCCGAAAGGGGCCTTCCCTGGCATGGCGACCCATGCGCTGGGTATTCCGGCCGGTTCGAAAAATAAAGAGGCAGCATGGGCCTTTATCCAGTGGTCACTGTCGAAGCAGATGACCGCCCGGGCGCTGGAGGCAGGCTACGGCTCGCCTACCCGCCACAGCGATATCGACTCCCAGGCGTTTCGCAGCAGGCAGGTGATCAACGGCGTCGACCTTGCTCAGCTCTCTATCGACGCCATCGACCAGGCGGGCAAGGGCGGCTACATGAAGTACCGTACCGTGGAGTTCTATCCGCAGGTCGACCAGCAGCTCAATAAAGCTATCGCGCTGATCGCATCAGGCCAGCTGTCGGCGAAAGAGGCGATGGCCCAGGCGCAGGCCGGGACGCTTGCCGACCTGAAACGCGCGGGCGCGAAACTCTCATGAGGACGGCGATGGGACAATCACTCGGCTGGCGGCAGCGCCAGCGTTATGCCTGGATGCTGGGGCTGGCCCCCTCGCTGGTGGTCCTGACCCTGCTGACGCTGATACCGGCGGCGGCGCTGCTGATCGTTAGCCTGACGCCGTTCAGCCTGACCAATCCAGAGGCGACCTTCACCTTCAGCAACCCGCTGGTTAACTATCAGCAGCTGCTGCATGACGATCGCTTTCTCAACTCGCTGGTGACGCAGCTTAAGCTCTCCGTGGTCAGCGTCCTTTTTCAGGTACTGATTGGCCTCCTGCTGGCGCTGCTGCTAAACGGCACCTCGCGCTGGCTGAACGGCGTACGCACGCTGCTGTTGATCCCGATGGTGCTGCCGCCGATTATCGTGGCGCTGATCTGGAAGATTATCTACACCCCGGATATCAGCCCGCTGCACCAGGTGCTGGACCGGTTTAACCTGCCGCTGGATTCGCTGATTGCCAACCCTGACACCGCACTATGGGCAATTGTGGTAGCGGATGTCTGGCAGTGGTTTCCCTTTACCATGCTGATGGTGCTGGCGGCGTTACAGATGGTGCCCAATGAGCCACGGGAAGCGGCCAGCCTCGATGGGGCCTCGCCGTTCAACATTTTCCGCTACGTGGTCTTTCCGCACCTGAAGCCGGTGCTGGCGGTCTGTATCCTGTTTCGCCTTATCGACAGCTTCAAGGCCTTTCCGCTGATCTACATCCTCACCGATGGCGGGCCTGGCTCGGTAACGGAGGTGACCAACTACTACGGCTTTATCCAGGCGTTTAACTTCTCCTGGTGGGGCTACGGCAGCGCCATCGCGGTGGTGATCCTGGTAGGCGTGTTTATCTTAAGCTGGCTGATTGGCCGGGCAGGGTGGAACGATGACAATACAACAGAGTGAGGTGGGCCGCCCGCAGGTGAGAGCCGCCGTCCGGCGTAAAACATGGCGGCTGAAGGGGAAGCGCACGCTGCTGGCCCTGCTGCTGATGGTCATCATCCTCGCGCCTTTTCTGTGGATGGTGATTATGTCCCTGCGCCCGGCGCTGGACGCGTTCGAGCTAACCCTGCTGTTTACGCCGACGCTGGACGCCTACCGGGCGCTGATTGCCGGAAACTTTCTCGAGCCGTTTGGCAACAGCCTGATGGTGAGCCTACTCTCTACTTTCTTCTCCCTGCTGCTCGGCGTGCCGGCGGCCTGGGTGCTGACCCGCTGGCGTTTTCGCGCCCGCCGCTACGTGGCGCTCTGGATCCTGGTGACGCGCATGGCCCCGCCCATCGCCTTTACCATTCCGTTCTTTCTGGCCTGGCGCTGGCTGGGGTTGCAGGACACCATTATTGGTCTGGCTATTGTTTACCTCACCTTTAACCTGGCGATTGTGATCTGGCTAATGCAGACCTTTTTCTCCGCCGTGCCGGTGGCGCTGGAGGAGGCGGCCTGGATGGACGGGTGTCCCCTGTGGCGCAGCTTCTGGCTGGTCTCACTGCCGCTGGTGAAGCCCGGTCTCGCGGCCACCGCCATTCTCTGTTTCATCTTCTCGTGGAACGACTTTTTCTACGCGCTGATCTTAACCCGGACTAACGCCGTCACCGCCCCGGTCGCCATTGTGAATTTCCTGCAATACGAAGGGTGGGAGTGGAGCAAAATTGCCGCCAGCGGCACGCTGGTGATGCTGCCGGTAGTGGCCTTTACGCTGCTGGTGCGCCGCTATCTGGTTCATGGCTTAACTGCCGGAGGAGTGAAGGATTAACTATGGCAACCCTGACGCTACAGAATATCGTAAAAACCTTTAATGGGCAGACCATCATCCCCGGTCTCGATCTGGCTATTCACCACGGTGAGTTTATCGCGCTGGTGGGACCCTCCGGCTGCGGCAAGTCTACGCTGCTGCGGATGATCGCCGGGCTGGAGAGCATTGACGGCGGCGAGCTGATTCTGGACGGCGAGGCGATTAACGATCTCTCGCCCCAGGCACGCAACATAGCGATGGTCTTCCAGAACTACGCCCTTTACCCGCACATGACGGTGGCGGAGAACCTTGGCTTTTCGCTGAAGATGCAGAGCATAGCGAAAGATGAGATCGCCAGGCAGGTACGCCAGGCCGCCGAGACGCTGGGCCTGACGCCGCTGCTGGCGCGCAGGCCAGCCCAGCTCTCCGGCGGCCAGCGCCAGCGCGTGGCGATGGGCAGGGCAATCCTCCGTCATCCAAGAGTATTTCTCTTTGACGAGCCGCTCTCCAACCTCGACGCCAAGCTGCGCGTAGAGCTGCGCACCGAGATCAAGGCGCTGCATCAGCGGCTTAACACGACCATGATCTACGTGACCCACGATCAGATCGAGGCTATGACTATGGCTGATCGCATCGTAGTCCTGCGTGATGGGCGTATTGAGCAGGTAGGCACCCCGCTTGAGCTGTACGATCGTCCCGCGAATGCCTTTGTCGCCAGCTTTATCGGCTCACCGTCGATGAACCTCTTTACCGGGCGCGTGGAGCAGCCGGGGGTTGTGCTTACCGACGATGGCGTGGCGCTGCCGGTGGCGCAGACGCCGGGGCTGAACGTCGGCCAGCGGGTGCTGTATGGGGTCCGTCCCCAGCACTTTACCCTCGCCACGGGAGCGTCGATTAAGGCACAGGTCAACGTGGTGGAGCCGACCGGCTCGGAGACGCAGATTATGCTCAACATCGGCCAGCACAAGGTCACTACGCTTTTTCATCAGCGCGTAGCGGCCCAGCCGGGTGAGACGCTTAACGTTCTGCCCGATGCCCGTCATGCGCATCTGTTTGATGCCGACAGCGGCGTGCGGCTGAATTGATCGGGAGAGGGGGAATGCATAAAAAAGTGATTGTGTTTGGCGTCGATGGATTAATGATGCCGCTGATCCAGAAGTTTGCCGCCGAGGGCGAGCTGCCACATATCAGCCGGATGCTGGAGCAGGGGGCAGCCACCGAGCTGCTGCCCTATATCTCTGCCTGGGGCGATGTTAACTGGGCGGCGTTTATTAGCGGACAGAGCCCTGGCACCTCGTGGCGGGGGCAAGCGCTACCGGCTGACTATTCACGCACGCAGCCGCTGCTGCAAAAGATGGCAGCGCAGGGGCTGCGCGCCGCGCTGATCCACTTCCCGGAGAGCGTGGCTGCGCCGACGCCCCATTTCACCCTCTCTCCCTACTGGTCCGCCCCGGAGCCGAATCCGCACACCTTTGCCGCACCGGCGATCTTTACCACCGACGCCGCCCGCTTTGATCCGCCCGGCAAAGCCCGCCAGCAGACGCTGGGCTGGCCGCCATCCTCGCCGCTGGCCTATCATGACAAGGGGCTGTGGCAGCCGCTGATTGGCGATGAGGAGGGGCGGCGCTACCGCCTGACGATCCGGTCAGCGCATGGCCCAGAGGTGACGCTCGCGCTGGATGTGCAGACCCGTACGCTGGGCGTGGGCGATACGCAGGTCACCTTAACGCCGGGGGCGTGGAGCAGCTGGCTGCCGCTGGGGGACGTGGCTGAAGGTGGCGCGGTCCGCTTCTGGCTGGCACGTTTTGCACCGCACACCCGGGAGATTGAGATTATCCAGAGCGAGGTGAGCTATCCTCAGCGCCTCGCCTCAGACAGTGTGCTGGCGCGGCAGCTTATCGACGAGCTGGGACCGTTCCATAGCCAGTGGGCGGTGAAGGCTTCGCCGGATGAGGCGCATTTAGCCTCTACCCTGGAGGATGCCGAACGCCAGTCGCTGTGGCTGGCGGAGAGCGCCCTCCGTTTAACGCATCAGCACGGCTACGCCCTTTGGGCGGCGGTGCACCACCTGATCGATGAGTCGCACCATCTCTGTCTTGGGCAGTACGATCCGGCCTCGCCGTTTTACGATCCGCAGCAGGCTTCGCGCTATGAAGCCGTCATTCGCGAGTGCTATAAGGTGCTCGATCGCTCGATCGGCAAAATCATCGACAGCATGGATGACGAGACTACGCTGCTGCTGGCCTCCGACCACGGGGCGGTGCCGAATCACTTTATGTGTGACGTAAACCGCTACCTGGCGAAACAGGGTCTGGTGACGCTGGACGCAAACGGCCTGCCGGTGCGCAGCCAAAGCCAGGTCTATCTAAAGGATGAGCGCGGCGGGCTGGAGATCTTTATCAACACTGCCAGGGTTGCCCCGGAGGAGTATGGTGCAATTCAGGATAGACTCCTGCACCTGCTGCATAACTGGCATATTGAACACCGGGGGCAAACCCGCTACGCCGTGGCCTGGGCGGTGCGCAAAGAGGATGCGGTGGGGATCGGCTACTGGGGAGAGCATGCTGGCGATGTGCTCTTTACCTATGATACCGGCTTTGTCTGGGGTACCAGCCTCGGCGGCGAGGATATTTGTCCGGTAGCCGCACCGGGGGCCAATCACGGCCCGCAAAAGCCGACGGCCGAGACGGCGCATACCGCTAACTACGGCGTGCTGCTTGCCTTCGGGGCGGGAATTCGCAAAGGCTACTCTCACGATCGCCATCGTTATGGCCCGTACCGGATGGCGGATCCCGGCGCAACCATTGCTCATCTGCTGGACGTGGAGCAGGATACCCTGGACGGCACGGTCATGCAGGCCCTGCTGACAGGAGAAAGAGAGGAGACGCGATGACCGAGCACCGTTATACCCGTTATGCCAGCCTGGAGGATAAGGTGGTGGTGATTACCGGCGGCGCCAGCGGGATTGGCGCCGATCTGGTTGCGGCCTTCAGCCAGCAGGCGAGCCGCGTACATTTTCTCGATATCGACAGCCACGCCGGAGCCGCGGTGGCGGAGGCCAGCGGTGCGCAGTTTCACTTTACCGATTTGCGCGATATTCCGGCCCTGAGAGAGGCAATTGCGTCTATTGCCGAACAGGAGGGGGGGATTGACGTGCTGATCAACAATGCTGCCCGTGACGATCGCCACGATACCTTCGCCGTGGAGCCTGAAGGGTGGCGTGCCAGCCTGGAGGTAAATCTCGATCACCAGTTTTTTGCCAGCCAGGCCGTTGCGGCCCTGATGAAGAGCCAGGCAGGGGGCAATATTATTCTTACCAGCTCAACCTCGTTTATGAAGGGGCGGCCGGGCATGGTGGGCTACACCACGGCAAAGGCGGCCATTGTGGGGCTGAGCCAGACGCTGGCGCGGGAGCTGGGGCCGTCTGGCATTCGGGTGAACTGTATTGTTCCCGGCGCAATCTCTACCCCGCGCCAGCAGGCACTGTGGCGTACGCCGCAGTCAGAGCAGGAGATCAACGCTATGCAGTCGCTTGATATTACCCTGGAGGGGCGGGATGTGGCCGCGATGGCGCTGTTTGTCGCCTCTGACGACGCGCGCGGCTGTACAGGCGCGCTCTTTTTTGTCGATGCCGGTATTCGTCTGGTTTAAATAACGATCGCACCAGAGGATCCTGCTGCGGGCTCTGGCAGAAATGGGGATGCCGTCTACACTATCGGAGGTACCTTTTTGCCATAGATATTTTTTCGGTATCACCATAACTGAAACTACCTGATCAATGTGGGGAGTTGGAGTCTGAAAATCGGGTTGTGATAGATGAAAACCCTGTACAATGCGGGCTCGATTATTTAGCGTCGTACCGTATTAAGATACCCGGCAAAAGAAGCAACTGGCACAGATATGACTAGATTTGATGATAAAAGATTGACTGATATTGTGCTGGGAGAAGCCATTCTTGCTCTTTTTAGCGAAGGCGATCCCATTACGCCATACAGTTTGATAGAAAAACTGCAGTGTATGGCCGTTTCAGAAAAGATGGCATTCAGAAAGCAGGCATGCACCAACGCCATTATTGAGGTACAAAGCAGCCTTATGGCGCAATCCTCGGAGTACGGCAGCTTTCAGGTAGGTAACGAATACCTTACTGGCAGTAAAACGATCCACTGAACCACGGTTATCGTCGCTTCGCTCTGTGCCGATGCCCCACACGCCTCGATTTTTTCTTACTCCATCCTGCTTCGCTATCTCCATCCTTTAACGCTCGCTTTTGTTATGTTATAACATTTCTAAAATAACACAGGGTGAGCGAAATGGCAGAAACACGCATTAACACAGGCGAAGTAAAAAGATTACCGGTCACTGTCCTGTCTGGTTTTTTGGGCGCAGGGAAGACCACGCTGCTTAACCACATTTTGAACAACCGGGAGAGCAGACGCGTGGCGGTTATCGTTAACGATATGTCAGAGGTCAATATTGACGCCGCGCTGGTAAGGGATGGTGGGGCCGAGCTGTCGCGCACCGACGAGAAACTGGTGGAGATGAGCAACGGCTGCATCTGCTGCACGCTGCGGGAGGATCTCCTTATTGAAGTCAACCTCCTGGCGCGGGAGGGGCGTTTTGATCAGCTGGTCATCGAGTCTACCGGCATCGCCGAGCCGCTTCCGGTGGCGGAGACCTTTACCTTTGCCGACGACGAGGGGCGAAGCCTCGCGGACGTGGCGCGCCTCGATACGATGGTTACTGTCATCGATGCCTTTAACTTTCTTAACGACTACGGCTCGGAAGAGAGCATCCACTCGCGGGGTGAATCATTAGGGGAGGACGATACCCGTAGCGTGGTGGATCTGCTGATCGAACAGGTTGAGTTTTGTGATGTGCTGGTAATTAACAAGATCGACCTGATTAGCGACGAGCAGCAGCGCAGGCTACTGGCTATTCTGCGCTCCCTCAACCCGGGGGCAAAAATAGTCACTACGCAATTCGGCCAGGTGCCGCTTAGCGAGGTATTGAATACCGGCCTGTTTGATTTCGCCAAAGCCGCCCAGTCGCCGGGCTGGCTCAAGGAGCTACGCGGAGAGCATACCCCGGAGACGGAGGAGTATGGCATCACAAGCTTTGCTTACCGCGCCCGGCGGCCGTTCCACCCGGCCCGTTTTGCACGGGTGCTGGAGAACGAGCTGACCGGTGTGGTGCGCTCAAAAGGCTACTTCTGGCTCGCTAGCCGGCCAGAGTTTGCCGGCTCCTGGTCCCATGCGGGGGGCGTAGCGCGTCAGGGTCTGGCGGGAAGCTGGTGGGCGAGCACTCCCCGTGAGCGCTGGCCGGAAGATGAGGCGTCGTTGCAGTTTATTATGGCCAACTGGCTTGAGGGGGTCGGGGATGCCCGTCAGGAGCTGGTGTTTATCGGGATGGAGATGGACGAGGCGCGGCTACGGGCGCAGCTGGATGCCGCCCTGCTGACGGATCGGGAGATGGCCGAAGGCCCGCAGCGCTGGGCAGGCTATGACGACCCGATTGACGGCTGGTTCGAGGAGTAACTTTTTACACCTGAAACTGCCCGGTGGCGCTGCGCTTACCGGGCCTACGAGGCAACAAATTTCTCCGTGCCGTAGGCCGGGCAGGCGCAGCGCCGCCCGGCATAACCCTCATCCTACCGGTGCAGATAGGTGCTGACCCCGAGGTAGCGCGTGAAGGCCTCCTGCAAAATCTCGGCGCTGGCGGAGTGGTTCATGGCCACGTGATGCTCGAAGCCGTTGCGGCAGATCCAGGCCAGCAGGTTCTCCAGGTGCGGGACCTGAATTACCGCCCGGCAGCCGACGGTATCCAGCGGATCGTCCACCGACTGGCCCTCGCCGACGTAGGCCTTGATCTCGCCGGTGAGATCGTCCGTGCTCAGACGGAAGTAGGTCAGGTTCCCGCTCTTCAGGCGACCATGCACCGCCCCGCAGGTGTTCTCTTTCCCGACGGTAGTGCCGATAATATCGGCGGTGCCCATATGCGGGTCCTCAAGGCTGGCCGCCGCGAAGTTGCCGCAGTGGAACAGCACGCACTTGTCACGATCGTCGCCAAAGTTGTTGTTCCAGTCGGCAATCGACGCCGGGCTCATATTGCTGCTGGCGAGGGCGTACATTGAGAGCGCACCCATCACATCCACCTCGCAGGCGCTGGGCATCAGCTGTCCGGACATGATGCTCATAATCGAGCAGACGTTGATGCCAAGGTTCTCCTGCAACGAGGTCCAGCACTGGATGGCGGTGGTGTCGATGTCGTTGGCGATGACCCATTCGCTGATCACCACGAACAGCTTCGCCATCGTGACAATCTTGTCTGCCGGGATCCCACTGGCGTCAGCGTTATCGAGCAGCAGGCGGCGCTTCTCATCGACGCGAATATCATCATCGCGCAGCTGCTTAACCCGGGTAAAGACCTCGGAGAGGTCCAGCGTCTCAACGGCGATACCCAGCCGCTCAAGCAGTTTCTCGCTGTAGCGCACGGTGTTGAACCCGGCCGGGCGAGCACCGATGGCGCCGACGCGTACGCCGCGCATGCTGCTCACCACGCGGCAGATCTGCTCGAAGCGACGGAGATCTTTTTCAAATACCTCGCCGCTGAGGGCACAGACGTGCTGGGTAGTCAGGGTAAAAGGGATGCCGTACTGGCGCAGGTTGTTGCAGAGGGAGATCTTGCCGCAGAAGCTGTCCCGGCGGGTCGCCAGCCCCATCTTATCGAGATTGTCCTCCTCGGCCTGGATCAGCACCGGGACGTTGAGCCCTGAGAGGCGCAGGGTTTCAGCCACCGCTTTCTCATCGCCAAAGTTAGGCAGCAGCACCACCACGCCGTGGATCTCATCCCGGTGGGTGCGGAACAGCTCGGCACAGATCTTCGCATCCTGGCGGGTTTCGACCCCGCCCAGCTCGGTCTGCGTATCGTCAAGCATAATCGTGTTGATACCCAGCCGGGCAAAGAGCGCCGTGGCCTGTTCGCGCGCTTCAGCGACCAGATAGCTGGGGAAAAACCCACGGTTGCCGATAATGACGCCCAGGGTGAGGTTCTGCGGAATTCGGGACATTGCTCTCTCTCCAGTAATCTCTCTTGAATATATATTCATTTATGATTTATTATTCATGAGAGTAAGATATGCGCTACTTTTCCCTTTGTCACGAGGTGTGCAGGCAATTTTCTGAGAAAGGAGAAAACGATCACAGTTGCTTCATCAAGCAAAAATCAGGGCGTGCTTGTTATCTATTCAGGTATGCATAAAAATAACAGACATAAAATCAAGGGGAATGTTATGTCGAAGCAGGATGAACAACGCTTGCTGGTGAAGATCGCCACGCTCTATTACAGCGAAAACAGAAAGCAGTCTGAAATCGCCTCACTGCTGCACCTGTCACAATCATTTGTCTCACGCGCGCTGACGCGCTGTCAGAAAGAGGGCCTGGTGAAAATCACCGTGGTTCAGCCGACCAATATTTTTGTCGAGCTGGAGAAGGCCATTGAAGAGCGCTACGGCATTCGTCAGGCCATCGTAGTGGATGTTGGCGAGAGCGCCAGCAACGGGCAGCTTAAACACGCTATTGGCAGCGCGGCGGCGCACTATGTTGAAACCCGCGTCCGGCCAGAAGACCTGGTGGGCATCTCCTCGTGGAGCAGCACCATTCGCTGTATGGTGGATGAGATGCATCCGCAGAATATCCGCGCAGCAGGGGTGATCCAGCTGCTGGGGGGCGTCGGCCCCAACGGCAACGTGCAGGCCACTATTCTTACCCAGCAGCTGGCGGCCCACCTGGGCTGCCCGGCGTGGCTGCTGCCTTCCCAGAGCATTGAGCACTCGGTGGAAGAGCGCGCCCGACTGGTCAACAGCCCGGACGTGGCGGCGGCAGTGGCGAAATTTGACGAGGTGGATGTTGCCATCGTCGGCATCGGCGAGCTGGAGCCATCCCAGCTGCTGAAAAATTCGGGCAACTACTACAACGAAGAGATGCTGACCCTGCTGGCCGAGCGCGGTGCGGTAGGGGATATTTGCCTGCACTACTACGATGCGGCGGGCAATCCGGTGCTGAGCCAGGAGGAAGATCCGGTAATCGGCATGGAACTGGCGCAGATGCGCGCCTGCCAGCACGTTATTGCCCTGGCGGGAGGCTTAGAGAAAAGCAACGCCATTCGCGGCGCGCTAGAGGGGAACTACATCGATGTGTTAATTACCGACTTCGCCACCGCCCGCAGCCTGATGAAGAAGTAATCTGCCTCTTCCCGGGCGTGTACCGCCCGGGAAGAGAGAGCGAGGCGCTATTTGCCCTCCATCACCGCTTTCTGCGCCACTACGGCGGCTTTCTGCTGCATGCGGTTCTGCATCTGGTCGATGATGACCGCCACGATAATGACGATGCCTTTAATGACCATCTGCCAGAATTCGCTAACACCCATCATCACCAGACCATCGGCCAGGAAACCGATGACGAAGGCGCCGATCAGCGTGCCGAGAATGGTGCCGCGCCCGCCCGCCAGAGAAGTACCGCCAAGCACCACCGCTGCGATAGCGTTCATCTCAAAGGCGGTGCCGTTGGCCGGATGGCTGGCTACCAGCTGTGCGGAGACCACAATCCCGGCAATCGCCGCGCACAGGCCGGAGAGCATATAGACCAGAATCTTAACCTGTTTAACCTTGACGCCGGAGAGTTCGGCGGCGCGCTCGTTATCGCCAATGGCATAGACGTGGCGGCCAAAGGGCAGGCGGCGAGCCACGTAGGCAATAATGAGCGCCAGCGCGATCATCATCCAGATCGCCCACGGAATGCCGAATAGCGATCCGGCCCCGATCTCATCAAAGCCGGTATTGCCCAGCAGCGGGTTTCCGGAGAGTCCGGGGAAGGTCTGCCCATCGGAGGTGAGCATCGCCGCGCCGCGCAGCACGTACATGGTGCCAAGGGTACAGATAAAGGGGGCGACGTTATAGCGGGTGATGATCCAGCCGTTGGCCGCGCCTATCAGCGCGCCGATCAGCAGCACCACCGGGACGATTACCCAGACGCTGGGAAAGATAGCGATACCAAACATCGGCAGCACAATACCTTTGGTGATCATCCACCCGGCGATCATCCCGCACAGGCCCAGCGTTGCACCGATAGAGAGATCGATTCCGGCGGTGATTATCACGAAGGTGATCCCCAGCGCCAGAAACGCGTTGATGGCGATGTGCTTAATCATGATCACCATGCTGCCTGCCGACAGGAATCCCGGCACCATCACGGTGAAGAAGCCGACGATCAGAAAAAGGGCAATAAAGGTACGTAGCTTTAACAGAATAAGCAGAATGTTTTCACGAGAGAGCGACGCTGCGCCGCGCGGCGTTAACGCTGCCGATTGGACTGTTTTCATCTTAAAACCCCTGAGCACTTGCTGTGACCAGCGCTGATTCTTCGGCCCGATCGCGAACGATATCGGCGGTAAGCTTGCCGCCGGACATCACCAGAATACGGTCGGAAACCGCCATGATCTCTTTTAAATCCGAGGTGGAGAAGACCACCGCGATCCCCTGCTGAGAGAGCTGTACCATCATGCGAAACACATCCGCTTTGGCGCCGACGTCAATACCGCGTGTCGGTTCGTCGAGAAACAGCACCTTCGGATTAGTCAGCAGCGAGCGGCCAATCACCACCTTCTGCTGGTTGCCGCCGCTCAGCGCCTGGATCTCGACCTCCGGCGAGGAGACCTTAATCGACAGATCGCCAATGGTGCCCGCCACGACGGCATCCTCCTCTTTACTGGCGATAGTCAGCCCGCGCTGAAGGCGTCGCCACAGGCTGGCGATGGTCAGGTTGCTCGCCACCGAGGAGATAGGGAAGATCCCGGTTCGCTTGCGGTCTTCCGGTACCAGACTCATCCCCATCCGAATGCGGTCAGCGGTCGCCAAACGCTGGGGCACCGGCTTGCTGTCGAGCCATAGCTTGCCGAAGTAGTTACGCTCGGTGCCCAGCAGGCACTCAAAAAGCTCGGTGCGCCCGGCGCCCATCAGGCCGTAAATGCCAACGATCTCTCCGGCATGCACCTTAAAGCTGACGTCGTTAACCACCGTATTGCCCGCGGCGTTAACGCAGGTAATATGCTCCGCCTCCAGCAACGGAGGGCCAAAGGTGCGGCCCGGCTCGAGAAAGTTACTCACCGGATCGCTGCCGAGCATCTCGCGGACGATCCACGGCACGTCAATATCTTTCACCTTCGCTTCTGCCTGGAACTTGCCGTCGCGCAGGATGGTAATGACGTCGCCAATGGCCATTAACTCCTCCAGGCGGTGCGAGATATAGATGATCGACACCCCCTGGCGAGTCAGCTCGCGGATCACCCGAAACAGGATCTCCACTTCGGTTTTACTCAGCGCCGAGGTGGGCTCGTCAAGGATCAGAATGTCTGCATCCTCCGCCAGCGCCTTGGCAATCTCTATCAGCTGCTGCTGGCCGACCTTGAGGTTGCCCACCAGCTCACGCGGGGAGATGGGCTGATCGAGGCGTTGCAGCAGCTCGGCGGCGCGCCGCTCCTGCTCGGTCTCATTGATGGGCGCGACGCCTTTTTGCAGCTCGCGGCCAAGGAAAATATTCTCGGCCACGTTAAGGTTTTCAAACAGGTTCAGCTCCTGATGCACCATGCCGATCCCGTGGGCCGCCGCCGCGCGGGTGCTTGGGAAGTGTACCGGCTCGCCGTTAAGCAGGATCTCGCCAAGGCTGGGCTGCTGAACGCCGGCCAGGATCTTCATCAGCGTCGATTTACCGGCTCCGTTCTCGCCAATGATGACGTTCACCTTGCCGCGCCAGACGTTATAGTCGACGTTATCCAGCGCCACGGTACCGGGAAAGAGCATCGAGATACCGCGCGTGCGCAGAATAATGTCATCAACAGGGGTAACGCTCATTACTGTGCCTCCTGTTTGATATCCAGCGCGGCGGCGTCTTGCGCTTTGCCGTTGGTCAGCGTCACGGCAAACAGTACGGTGGCCGGTTTACCGTTCCAGCCGGCGTCGATTTTCGGCAGGTGCTTCGCGGCTTCGCGGTTGTAGGCGCGGGAGAGCTGGGCGAACTGCACCTGGTTAGTAAAGTCTTCAAATTTAAAGCCGGTGGCATCGCGGATGGCGTTGCCGCGCATTACCGGCCCGAGCTGGATCGTCAGTGGCTGGTTGTCGACGGTGAAGGTCAGCTTCTGCTCGCGCGGGTTACTGACGTCAACGGCGGTCACCTGGCTGGTCAGGCGAACAAAAACGCTCCGGGGTGCGCCGCTGGCGGCTTTCAGCTGGCTGGTAAACGCGCTGGCATCCAGCGCGTGTTGGTTAGCGGCATCCATAACGCGGGACTGCCAGGTCTGTTGCGCGATCTGCTGCGGGGTCAGATTGTCGAAACTCTGTTTCGCATTTGGATCGGCAGGCATAATTGGCTTGCCGTTTTCATCCAGATCCACCACCGTGCAGGCCGTCAGCAACAGGGTGGTGCACCCTATCAGCGCGACACCCCATTGTTTTAAGCCCATAGCGCCTCCGCCTTACTCGCTGAGTTTAAACATGTTAAGTTTTTTAGCGTTTGACTCATCGATCAGGACGCAATCCATCAGCTGCTTTTCGTCTTTCTGCGCTTTACCGTTTTTCAGGAAGTAGTCCGCCTGAACAACGGCCATCTGCGCCTGCTCCCAGCCCGGCTGCAAAACGGTAGCTTTAATATTGCCTTTGTTAATAATGGAGTCGCGGGTGTAGTCGCTGCCGTCGAAACCGACGACGATAACATTCGTCTTACCGGCGGCCTTCAGCGCGGCCTCGGCGCCTAACGCCATCGTGTCGTTACCGGAGATCACGCCGACAATATCCGGATTGGTTTGCAGAATGGCTTCCATACGGTTGAACGCTTCGGTCTGGCTCCAGTTGGCGGTCTGCTGCGCCACCATCTTCATGTCCGGGTAGTCGTCAAGAATGTCGTGGTAGCCCTGGGAGCGGACGCTGGCGTTGGTATCCGACTGGCGACCCAGCAGCTCGACATAGGTGCCTTTACCGTTCAGAAGCTTGGCGAATTTCTCAGCTCCCAGCTGTGCGCCCTGGTAGTTATTAGAGACAATCTGCGCCACGGCGATGCCGGTTTTGTTAATTTCACGATCGATCAGGAAGGCCGGAACGCCTGCGGCCTTGGCTTTTTCCAGCGGCCCGACGGTAGCATCTGCTCCCGCATTATCGAGAATGATCGCTTTTGCCTTACGGGCAATGGCGGTCTCAATCAGCTGGTTTTGCTTATTCACGTCATCATCATGCGAGGCGACAAGGGTGGTATAACCCAGCTCTTTGGCTTTCGCCGCCGCGCCGTCGGCCTCCGCTTTAAAGAAAGGGTTGTCGTGGGAAGGGGTAATGATGGCGATCAGTCCGTTATCAGCAGCAAACAGCGAACCGGAAGCAGCAATCATCGAAGCGAGTAGGACGGATTTAACAAAGGTAGCGTTCATCGTTTTCTCCACATTGAATATTTATTCAATAATGATTTATTATTCATGTTAACGATAAGGCCGAGTTGTTAAACTGTCTACGGTTTGCGCAGGTAATTTCTTAAAAGGAGAAAAGGATCACGGTCTGTAGGTCGAGCGGCGGGAAGCAGGAGAGGGGAGCAAACTGCTACTTTATCGCCAGCAACATGCGGTGACGCTTATGGCATTTTTGGCCGCCCTCACTTCCTGCGGCACTGCTTGCCATCCGCAGGCAGGCTTCCCGGCGCAGAGCAATGCGTTCACGCGCGCGATCTGTTTCCACGCGATCGAAAATATGTAGCCAGCGGGTGGCTGCCCGACGCCAGAGGCCTGCACGCTCAAGCGCTTCGGCAATACCGTCGTTCAGCAGCATGGCTTCGGTTACCGTTGAAGATTCAATATCGGACATAGTTAATGGCTGTTTTCTGTCATGTCGACCGGTAAGAAAGCGCGGCGGGGAAACCCACCGCGTAAAGATGGGCTTACTTTTTAGCCGCGTTTTTAACGTTAGCTTTCGCGTTATCGCAGGCGGACTGATTTTTAGCACAGGCATCTTTCGACGCCTGGGCCTGCTTTTGCGCGGTGGCTTTGGCTGTAGATTTGGCCTGAGAGCACTGCGTTGGGTTATCCTGGCACGCGGATTTTGCGTTAGCGGCAACCTGACCATTCGCTGCGCTGGCCGCACCGCAAACCAGTAACGTACAGGCACCCAGCATCATTGCTAATTTTTTCATCATACTACCTTTCATTAAAGACCTATTACGGTAAGCACAGTCAGGCTGTGCTGCTTTTCCTTACGGTAGTGATAATACGTGAATATTGCATCCAATAATTTGGCTAATTAATTTCAGCGAGTAACAATATGCCAGTACTTTTTAATACTGTTACTTTTCTGGAAAGTATTAACCAAAAGTTTATCTAAAGAGGCTTATTAATAGAATCATACATAGCATTGAGCTGCTGTAAACGGCTATTGTAGGCGTGGGTCAGACAGGTAATATCGCCGCCGCACTGGCGTCGATTTTTAAGCCATGCCTGCTGGGCGTCCTGCATATCACCCTGTACGCCCATAGCAAACAATCCGCGTAGAAGGTGGTATGTTGTTGTCATTTCAACATCTTTGTCATTCAGGGAGGGAGTAGCGCAAATCGCCTTTTCGTCCGCAGCTTTCGCTTTCGTGCAATCGAAACTGGCGGCGCAGGCCGTGAAGGAGAGTAGAAGGGCAGCGATCGTTAATATCGATTTCATATCTCTTGTTTCCGTCTGAAAGATAATGCCTGGCGGTGTATAAATAAATGAGGTTAATATTATTTGGGTAGTGAATATTTAAATCTCTTCTGTGTACACGAGTATGACACATATAAAAAAACCGCCGAAGCGGTTTTATTCTGCCACAAGCCACATGTCGGCCTCTTCAAACATCTCTTCCAGCATGCGGTTCAGTTTCTCTCTGTCGCTTTTACTGGCGTCGCTGTTTAGCCCGTTAGCCTGCATCGGTTTAACGCGCACCTCAGCGTCCGGGAAGATGCGGTGAACCCGGCGCGTTAGCTCGTCCAGGATAATTTCACGCGCGCCCGGCAGCCCGGCCACGTTTCGCTTGTCATACACTAATTCAACAAACACACATCTACCCTCGAAGCCTGGTTATATATACAGGCGTTACTATAGAAGGCTTGCCAGCCAAGGTAAAGCAAAATACATCGCTTTCGGGTTGCGCTTTATCACGTTCATAGTTAAAGCTTTAATGGCGGTTTTAAGCATGTACAGGAGCAATACTGATGAAAATTGTTTGTCTTGGGTGGGGATCGCTGGTGTGGAAATCTGGCGCGCTGCCGGTAGCGGGTGAGTGGCAGGCTGATGGCCCGGAACTGCCCATCGAGTTTACGCGCGTCAGCGACGGCGGGGAGCTGGCTACCGCCATCTGCATTAACGCAACGCCTGTTCCGGTGCTTTGGGCGACCCTTGCCACCCACTCTCTCAGCGAGGCTTGCCAGGCGCTGCGCGAGCGGGAGGGGATCCCGGAGGAGCGGGTGGATGGAGTTGGATCGTTGACCCTCTCTCCTCAGTCATCTGGGCTGCTCGCCGACTGGGCGCGGCCTCGCGGCATCGATGCCCTTATCTGGACGGCGCTCCCGGCACGCATTGATGATATTGAGGGCAAAGTCCCGACGCCAGAAGCGGCAATCGCTTATCTGCGGACGCTAACGGGAGAGGAGGGGGAACATGCGAAAAGCTATATTCAGCAGGTACCGGAACAGATAGATACGCGCTATCGGCGAGAAATCAGAACGGCATTAGGCTGGTAGGAAATGAGCTACCCCCCCTGCTTAAGCAGGGGAGGCATGGGGATCAGACGTTTTTACGCTCAATGGTTTGTTCACCCCAGAACAGTGAATCCGCATCGGTTTTCTTAAAGGCACGAATCAGTACTTCATCGTTTCCCTCTTCCCAGATCTGCTCTGCCAGCTTCTCGTCATAGTTGGCAACTTCAAAAATGGCTTCGGCAATTTCTGGCGAAGTATTACGGATACTTGCCCATTCGCCGACGTGATGAGCTTTTGCTTCCTGATTTGGCATCTTACTTCTCCTGTTAGGGTTTATCTTTTAACTTAACGGTCAGTCCAGCCACATATTCACCCTGATAGCGGGCAATGGCTAACTCTTCCTCGCTGGGTTGACGGGAGCCGTCTCCACCCGCAATGGTCGTCGCGCCGTATGGCGTACCGCCGCGTACTTCAGAGATGTCAAACAGCTCTTTTGTGCCATAGCCGATAGGCACAATTACCATCCCATGATGTGCAAGCGTAGTCCATGTCGAGGTAATCGTGTGTTCCTGACCGCCGCCCGTACCGGTGGAGCTGAATACGCTGGCGACTTTGCCGTAGAGCGCACCGGACGCCCACAGCCCACCTGTCTGGTCAAAAAAGGTACGCATCTGCCCGGACATGTTACCGAAGCGCGTTGGGGTGCCCACGATAATGGCGTCGTAATCGGCCAGCTCCTGCGGGGTAGCCACCGGGGCTGTCTGCGCCTTACCGCCCGATTTTTCGAACAGCTCCTGCGGCATGGTCTCTGGTACGCGCTTAACGACCACCTCGACGCCCTCTACCTTTCCTGCGCCCTCAGCCACGGCCTGCGCCAGGGTTTCAATGTGCCCATACATGGAATAATAAAGAACCAGAACCTTTGCCATCTGTTCACTCCTCGGTTGCCATTGGGTATATTTAAAGATATGCCGTCAGGCTGAGAGTGCAAATCGGATCGCGCTTATTTTGCAAAGGGATTAGCTCGCCACAGCCGAAAACTAATCCCTAACATAGAGAAGAAAAGCAATTTATTGTGTCATTTTCTGTAACAAATTGACCGCGTGCGCTTCCGAACGGGTTCGATATTTAATATCAATATCCAGTGTAAGGTTTGATGATAAATTCAACACCGTTGTCTGGCCATAACACTCCATATTACTGCTGAGGAGATCGCCAGATAATACCTTGCAGCCGGTTAAGGTGGTAGCAAGCGTAAATTCCCCCTTTTCATTAAGCGTACAGAGGCAGCCGGTATTGACGTTGTAGTGGATAATAATGCTGCACAATTCACTCCTCCTGTTGAGCGTATTTATTGATAAATAACTACTGTTTAACCGGACGCAGCGCCGGGAAAAGGATCACATCGCGAATGGAGGGGGCGTTAGTGAACAGCATTACCATGCGATCGATACCAATACCGAGCCCGGCGGTGGGGGGTAATCCATATTCAAGCGCCGTTACGTAGTCCTCATCATAGAACATCGCCTCGTCATCTCCTGCCTCTTTCGCCTTCACCTGCTCTCTAAAACGCTCGGCCTGATCTTCGGCGTCGTTAAGCTCGGAAAAGCCGTTGCCAATCTCTCTACCGCCAATGAAAAACTCAAAGCGATCGGTGATGTCCGGATTGGCGTCGTTTCTACGCGCTAGCGGGGAGACCTCCGCCGGGTACTCGGTAATGAACGTAGGCTGAATAAGCTGCTTCTCAGCGACCGTATCGAAGAGTTCGGTGATGAGGCGGCCATGTCCCCAGCCCGCATCAATCTCAATGCCTAAGCGGTCGGCGAGACTCCGCGCCGCTTCCAACGACGCCAGATCCGCAGGGACAATACCGTCGCCGTAGCGGAGGATCGCGTCGGTCATGGTCAGACGGACAAACGGCTGGCCAAAATCAAACGTCCAGTCGCCGTAGTGAACAGTTGTGGTGCCTAATACCGTCTCGGCAACGTGCCGGAAGAGCGATTCGGTGAAGGTAATAAGGTCGTTGTAGTCGGCATAGGCCTCATACATCTCCATCATGGTGAATTCTGGATTATGGCGGACTGAAATGCCCTCATTGCGAAAATTGCGGTTGATTTCGAATACCCTTTCGAAGCCGCCCACCACCAGCCTTTTTAGATAGAGCTCAGGTGAAATACGCAGGTACATCTGCTGGTCAAGCGCATTATGGTGGGTCATGAAAGGCCGGGCAGAAGCACCGCCGGGAATGGGCTGCATCATCGGCGTCTCTACTTCCAGAAAGCCGCGCGCCTGCATAAACGTGCGAATGGCGCTAAGGATCTTCGAACGAGTCACAAAGGTTTGGCGTGCGCTGTCGTTGACGATCAGGTCCAGATAGCGCTGTCGGTAACGCATCTCACGATCGGCTAAGCCATGAAACTTATCGGGAAGCGGCCGCAGGGCTTTGGTCAGCGGCACGAGCCGCATAGCGCGTAGAGTGAGCTCGCCGGTTTGGGTCTTAAACAGCGTGCCCTCGACGCCAATAATATCACCTAGATCGCAGCGCTTAACGTGCTGCTGATAGGGCGACTCACCCAAAGAGGACTGGGCAGCATAGACCTGAATTTTTCCGCCGCAGTCCTGCAGAACCAAAAAGGCCGCTTTGCCCATGAGGCGGCGTGACATTACGCGACCGGCTATGGCCACCTGAATATTTTCAGCCTGTAGCGTAGCGCTTTCACAACCCCCATAGCGCTTATAAAGCTCGTCTGCAGTTCTGTTCCGGCGAAAATCGTTTGGGAAAGCGATGCCCTCCGCACGTAGCTGCGCCAGTTTTTCGCGGCGCACTTCCCGTTCGCCCGTTACCGCGTGTTCAAACACTGCTCTCTCTTCGCTCATAGCCCCTCCTTGTGTATCGCTGTTTTCACAACAATCTACGGCCAGGCGCAAGGCAAAAGCAAGCGTTTTATCTAATAAGAGATCAAAATGATCTTAATTGGGGTTAGCAGAGCCTCTAATAAGCATCATGCGGATGCCTCGCGCCTGATCTTATCGATAATCAACATCGCCTCATGCATAAACCGGTTCTTTTCGCTGGTGGAGAGCGAGGCAATATGCCGCGCCAGCGGGCCGAAGATCTCGGCATGGCTCATGATCCCCTGCACGCCCTCTTTATGAATAACGCGCAGCAGCGCCTCACGCTCGCTGTCGTCGAGCGATGAATAGACCATAGACCAGGCGAACTGCAGCGGATCGTCAACCGGCCTGGACGTAGCATGCCACCGGGCCTCATTCTCGCTCAGGGCGCGGGGTGTACGCTGGGTGCCGCCGTACGCCAGCCACTCCAGGGAGACATTCTCCCGTTCGGCAATTTTTATTGCCACATTAAAGGAGGGGTCGGTTCCGCGGCTGATGTAGTTATTCAGCGTGGAGTAGGGTAGCTGCCACTCTTCAGCGGCCGCCCGGGTACTGCGGCTGCCAATCAGGAGTCTTAGCCTGTCCGCCAGCGTCTCTTGCCCGGCTGTACGGTAAGAAATTGTCTCTTCGCCTTCCATTGTTAGTCCATCCGCGACGGTTTAGGTAGTCTGATCTTCATAGAGACCACAAAACGAGTTTAGAATCACAAATTCTTCAAATAACGCTTTTATTCATCTCAAAAGAGATCAATGATACGCCCACGTTAACACCTGGTGATTAACGTTCGGGATTATCCCATAGGGTTGAACAAGAGGTTAGATGAATTATGAGTAAAGTTGAAGCCACGCAGGCTGACTGGTGTCGTATCGACATTGTCGCCGCGCTTCACAAGCGCGGCTACTCAATTCGGGAGCTGTCGATTCAGGCCGGTCTCAAACCGGACACCTTAAAAAATGTGCTCTCACGCGCCTACCCAAAAGCAGAACGCATTATTGCCGACGCGATTGGTGTAGAACCCGCGCAGATCTGGCCCAGCCGTTATGCCAGGCAGAAGGATACGCACTGACAGAGGCACCCGCTGGCGAACTATAAACAACGCCGTGCCATGAATATTTCAGCGCAGTAAAAAACGCATTATCAACAGGACAGTAATTAAATATTACTGGCAATCTATTTTTATATCTGTAAGAGGGCATTATGAGTCAGCCTGGAAATAAAATGGGTGTGCTTCAGCTCACCGTATTAACAGCCGTTAATATGATGGGGTCGGGAATTATTATGCTGCCGACGAAATTAGCTGAAGTAGGAACAATATCTATTCTGTCGTGGTTCGTCACGGCGTTGGGATCGCTGGCGCTAGCCTACGCTTTCTCTAAGTGTGGCCTGTTTAGCCAAAAAAGCGGCGGCATGGGCGGCTATGCAGAATATGCATTTGGTAAGTCCGGAAACTTTATTTCTAACTATACCTATGCGATTAGCCTGTTAATTGCCAATATTGCCATCGCCATTTCTGCGGTAGGTTACGGCAGCGATCTTCTCGGCGTGGTTCTCTCGCCGGTGGGGGCATGCATGGCGACCATCGCGGTTATTTGGGTGACCACAATCTGTAACTTTGGCGGGGCAAAAATCACCGGGCGTATTGGCTCCGTGACCGTCTGGGGCGTGATTATCCCGGTTGTTGGCCTGAGCATTTTCGGCTGGTTCTGGTTTAAACCTTCGCTCTATATCAGTGCATGGAACCCTAACCACAGCAGCTTCTTCTCCGCAGTCTCTACCTCCATTTCAATGACGCTCTGGGCGTTTTTAGGTCTGGAGTCAGCCTGCGCGAATATGGATGCGGTCGAGAACCCGCAAAAGAATGTCCCTATCGCCGTATTTGGCGGCACGCTGGCCTGCGCCGTCATCTATATCCTGTCGACGAATGTCATCTCCGGCATCGTGCCTAACGCCGACCTGCTCAACTCCACCGCGCCTTTTGGTCTGGCGTACGCCAGCATGTTTACCCCCTTCGTCGGGAAAGTGGTGATGTTGCTCATGACCCTGGCCTGTATCGGTTCCCTGTTGGGGTGGCAGTTTACCGTGGGCCGGGTTTTTAAATCCTCGGCGGATATCGGTTATTTCCCGCCTATTTTCTCCCGCGTCACGAAAGCCGACGCGCCCGTTGTCGGCATGATCGTTCTCGGCATTATCCAGACGCTGCTGGCATTAATGACCATTAGCCCCTCCCTGAATAAACAGTTTAACAGCCTGGTTAATCTGGCGGTTATTACCAACCTTATCCCCTACGTCCTCTCAATGGCGGCGCTTATTCCCATGCAGCGCCTGGCAGAGGTCACCAAATCCCAGTTCAGAATCAACGCCTGCACCGCCCTGATCGGCACTGTCTACAGCTTCTACGCCCTCTATGCCTCTGGAGAGGAGGCGATGATGCTCGGCGCGCTGACCACATTTGCAGGCTGGTCGTTCTGGGGAATTTTTATTGATAAGCAAGATAAACACACTCTGATTACTAAATAAGGATATTAAAATGAAAACCATAGCAATAATGAATCACCCTGGCGTTATTTTTAAAGAGACCGCACTGCAGGAGCTGAGCAAGCGCTTAGGTGCAATGGATTTCCGTATTCTCTACCCTGAGGATGCAGACGATCTGCTGGGGCTCATTAACAATAACGCCAAAATCTGCGGCGTGATTGTTGACTGGGATAGCTACAACCTCAGTCTGACCCAGCAGATAAGTGCTCTCAACGATCGTCTCCCGATGTATATGTTTGCCAATAAGAACAGCGCACTCGATCTTACGCTGCGTGACCTGGATGCGAATATTCATTTTTTTGAGTATGCGCTTGATGTTGCGTGCGATATTGCTAATAAAATCCAGCAGGTTACGGAAGCCTACTACGATAAAATTCTGCCGCCGCTCACAAAGGCGCTCTTTAACTATGTGAACGCGGGGAAATATACCTTCTGTACGCCCGGCCATATGTCAGGAACCGCATTTCAGAAAAGCCCGGTGGGTAGCCTGTTTTACGACTTCTTTGGTGCCAACACCATGAAGTCGGATATCTCGGTATCGGTGACGGAGCTGGGGTCGCTGCTGGATCACTCCGGTCCGCACAGAGAGGCAGAGGAGTATATCGCCCGTACCTTCAATGCCGAGCGGAGCTATATGGTGACCAACGGCACCTCCACGGCCAACAAAATTGTTGGCATGTACTCTGCTCCGGTGAAAAGCACAGTGCTGATCGATCGCAACTGCCATAAATCCCTGACGCATTTGCTGATGATGAGCGACGTTACGCCCATCTACCTACGGCCTACCCGTAATGCCTTTGGTATTCTGGGGGGTATTCCGCAGAGCGAGTTTTCACGTGTCTCAATTCAGCAGAAGGTGGACGCAACGCCGGGAGCCAGCTGGCCGGTGCACGCGGTGATCACTAACTCTACCTACGACGGCCTGCTCTATGACACCGACTTCATTAAGCAGAACCTTGAGGTGAACTCGATCCACTTTGATTCCGCATGGGTGCCCTATACCAATTTCAATCCTATCTATAAAGGGCTGTGCGGTATGAGCGGCGAGCGCACAGAGGGCAAGGTGATCTATGAAACGCAGTCGACACATAAGCTGCTGGCGGCATTCTCCCAGGCGTCAATGATCCACATTAAAGGTGACTTCAACGAGGAGACCTTTAACGAATCCTTTATGATGCACACCTCGACCTCGCCCCACTACGGTATTGTCGCCTCCATTGAAACCGCGGCGGCGATGATGGAGGGCAGCGCCGGGAAACGGCTGGTGCAGGATTCTATCGATCGCGCTATCTCTTTCCGTCAGGAGATCAAAAAGCTTCGTGCCGAGAGTGACGGTTGGTTCTTTGATGTCTGGCAACCCGAGGATATCAGCACTGCCGAATGCTGGCCGTTGAAAGGGGAGGATGGCTGGCACGGATTCAGGAATATAGATGACAACCATATGCACCTGGATCCGGTGAAGGTGACGCTGTTAACGCCGGGAATGAATAAGCAGGGAAAAATGACGGAGCGCGGTATTCCGGCATGGATCGTTTCGAAATACCTCGACTCGCACGGCATCGTGGTAGAGAAAACGGGCCCCTATAATCTGCTGTTCCTGTTCAGCATCGGCATAGATGAAACCAAGGCCTTGAGTCTGCTGCGGGCGCTAACAGACTTCAAGCGCGAGTACGACAGTAACCAGCGTATTAAGGAGATGATGCCCGCGCTCTATGCGCTCGATCCAGAATTCTATCAAGAGATGCGTATTCAGGAGCTGGCCCAGGGAATGCATGAGGTGATTGGCAAGCATAACCTACCTGAACTGATGTACCGCGCCTTTGAGACCTTACCAGAAATGGTGATGAATCCGTGGGCCGCCTGGCAGAAAGAGCTGAACGGTGACGTCGAAGAGGTGTACATCGATGAGATGATTGGCCGCGTCAATGCCAATATGATCCTGCCGTATCCGCCGGGCGTGCCGCTGGTGATGCCGGGCGAAATGCTGACGGAGAAGAATCGTCCTGTGCTGGAGTTTATTCAGATGTTATGCGAGATCGGCTCGCACTACCCTGGATTTGAGACCGATATCCACGGCGCATACCGCAAGGCGGATGGCAGATACACAATTAAGGTGCTGAAAAATAATAATTAAATTTTGCTGTTGAATCGACTGTGGCGGGTGGGTAGCCCGCCAGAGCAAGCGGGGTAACAGGCTGTTGCAAATTGACACACTTTCAGCAAGCTTAATTTCGTAAGAGATAAGAAAGGCTTATGAATTAAAAACCGCAGATGTCATGCTTTTGCCTGATATCCTGTTGCAGAATATTACTGTCCGGTGGCCGTTAACGCTGGTTGCACTAAGCTTACTTTCACGCGGCGACGAAATATCTACTCTTTATACGCCGTGAGGTGAAAGAATTCTCTTTTACTGAATGCAGTATGATGTCTAATGTATTAATTCTGGAGGTCAGAAATGGCAGAACATCGTGGTGGTTCTGGTAACTTCGCAGAAGATCGTGAAAAAGCATCAGAAGCAGGTCGTAAAGGTGGCCAGCATAGCGGGGGTAACTTCAAAAACGACCCTGAGCGCGCATCAGAAGCTGGCAAAAAAGGGGGCAAAAGTAGCCACGGTGGTGGCGGCCAGGGCGGTGGCGGTAACCGCTAGATGCCAGTACCATCGCAGCGTGAGATAAGTTAATAGTATGACCTCTCTTACGTTTGTCCCGCCGTCGGGTTCGCCCGGCGGTTTTTTTATGCCTTTTTTTCGCTAAGCCGTTGAACTGACTCTTCTGCCATCGCACACTACGGGGCTTCGTCCTGAGCTGGTGGCAAAATGACCCCGTTTTTCTCTCGCTATAAATTCTCTGTAAAGCCGCAAGAAGCACTGCTGATCCTCATCACCATGTTCTGGGGCGGTACCTTTTTGGCCGTTCAGTACGCGGTAACCCTGAGCGGTCCGCTCTTTTTTGTCGGTCTGCGCTTTGCCACGGCAGCGATCGCGGTGGCGCTGCTCTCCCTTAAGGTGTTGCGCGGTATAACCTGGCTGGAGGTCAAGGCCGGGGTGGCGATTGGTGTCTCCATCGCCTTTGGCTATGGCCTGCAAACCTGGGGGCTACAGACCATCTCCAGCAGCAAATCCGCTTTTATTACGGCAATGTATGTGCCACTGGTTCCGCTGCTGCAGTGGCTTTGCCTGGGCAGGCTGCCGGGCCTGATGTCCTGCGTAGGGATCGCCCTGGCCTTTGCCGGGCTGGTCTTACTGGCGGGGCCGGAGGGTAATATGCTGGCGATGGGGGAGGGAGAGTGGATCACCCTGGTCAGCGCGGTAGCGATTGCCGCTGAAATTATTCTTATCAGTGCCTGGGCGGGCAGGGTAGATATCCGGCGGGTGACTGTGATCCAGCTGGCTACCGCGTCGGTAGTGGCATTTGCCGCCGCGGGTCCGGCGGGCGAGGCCGTGCCGTCGTTCTCCCCGGCGCTGCTGTTAGTGGCAGCCGGACTGGGCATTTTCAGCGCAATTATTCAGGTCACAATGAACTGGGCGCAGCGCAGCGTTTCGCCGACCCGGGCAACGGTAATTTATACCGGCGAGCCGGTCTGGGCAGGTATTTTTGGCCGGCTGGCAGGGGAGCGTTTGCCGCTGCTGGCGCTGTTCGGCGGCGCGCTAATTGTGCTTGGCGTGCTGGTGAGCGAGCTCAAGCTGAGCAGAAAAAAGACGCCGTCGGCAACGGCGTCGTTAAACGAAGAGTAGCGCCGGGCAGTCAGTTAGCAGGCGGCAGCGGGCAGCTGAGATCGCCCTCTTCGCACTGCATTAGCGAGGCCAAAAAGGCTTCGCGTTCGGCGGTTTTATCGTGCAGACACTGGTTATGGATCATCGGCTGCACGCTTCCCCCTTCGGTACCGGAGGCGATCAGCGCGCAGTCGGCGTCGCGCACGCTAATCCACGTCTGCTGCGCCTTCTGCAACAGCTCGCGCTGGGGTGCGGCGGCCCGCTGCATAGCGGCCTGATAAGTCTCATTGAGCTTTTTATCCGCGGCTTGATACTGCTGCGCGGTACAGCTGTTCAGATCGGACTGGGTGCTGGCATTGTCACACTCGTCCGCCAGCGCGCCGGTACTCAGCAGTAATGCCGCGCCTGCCATAAATAGACGTTTCATTTTTTCCCCCATAAAAAAGCCGGATGCGCTGCGCTTATCCGGCCTACGGTTATAGTGTAGCCCCGGTAAGCGTAGCGCCACCGGGGAATTTTACCTCATTAACCGATTGTCATCAGGCTGGCGTTGCCTCCCGCTGCTGCGGTGTTGACGCTCAGGGAGCGCTCAAGGTAGAGCCGCTCCAGCACGATCGCCGTTTCGCCCCGGGCAAAGCCCTGTACCGAAATAATCGCGCCGTCGCGAGCAGCCACCTGCTCGCAGAGTGCCCGCAGCTGGTCTGAGTCACCGTGGTAGATCACCGCGTCAAACGCCTGAGCCAGCAGCGTATCCGGCTTCGCGAAGGTAATACGCTCCGCAACCGCCTGCGGCAGCTGTTTCGCCAGATCGCGATGCAGCCCATCTTCCGGCCACAGCACCTTGCTGCCTACTGCCAGCACCGCTGCCAGCTGCACCAGCGCATCCTGCTCGTTGTCCGCCATGCACAGCACGCTATCACGCGGCAGCAGCGTCCAGGTGTTGCGCTCGCCGGTCGGGCCAGGCAGCAGACGCTGGGTGCCGCTCTGCGCCTGCTCGCCAAACTGCTGGCAGAGCGCCACCAGCTCAGGGCGGCTGGTCGCCCAGGCACTCAGGGCCTCCAGCGGCTGGGCCAGCACGCTGCGCAGGCGGGCATCCACCGGGCGCTCTGCATCATGGCGTGCCAGAGTAATGCCCAGCGCATTTTGCGGTCGGCTTGCCAGCAGGCGGTAGAGATAGAGCGGCCCGCCCGCTTTAGGACCGGTACCGGAGAGCCCCTCACCGCCAAACGGCTGGACGCCAACGACCGCGCCGACCATATTGCGGTTGACGTAGAGGTTGCCAACGTAGGCGTTACCGGTGACCTGGGCGATGGTCTCGTCGATACGGGTATGCACCCCGAGCGTCAGGCCATAGCCGGAAGCGTTGATCTGGCGGATGGTCTCATCCAGCTGGCTGCGGCTGTAGCGCACTACGTGCAGCACCGGGCCGAAGACCTCTTTTTTCAGCTCGTCGATGCTGTCCAGCTCAATGAGCGTCGGGGCAACGAAGGTGCCGCTCTGCCACTCTTTCGCGTCCTCGCTGTTTTCCCGCACCGCCTGGAACACCGCATGGCCTTTGGCCCGCATCGCCTGGATATGGCGCTCGATAGCGTTTTTCGCTTCCGCGTCGATCACCGGACCGATATCGGTAGAGAGGCGGCCTGGGTTACCCATCCGGCTCTCGGCCATCGCGCCGCGCAGCATTTTCAGCGTGTGGTCGGCAATATCCTCCTGCAGGCAGAGCAGACGCAGCGCCGAGCAGCGCTGACCAGCGCTGTCAAACGCCGAGGCCATCACATCGACCACCACCTGCTCGGTCAGCGCCGAGGAGTCAACGATCATCGCATTCATACCGCCGGTTTCGGCGATCAGCGGCGTCGGACGACCCTGCGCATCGAGGCGCGGCGCAATGCTGCGCTGCAGCAGAGAGGCGACCTCGGTCGAGCCGGTAAACATCACGCCGCGCACGCGGTTGTCAGCGGTCAGCTGTGCGCCAACGGTCTCACCCCGGCCCGGCAGGAGCTGGACAACCCCGGCAGGGACGCCCGCTTCCCGCAGCAGGGCCACGCTCTGGGCCGCAATCAGCGGCGTCTGCTCCGCCGGCTTCGCCAGCACGCTGTTACCTGCTGCGAGGGCCGCAGCAACCTGTCCGGTAAAGATCGCCAGCGGGAAGTTCCACGGGCTAATACAGACTACCGGACCGAGCGGACGATGAGTCTCGTTGTCAAAGTCATCCCGCACCTGGCCCGCGTAGTAGCGCAGGAAATCAACGGCTTCGCGCACCTCGGCGATGGCGTTACTGAAGGTTTTACCCGCCTCACGCACCAGAATACCGATCAGCTGCTGGGTCTGATCCTCCATCAGCATGGCGGCACGCTCCAGAATGGCAGCGCGCTCTTCGGGCGGGGTGGCAAACCAGATTGGCCCGTTGTTCACTGCGCTCTCCAGCGCCTGCTCAACTTCTGCGGCGGTGGCTTCCCGGGCGTAGCCGACAATGTCCTTTGGTTCAGCCGGGTTGATAACGGCTGACATCTCGCCTTCCTCTACCGGCTGCTCCAGCAGCGGCGCGGCCTGCCAGCTGTGCAGGGCGCTGTTGAGCAGGGCAGAGGAGAGGGACGCCAGCCGGTGCTCGTTCGCCAGATCCAGCCCGGCGGCGTTAACCCGACCTTCGCCGTAGAGATCCACCGGCAGGGGGATCTTCGGATGCGGCAGGCCAATCTGTCCCTCCTGGGCCGCCAGTTTTTCAACGGCGCTTACCGGATCGGCCACCAGCTCGTCGAGGGGCAGGGTGGTGTCGGCGATGCGGTTAACAAAGGAGGTGTTCGCGCCGTTCTCCAGCAGGCGGCGAACCAGGTAGGCCAGCAGCGTTTCATGGGTGCCGACCGGGGCGTAGATGCGGCAGGGGCGGTTCAGCTTGCCGTCGGCAATATTCCCCACCACCTGCTCGTAGAGCGGCTCGCCCATGCCGTGCAGGCACTGAAATTCATACTGGCCCGGATAGTAGTTCTCCCCGGCAAGCTGATAGATAGCGGCCAGGGTGTGGGCGTTGTGGGTCGCAAACTGCGGGTAGATCAGGTTCGGTACGCTGAGCAGTTTCTTCGCGCAGGCGATATAGGAGACGTCGGTGTAGACCTTGCGGGTGTAGACCGGATAGCCCTCCAGCCCCTCCACCTGGGCGCGTTTGATTTCGCTATCCCAGTAGGCGCCTTTTACCAGACGGATCATCAGGCGGCGACGGCTGCGAGAGGCGAGATCGGTCAGGTAGTCGATAACAAACGGGCAGCGCTTCATATAGGCCTGGATCACGAAGCCGATGCCGTTCCAGCCCGCCAGATCCGGATCGAAGCAGAGTTTTTCCAGCAGATCGAGGGAGATCTCCAGTCGGTCCGCCTCTTCGGCGTCGATGTTGATCCCGATATCGTACTGGCGTGCCAGCAGGGTTAATGACTTCAGGCGCGGATAGAGTTCGCTCATCACCCGCTCATACTGCGCCCGGCTGTAGCGCGGATGCAGGGCCGACAGCTTGATGGAGATCCCCGGACCTTCATAGATACCGCGACCGTTGGAGGCTTTGCCGATAGCGTGGATCGCTTGCTGATAGGAGACCATATAGGCCTGCGCATCCGTAGCGGTCAGCGCCGCCTCGCCCAGCATATCATAGGAGTAGCGGAACCCTTTCTCCTCCAGCTTGCGGGCGTTGGCCAGCGCTTCGGCGATGGTTTCCCCGGTAACAAACTGCTCGCCCATCAGGCGCATCGCCATATCCACGCCTTTGCGGATCAGCGGCTCGCCGCTCTTGCCGATGATGCGGTTCAGCGAGCGCGAGAGGCTGGCTTCGTTATGGGTAGAGACCAGACGACCGGTAAACAGCAGACCCCAGGTCGCCGCATTAACAAACAGCGAGGGGCTGCGGCCGATATGCGACTGCCAGTTGCCGTTGCTGATTTTGTCACGGATCAGTGCATCACGGGTTGCCTTGTCGGGAATACGCAGCAGCGCTTCGGCCAGGCACATCAGGGCCACGCCCTCCTGCGAGGAGAGAGAGAACTCCTGCAGCAGGCTCTGCACCATCCCGGCGCGGCCGGTGGCGGTTTTCTGGTTACGCAGCTTCTCTGCAAGGCGGTAGGCCAGCTTCTGCGCCCGATCGGCAACCGGCTCCGGCAGGCGCGCCTGCTCCAGCAGCATCGGCACGGCGTCGGTTTCTGCACGTCGCCAGGCGGCGGTGATGGCCGCGCGGCTCACGGACTGAGGCAGGATCTGCTCGGCAAACTCCAGGAAGGGCTGATGCGGCTCATCTTTCACTACGCTGGCGTCGGCATGCTCGCTCTCTACGCCGTTGATCTGGCCCGGTAGCTCCGGCAGCGCATCACCGCTCTCGACGCGCTCAAGATAGTTAAAGATGGCCTGCTTAATCAGCCAGTGCGGCGTGCGATCGATCTGCGTCGCTGCCTGCTTAATACGGTCACGCGTGGCGTCATCAAGCTTAACCCCCATCGTGGTGCTACCCATGCATCTACTCCTCGTTATTATCGTCACTCTGTGTCGTTAGCGAGAAATATCTACCATGTTGCAACTTTGTGCAACCGTGTTAATTGTGACGCGGCCAACAAGCTGAATAATGAATGGATTGTTAACGATGATCGGACGTTAAAAAGTTGCGCTAGCACCCCTGGAAGCCAGAAACCATGCGGTACTTAACACTTTTTCACGGTGTTACCTTGTAAAGCGTGAGCGAGTGCAACCTATTAGAAAATGGTATCGTAACGGGGATGTAATTCATGTGAATGCCATGTTAAATCGATTGTGGTTAGAAATCGCTTCCGGCAGGATACGGTCGCCCAACACTACAACGACACCTTTTCCCCGTTCCGGAAAAGGTCAACGCAGCAGATATGACGTTTGCTGACGAAGAGATCTGGAGACTTTTGAATGGCAATGAGCACCCCAATGCTGGTGACGTTTCTTGTTTACATCTTTGGCATGATTTTGATTGGCTTTGTCGCCTGGCGATCGACAAAAAACTTTGACGACTACATTCTCGGCGGACGCAGCTTAGGCCCGCTGGTCACCGCGCTCTCCGCGGGCGCCTCTGACATGAGCGGCTGGCTGCTGATGGGCCTGCCGGGGGCGATCTTTATCTCCGGTATCTCCGAGAGCTGGATCGCTATCGGCCTGACGCTGGGGGCATGGATTAACTGGAAGCTGGTGGCGGGCCGTCTGCGCGTGCACACCGAAGTAAACAACAACGCCCTGACGCTGCCAGACTACTTCACTGGCCGTTTTGAAGATCGTAGCCGCGTGCTGCGCATCATCTCGGCGCTGGTTATTCTGCTCTTCTTCACCATCTACTGTGCGTCCGGCATCGTTGCGGGGGCGCGTCTGTTTGAGAGCACCTTCGGCATGAGCTACGAAACGGCGCTGTGGGCTGGTGCGGCAGCAACCATTATCTACACCTTCGTAGGCGGCTTCCTGGCAGTAAGCTGGACCGACACCGTGCAGGCCAGCCTGATGATTTTCGCCCTGATCCTCACCCCGGTGATGGTGATGGTCTCCGTAGGTGGCTTTGACGACTCGCTGGTGGTGATCAAGCAGAAGAGCATTGAAAACGTAGATATGCTCAAAGGGCTGAACTTCGTGGCCATCGTTTCACTGCTGGGCTGGGGTCTGGGCTACTTTGGCCAGCCGCACATCCTGGCACGCTTTATGGCAGCGGATTCTCACCACACCATCGTTCATGCCCGCCGCATCAGCATGACCTGGATGATCCTCTGCCTGGCCGGTGCGGTAGCCGTAGGCTTCTTCGGTATTGCTTACTACAGCAACAACCCGGCGCTCGCCGGGGCGGTAAACCAGAACGCCGAGCGCGTGTTTATCGAGCTGGCGCAGGTGCTGTTTAATCCATGGGTTGCAGGCGTGTTGCTCTCCGCTATCCTGGCGGCGGTAATGTCCACCCTGAGCTGTCAGCTGCTGGTCTGCTCCAGCGCCATCACGGAAGATCTCTACAAAGCATTCCTGCGTAAAGGCGCAAGCCAGACCGAGCTGGTATGGGTCGGACGCGTAATGGTACTGGTCGTCGCGCTGGTAGCCATCGCTCTGGCCGCCAACCCGGAAAACCGGGTGCTGGGTCTGGTGAGCTATGCCTGGGCCGGTTTTGGTGCCGCCTTTGGTCCAGTAGTGCTCTTCTCGGTCATGTGGTCACGCATGACCCGGAACGGCGCGCTGGCGGGGATGATTATCGGTGCGGTGACCGTTATCGTCTGGAAGCATTTCGAACTGCTGGGCCTGTACGAGATCATTCCAGGCTTTATCTTTGGCAGCATCGGTATTGTGCTCTTCAGCCTGCTGGATAAAGCACCGTCGGCAAGCATGCAGGCGCGCTTTGCCGAGGCGGATGCGCATTACCACTCTAAGCCGGAACCACGCGTAGCAAACTAACTGTTGTTCACGCACCGGAGCCGCTCTCCGGTGCGTTTTCTCACTTCTTCTTCACAATTTATCAACCCTCGATTCACCTTCCAGCCCGCGCCTTGGCCTGCGTAACATTCTGAGAAACTTCCGCGCAGAAATTACTTGTGTTTATTGCTGCCG
Organism: Pseudescherichia sp.; assembly: GCF_032052675.1. Lineage (NCBI taxonomy): Bacteria > Pseudomonadati > Pseudomonadota > Gammaproteobacteria > Enterobacterales > Enterobacteriaceae > Pseudescherichia > Pseudescherichia sp. The sequence goes on from NZ_DAMBWA010000006.1 coordinate 229,953, forward strand.
TAATGATAATCACTATCATTGAAATTTACTTTTCTTTGCATCTTTTGACGCTGCTTAACATTCAAAGGCTTATCGCATGTTTGTACCATTTCTCATTATGCTGCGCGAAGGACTCGAAGCGGCGCTGATCGTTAGCCTCATCGCCAGTTACCTGAAGCGTACCCAACGCGGCCGCTGGATAGGCGTGATGTGGATCGGCGTCTTTCTCGCCGCCGCACTCTGCCTTGCTCTCGGGATCATCATCAACGAAACCACCGGGGAGTTTCCGCAAAAAGAGCAGGAGCTGTTTGAAGGCATCGTGGCGGTGATTGCCGTGGTGATCCTGACGTGGATGGTCTTCTGGATGCGCAAAGTGTCGCGCAACGTTAAGGTCCAGCTTGAGCAGGCGGTAGATAACGCCCTGAGGCAGGGCAATCATCACGGCTGGGCACTGATAATGATGGTTTTCTTTGCCGTCGCACGGGAAGGGCTGGAGTCAGTCTTCTTCCTGCTGGCGGCGTTTCAGCAGGACGTGGGTATCTGGCCGCCGGTGGGGGCACTCACCGGGCTGGCGACAGCCGTCGTGATTGGCTTTCTGATCTACTGGGGCGGTATTCGCCTCAATATGGCGGCGTTTTTCAAATGGACCAGCCTGTTTATTCTGCTGGTAGCCGCTGGGTTGGCCGCCGGAGCGATCCGCGCCTTCCATGAGGCGGGCCTCTGGAACCATTTCCAGCAGGTGGCCTTCGATCTCAGCAATACCCTGAGCACCCACACGCTGTTTGGCACTCTGCTGGAGGGCATCTTTGGCTACCAGGAAGCGCCCAGCGTTAGTGAAGTGGTGGTCTGGTTTGCCTACCTTATTCCGGCGCTGGTGATGTTTATGCTGCCGCCGCGCCCGGGGGCACAGATGTCTCCCGGTGCCTCCTGATATTAATTGATAGCGACAATAGTAGTTACAACATACTTTTAAGGGAAAGGTCATGGCAACGCATTTTCGTCGTAGTGCTTTACAGGTTGGTATTGCCGCGCTGCTCGCCTGCGCATTCAGCGCCCAGGCGGCCGATGTTCCACAGGTGAAGGTCACGGTAACGGATAAGCAGTGTGAACCGATGAACCTCACGGTCAACGCCGGGAAAACACAGTTTATTATCCTCAACCACAGCCAGAAAGCGCTGGAGTGGGAGATCCTCAAGGGCGTCATGGTGGTTGAGGAGCGGGAGAATATTGCTCCTGGCTTTAGCCAGAAGCTGACCGCTAACCTGCAGCCGGGCGAATATGAGATGACCTGCGGCCTGCTGACCAACCCGAAGGGCAAGCTGATTGTTAAAGGCGCAGCGACGGCGGATGCGGCTAAAGGTGACGCGCTGCTGAGCCTGGGCGCTGCGATTACCGAGTATAAAGCTTACGTGACTCAGGAGATGAAGGGTCTGGTAGCGAAGACCAAAGACTTTACCGACGCGGTGAAGGCGGGTGATGTTGAGAAAGCGAAATCGCTGTATGCTCCAACGCGTCAGCACTACGAGCGCATTGAGCCGATCGCCGAACTCTTCTCTGACCTCGACGGCAGCATCGATGCCCGCGAGGATGACTACGAGCAGAAGGCTGCCGATCCGAAATTCACCGGCTTCCACCGCCTCGAAAAAGCGCTGTTTGGCGATAGCTCCACGAAGGGCATGGAGCAGTATGCTGACCAGCTGAATAGCGACGTGCTGGAGCTACAAAAACGCATCAGCGAGCTGGCCTTCCCGCCGTCAAAAGTGGTCGGCGGTGCGGCTGGGCTGATTGAAGAGGTCGCGGCCAGCAAGATTAGCGGCGAAGAGGATCGCTACAGCCATACCGACCTGTGGGACTTCCAGGCTAACGTTGACGGTGCGCAGAAGATTGTTGATCTGCTGCGTCCGCAGCTGCAGAAAGGCAACGCCGAGCTGCTGGCGAAGGTGGATGCTAACTTCAAGAAAGTTGATACCATCCTCGCGAAATACCGCACCAAAGATGGCTTTGAAACCTATGACAAACTGACCGACGCCGATCGCACGGCGCTGAAAGGACCGATCACCACCCTGGCGGAAGATCTGGCCCAGCTTCGCGGTGTACTCGGACTGGATTAAGCATGACAGAGCATGATGAGCACGGCGTGAGCGAGCCTTCACGCCGCCGTTTACTGAAGGGCATGGGCGCGCTGGGTGGCGCCCTGGCGCTGGCGGGCGGCTGTCCGGTAGCCCATGCGGCAAAGCCTAAAAGCGCTCCCGGCACCCTGTCGCCGGATGCGCGGATGGAGACCCAGCCGTTCTATGGCGAGCATCAGGCAGGTATTCTGACGCCGCAGCAGGCTTCGATGATGCTGGTCGCGTTTGACGTGCTGGCCAGCGACAGATCGGAGCTGGAGCGGCTGTTTCGCCTGCTGACCCAGCGGATTGTCTTTTTAACCACCGGCGGGCCTGCGCCAGATACGCCTAACCCGCGTATGCCGCCGATGGACTCCGGTATCCTCGGCGGCTTTATTGCCCCGGATAACCTGACCATCACCGTCTCGCTGGGGGCATCGCTGTTTGACGACCGCTTTGGCTTAGGCCCGCAGCGCCCGGCGAAGCTGGAGAAGATGACACGCTTTCCCAACGATTCGCTGGATGCAGCCCTGTGCCATGGCGATCTGCTCCTGCAGATCTGCGCTAACACCGGGGATACGGTGATCCACGCCCTGCGCGATCTCATTAAATACACGCCGGATCTGCTCAGCATCCGCTGGAAGCGGGAGGGGTTTATCTCTGACCACGCGGCACGCAGCAAAGGGAAAGAGACACCCATCAACCTGCTGGGCTTCAAAGACGGCACCGGTAACCCGGACGGTCAGAACGGCGCCCTGATGAAGCGCGTGGTGTGGGTTACGCCTGACCAGCAGGAGCCAGCCTGGACGGTGGGCGGCAGCTATCAGGCGGTGCGCATTATTCAGTTTCGCGTCGAGTTCTGGGATCGCACGCCGCTCAAGGAGCAGCAGACCATCTTCGGGCGTGACAAGCATAGCGGCGCCCCGCTGGGCATGCAGCATGAGCATGACGTGCCGGACTATGCTCGCGATCCCGACGGGGAGGTCATCGCCCTCGACAGCCATATTCGTCTTGCCAACCCGCGTACGCCGGAGACCGAGGTTAATCTGATGATGCGTCGGGGCTACAGCTACTCGCTGGGGGTAACCAACTCTGGCCAGTTAGATATGGGCCTGCTGTTTGTTTGCTTCCAGCACGATCTGGAGAAGGGCTTCCTGACCGTGCAGAAGCGGCTCAACGGCGAAGCGCTGGAGGAGTACATCAAGCCGATCGGCGGGGGCTACTTCTTTGCTCTACCCGGCGTGAAAGATCCGCAGCACTACCTGGCTCAGCCGCTGCTGGAGGCGTAGCCTGCGCTCCTCTGTCCTGCGGGGCAGGGGAGAACTATCATTTTTTTCTATGAGCGCAGTCCTGTTATATTTTTGTAATATTAATGTCAGAAACTGGCTCCAGGTAAGAGGGCAGGCTCGTTATATTTTGGTAAATATAATGTTGCTTTTATGAAAATTTTTGTTTTACTTATATCAACAGCGGTAGTTCCCGGCAGTGAACGATTCACTATGGAGATCGCGAATGGTAAGGTCCGGCTCAGGACAATCAGAACACTCAATCCGCCATGTTCGGTGCGGGCAGCACGCCACCGATAGCGATCGTCTCACCGCCAGAATCTCCTCTTCCCTCATCAAAAAAACTGAATTTACCGACGTGGCCAACGACACAGTGGGTGGGTTTGCCGCGTCTTTTCATCAGCAAGTCATGGCTTACAAGGAAGCCAAACCTCAGACGTTCGTGCGCATAATCGTGCCGGCAGCGGCACGTGTGATGTAAACCTACAACTCAAGGTGCTATCCATGGGAAGACAGAAAGCAGTGATCAAAGCTCGTCGTGAAGCAAAACGTGTGCTGAGACGAGATTCGCGCAGCCACAAACAGCGTGAAGAAGAGTCGGTCACCTCGCTTGTGCAGATGAGTGGCGTTGAATCAATTGGCATGGCGCGGGACAGCCGTGATAACTCGCCAATTGTCGCGCGTAATGAAGCTCAGGCGCACTACCTGAATGCAATTGAGACTAAGCAGCTCATCTTTGCAACAGGTGAAGCAGGATGCGGTAAAACTTGGATCAGCGCAGCGAAAGCGGCGGAAGCCCTGATCCACAAGGATGTGGACAGAATTATCGTCACCCGTCCGGTCCTGCAAGCCGATGAAGATCTTGGCTTCTTACCCGGAGATATCTCGGAGAAGTTCGCTCCCTACTTCCGGCCCGTCTATGACGTGCTGGTCAAGCGCCTTGGAGCGTCCTTTATGCAATACTGCCTGCGGCCAGAGATTGGTAAGGTGGAAATCGCGCCGTTCGCCTATATGCGCGGACGTACATTTGAAAACGCGGTCGTGATTCTTGACGAGGCTCAGAATGTGACCGCCGCGCAAATGAAGATGTTTTTAACACGCCTCGGGGAGAACGTGACCGTGATTGTAAACGGCGACATCACCCAGTGCGATTTGCCGTCGGGCGTCCAGTCCGGCCTGAGCGATGCGCTGGCACGTTTTGAGGAAGATGAGATGATTGGCGTTGTTCGCTTTACTAAAGATGACTGCGTGCGCTCGGCCCTTTGCCAGCGAACGCTGCTCGCCTACTACTGATGAAATAGCGTGATTGCGAATGTGATCGCAAAGCCCGGGTAACCGGGCTTTGTTTTTTTGTAGGGTGGGGCAGGGTATAAAGCGTAGCCCCGGTAAGCGTAGCGCCACCGGGGGGGATTGACTCGCTTCGCTCGCCCTTCGGGCAGCCCGCTCGCTGCGCTCCC
>NZ_DAMBWA010000007.1:0-64145 GCF_032052675.1 Pseudescherichia sp.
ACCTGCGACCAATTGATTAAAAGTCAACTGCTCTACCAACTGAGCTAACGACCCACTATTTTACTGCTTTTAGCGCTGCTTCCAGGCTGTTTGATATCCCGTGGCAACGGCGGCATATATTACTGATTTATGAAGACGGCGCAACTAAAATTTCGAGCGAGATCACTTAACTGCTTATGATTCACCCGACAAGACCAGAAATAGAGCGATATCTGGTCATGCCGCATTCATTACATGGCACTGAGTTTTTTCTGTGCCTGTTTTGCACCATCGGTGCCGGGATATTTGCTTACAACCTGCTGATAAACCGCTTTGGCTTTAGCAGTATCCCCTTTCTCCTGCATGATCACCCCGACCTTGAACATCGCGTCCGGCGCCTTGGGTGATTTCGGATAGTTTTTGACGACGGAAGCAAAATAGAATGCCGCATCGTCTTTTTTACCCTTGTTGTAGTTCAACTGACCCAGCCAGTAGTTCGCATTGGGAACGTAGGTGGAGTCCGGGTAATTTTTAACAAAGCTACTGAACGCGGCGATAGCGTCGTCCTGGCGGGATTTATCCTGCACCAGCGCGATAGCAGCGTTGTAGTCAGTATTGGCATCGCCGCTCTGTACCGGCGTGCTGGGGGCAGCCGCTGCCCCTGCTGCGGGTGCAGGTGTCGCGGTGGCTGCTCCACCCTGATCGCCTGCCGCGGGCTGCGCTGCTGCCGCACCGCCGCTGCCAAGGCTATCAATCTGCAACAGGATCTGCTTCTGACGCTCAACAACCTGATTGAGCTGATACTGGCTCTCCTGAATCTGACCGCGCAGGGAGTCGATATCGGATTGGTTGTCAGAGAGCTGCTGCTGAAGCTGGGTTAAAAGCTGGCTGTGAGCGTTAGAGATGCGCTCAAGTTGGGTGACCCGGTCTTCAACCGAGCCTGAGCCGACACTACTGATTGGCGCTTGCGCAAAAGCGGCCCAGGGGGCCGCTATGCCAACCAGTAACGACAGACTCAACAGATGATGTCTGAAGTTACTGCTCATGCAATTCTCTTAGTAAACCAGTACGGCGCGACGGTTTTTAGCGTAAGCTGATTCGTCGTGGCCCAGTACTGCAGGTTTCTCTTTACCGTAAGAAACGATGGAGATCTGGTCAGCAGAAACGCCTTTACCCTGCAGGTACATTTTAACGGCGTTAGCACGACGTTCACCCAGGGAGATGTTGTACTCAGGAGTACCACGTTCGTCAGCGTGACCTTCTACGGTGACTTTGTAGGACGGGTTGCTACGCAGGAAGTTAGCGTGCGCATCCAGCATCGCAGCGAAGTCAGAACGGATATCGTACTTGTCCAGATCGAAGTAAACGATGTTGTTCTGCTGCAGCTGCTGCATCTGCAGGCGAGCCTGCTCTTCGGAAGAGGCGTTGCCGCTGCCGTTTGCGTCCATACCAGTGCCGGCACCCAACATGCCTTCGCCGCTCTGGTCGTTGCTTGCGTTCTTGTTAGAAGAACACGCTGCGATTGCCATAACAGGCAGAGCCAGCATCAGCCCTTTCAGCACTTTGTTCAGTTGCATTTCTTTGATTCCTTTAGTAATCAATTAATTATTATTACAGATACGGAGACCAGGCAGGGAATTTGACCTGTCCATCAGTCGCCGGAAGACGCGCTTTGAAACGCCCATCTGTAGAAACCAGATTCAGCACGGATCCCATCCCCTGAGAAGAGCTGTAGATTACCATAGTGCCGTTAGGTGCCAGACTTGGCGTTTCATCCAGGAACGTTGACGTCAAGACTTGTACGCCACCCGCTGCCAGATCTTGTTTGGCAATGTGCTGCTGCCCACCGTTGGAGCTGACCATTACCATAAATTTGCCGTCGCTGCTGACGTCAGCGTCCTGGTTCTGAGAACCTTCCCAGGAGATACGCTGCGGAGCACCGCCGTTAACGTTGACTTTATAAACCTGCGGACGACCTGCCTGGTCAGAGGTAAAGGCCAGGTTCTGGCTATCCGGGAACCAGGTCGGCTCGGTGTTATTGCTACGGCCGTCGGTCACCTGGCGGATCTGACCAGAGCCAATATCCATGACATAGAGGTTCAGGCTACCGGTTTTCGACAGGGCGAACGCGAGCTTAGTACCGTCCGGAGAGAAGGCCGGCGCACCGTTATGGCGCGGGAACGAAGCAACTTGACGCACGGCGCGGTTAGCCAGCGTCTGGATCACCAGCGCAGAACGGCCGCTCTCAAAGGTCACGTAGGCCAGTTTGCTGCCGTCCGGGGACCATGCCGGTGACATCAGCGGCTGCGGTGAACGGTGAACAACGAACTGGTTATAGCCATCGTAGTCAGAGACGCGCAGCTCGTACGGGAACTGGCCGCCGTTGGTCTGGACCACGTAAGCGATACGGGTACGGAACGCACCTTTAATACCGGTCAGCTTCTCAAAGACTTCATCACTGGCAGTATGGCCTGCATAACGCAGCCACTGCTTGTTTACCTTATAAGAGTTCTGAGCCAGTACGGTGCCCGGCGCGCCACCGGTATCTACCAGCTGGTAGGCCACGGTGTAGCTACCGTCCGGGTTAGGCGTAACCTGCCCTACCACTACGGCATCGATACCCAGCGCAGACCAGGCCGCTGGCTGCACTTCCTGAGCACTGCCTGGCTGCTGCGGCAGGCGAGAGCGATCCAGAGGATTAAACTTGCCGCTGTTGCGCAGGTCAGCACTGACGATGCCGCCGATATCTTCAGGCGCAGCGCCAGGCCCCGCCCACTGGAAAGGTACTACGCCAATCGGGCGCGCTGAGTCTACGCCCTGGGTAATCTCAATGCGCACTTCCGCGTGCAGCACTGCCGCCCAAAGCACCAAAAAACCAAACACTACACGTAATGCCTGCTTCATCTCATCTCCCTTATCCGGGCGGTAAACCCGCGATAATTTAGCAGAATGTTAACAAACTAAATATCCAAAATGACCACAGCCAGTGGAAACAGTAGTACCCTTTCCACCTTTACGTGGGGAAAGTGTAACCTAAGGTTTAAAGTCCAGTGGAGCATTTTTAAACACTTCGTAAACGGCCTGGCTCGGCGGTTTCGGGATTTTCGCCTGACGGGCTGCCGCTAATGCAGCCTGACAGAGCGCAGGATCGCCACCTTCGGACTGAATATCCAATAGCAAACCATCCGGGGCCAGTTTTATGCGCAGCGTACAGGTCTTACCCGCATATGACGACGCGTCATAAAACTTAGTTTCGATCGCTGATTTGATCATCCCGGCGTAGTTGCTGATATCCGCACCCGACGCGCCATTGTTTTTAGTACTACCACTTCCAGCCGGGGCTGCATTATTTCCTTTCGCGCCGCCACCGGTTTTCGGCGCATTCTTACCTGAACTCAGGTCACCGAAAAGGTCATCAACGTCTGACGCTGCGGCTTTCTCTGCGGCAGCAGCTTTCTTCGCCGCAGCCGCTTTAGCTGCTGCAGCTTTATCAGCAGCGGCTTTTTCAGCGGCAGCTTTCTTCTCAGCTGCGGCTTTTTCAGCTGCAGCGGCTTTCGCGGCAGCAGCCTTCTCGGCAGCAGCGGCAGCTTTCTCAGCGGCAGCCTTTTCAGCTGCGGCTTTCTTCTCAGCGGCGGCTTTTTCGGCGGCAGCGGCTTTCGCAGCGGCAGCCTTCTCGGCAGCGGCGGCCGCTTTTTCAGCTGCGGCTTTCTCTGCAGCCTGCTTAGCGGCATCGGCCTGGGCTTTCTTCTCTGCGTCCTGCTGCGCTTTCTTCGCCGCGTCGGCTTCGGCTTTCTTCTGCGCATCCGCCGCCGCTTTCTTCGCCGCGTCGGCCGCTACTTTGGCCTCGGCTTCAGCTTTGGCTTTCGCATCCGCTGCGGCTTTTTGTGCCGCCTCTTCTGCTGCCTTCGCCTGGGCATCGGCCTGCGCTTTCGCATCAGCCGCCGCTTTTGCCGCGGCCTCTTCAGCCTGCTTCTGTTTCTCCTGCGCCTGCTTCGCCGCCTCTTCAGCCTGCTTCTGCTGCTGGGCCTGCTCGCGGGCTTGCTCCTGTGCCTGCAAACGCTCTTTTTCCAGCTGCTTCAGGCGCTCCTGCTCGGCGGCCTGCTTTTCACGTAGCTCTTCCGCCTGCTGTTGCGCCTGCTTTTCACGCTGCTCTTCTGCACGCTTCGCGCTCGCCTGCTGCTGCTGCTGACGATTGTACTGCTGCACGACCGCGCCGGGATCAACCATCACGGCGTCAATGGCCGAGCCACCGCCGCCGCCTGCAGAGGCATCTATATGCTCATCAAACGAGCTCCAGATCAGTGCTGCAAACAGAATGACGTGCAGCACCGCTGAAATAATTATTGCCCGTTTAAGCTTGTCGTTTTGTTCGGTTGCCTTTGACACTCTCGGTTCCCAAAAACTGTCTGCCTGCTCAGCAGCGGATTAGATAGGCTGGGTCATTAAGCCAACCGACTTCACACCCGCGCTATGAAGCAGGTTCAGCGCTTTAATTATTTCATCGTAAGGCACTTCTTTCGCGCCACCGATTAAGAAGACCGTTTTCGGATTGGATTGCAGGCGACGTTGCGCTTCGGCAATCACCTGCTCCGGCGGTAGCTGATCCATACGATCTTTTTCCACTACCACGCTGTATTGACCCACGCCGGAAACCTCAATGATAACCGGCGGATCGTCGTTGGAGCTGACGGTTTGCGACTCGGTCGCATCCGGTAGATCCACCTCTACGCTCTGCGTGATAATCGGTGCCGTCGCCATAAAGATCAGCAGCAGCACCAGCAGGACGTCGAGCAACGGGACGATATTGATCTCGGACTTCAGCTCACGACGACCCCGACCGCGTGTTCTGGCCATGGCTTACCCCTTATTGCTCTCGGTGCTGGTAAACGCCTGACGATGCAGAATTGCAGTGAACTCTTCCATAAAGTTGTCGTAGCTCAGCTCAAGCTTATTAACACGCTGGTTCAGACGGTTATAGGCCATAACCGCAGGAATAGCGGCAAACAGACCGATGGCGGTAGCGATCAGCGCTTCCGCGATCCCCGGCGCAACCATCTGTAACGTCGCCTGCTTCACCGCGCCCAGCGCGATAAAGGCGTGCATGATCCCCCACACCGTACCAAACAGGCCGATATACGGGCTGATAGAGCCTACGGTTCCGAGGAACGGGATGTGCGTCTCCAGCGTCTCCAGCTCACGATTCATGGAGATACGCATCGCGCGGGATGCACCTTCCACGATCGCTTCCGGCGCATGGCTGTTTGCCCTGTGCAGGCGGGCAAACTCTTTAAATCCGCTGTAGAAGATCTGCTCTGAGCCAGCCAGATTTTCACGACGGCCCTGGCTCTCCTGATAGAGGCGGGAAAGTTCGATACCGGACCAGAATTTGTCCTCGAACCCTTCGGCTTCACGGGTTGCAGCGTTAAGAATACGCGTTCGCTGAATAATGATTGCCCAGGATGCGATAGAAAAACCAATCAAAATCAACATGATAAGTTTGACCAGAAGGCTTGCCTTCAGGAACAAATCAAGGATGTTCATGTCAGTCACTGCTTAAACTCCGCGACAATAGACTTGGGAAGCGCACGAGGCTTCATTAAGAGTGGATCAACGCAGACAATCAGTACCTCAGCTTCGTTCAGCACATTATTCTCTGCATTGACGATCCGCTGCGTGAAGACCAGAGAGGTTCCACGCATTGATGTAATTTCCGTTTGGACTTCGAGCATGTCGTCGAGTCTGGCGGGCGCAAAATACTCCAGCGTTATCTTGCGGACTACGAATGCTACACGCTCTGCCAACAAAACCTGCTGGCTAAAGTGGTGATGTCGCAGCATCTCCGTGCGTGCTCTTTCGTAAAAAGCGACGTAGCTGGCATGGTAAACCACACCACCGGCATCGGTGTCTTCATAGTAGACTCGAACCGGCCACTTAAATAACCTTGTATTCACTTTACATCCCGGTAATGCAATATAAGTAGAGCGTTCAAACGTTGCTACTATACGCGGGGGAAAGGTGGTTTGGAATGGGTTGAAGTAAACGCAGCGTAAAAATTTATGGGCTTGTGCAAGCCCATATCGTTAACGGACAGTTCTTATTCAAAAGAAGAAAAAGATAAGCCCTGCAGCAAGGACGATATCGGCAATAAGCGGGCAGAAAATGCCCTGCCAATGAACCGCTTTCGGTCGGAACCCTACCCCGTGGATCACGCCTGCGCAGACGGCCCACATAAGTAATAGCCCATGCCAGACGGTCAGGTCACTGGTCTTCGCCGCAAAGCGGCTGGGATCCCAAAACATACAGCCCGCCAGCACCAGCGCCATCAGCAGAGAAAGGGCCCTGAGCGGGCCCTTATCCATTACCGCATAGAGTTTTGCGATAATACTTTCCATCAGGCTTTTTCTTTACCTGCCTGGGTCGCTTCAACGTGTTCCAGCGCCAGGGCGGTAATCACGCCAAATGCACAGGCAAGAAGCGTTCCTAAAATCCATGCGAAATACCACATTGTATGCTCCTTACTTAGTACAGAGAGTGCGTGTTGCTTTCAATATGCTCTTTGGTAATGCGACCGAACATCTTCCAGTAACACCACGCGGAGTAGAGCAGAATAATCGGTACGAACACCGCAGCAACCCAGGTCATCAGGTTCAGCGTCATCTGGCTTGAGGTTGCATCCCACATGGTCAGACTGGCGTTCAGCACGGTGCTGGACGGCATGATGAACGGGAACATCGCAATACCCGCAGTCAGAATGATGCATGCCAGCGTCAGGGACGAGAAGAAGAACGCCCATGCCGATCTGTTCAAACGGCCTGCAACAAAGGTAAACAGCGGCAGTACAACGCCCAGCGCCGGGATTAACCACAGGAGCGGAGTGTTGTTGAAGTTCACCAGCCAGGCACCGGCCTCACGCACGACCTGCTTGGTCAGCGGGTTAGACGCAGCGTGATGATCGATGGCTGAGGTCACCACATAGCCGTCGATACCGAACATGACCCAAACGCCTGCCAGCGCGAAGCAAACCATCGTTACCAGCGCCGCCACCTGAGTCGTCACGCGGGAACGCACGTACACTTCGCCCGCCGTACGCATCTGCAGGTAAGTTGCACCCTGCGTCACGATCATCGCCACGCTCACTACCCCGGCCAGCAGACCAAACGGGTTCAGCAGCTGGAAGAAGTTGCCGGTATAGAAGAGGCGCATGTACTCGTCCATATGGAACGGTACGCCCTGCAGCAGGTTACCGAACGCCACGCCAATCACCAGCGGCGGTACGAAGCTGCCGATAAAGATGCCCCAGTCCCACATATTGCGCCAGCGCGGATCTTCAATCTTCGAGCGGTAGTCAAACCCGACCGGACGGAAGAACAGCGATGCCAGCACCAGGATCATCGCGACATAGAAGCCAGAGAAGGCAGCAGCGTAGACCATCGGCCAGGCAGCAAACAGCGCGCCGCCAGCGGTGATCAGCCACACCTGGTTACCGTCCCAGTGCGGAGCAATGGAGTTGATCATAATACGGCGTTCGGTGTCGTTACGCCCCAGGAAGCGGGTTAGCATCCCCACGCCCATGTCCCAGCCGTCGGTGACCGCAAAACCAATCAGCAGAATGCCAACCAGCAGCCACCAGATAAAACGTAATACTTCATAATCGATCATTTGACGACTCCTGTCTTAGCGTGCCGGCTGAGAAGCAACGGTGGACTGCCCATACTGCGTATCGGTGTCAACGTTGGCCTGCTCGTAGTGATAGCGACCCGTTTTCAGACTGCTCGGTCCGAGACGAGCAAACTTAAACATCAGGAAGACTTCCGCCACCATAAACAGGGTGTAGAGGCCGCAGATAAGGATCATAGAGAACAGCAGATCGCCCGTGGTTAGCGAAGAGTTAGCCACTGCGGTTGGCAGTACCTCACCAATCGCCCACGGCTGACGGCCATACTCGGCAACAAACCAGCCGGTTTCGATAGCGATCCACGGCAGCGGGATACCGTACAGCGCGGCGCGCAGCAGCCAGGATTTGCTGCCGATACGGTTACGGCAAACGGTCCAGAAGGAGATGGCGAAGATCAGCAGCATCAGCACGCCACAGGCAACCATGATACGGAACGCAAAGTAGAGCGGCGCGACGCGTGGAATAGAGTCCTGCGTAGCCTGCTTGATCTGGTCTTCGGTCGCATCGGTGACGTTAGGCGTATAGCGCTTCAGCAGCATGCCGTAGCCGAGGTCTTTCTTCATGCTGTTGAACTGGTCGCGTACGTTCTGGTCGGTGGAGCCGGCGCGCAGCTCTTCCAGCAGCTGGTAAGCCTTCATCCCGTTACGAATACGCTCTTCATGCTGCACCATCAGATCTTTCAGACCGATAACCGGTGTATCAACGGAGCGTGTGGCGATAATGCCCAGCGCATACGGGATCTGGATAGCGAAGTTGTTCTCCTGCTTGTCCTGATCCGGAATACCAAACAGGGTAAACGCCGCCGGTGCCGGCTGTGTCTCCCACTCGGCTTCAATCGCAGCCAGTTTGGTTTTCTGCACGTCACCCATCTCATAGCCAGACTCATCGCCCAGTACGATAACAGAGAGCACGGCGGCCATGCCGAAGCTGGCAGCGATAGCAAAGGAGCGCTTGGCGAACGCCATATCGCGGCCGCGCAGCAGATAGTAGGAGCTGATGCCAAGAATGAACATCGCGCCGCAGGTGTAGCCTGCCGCCACGGTGTGGACGAACTTCACCTGGGCAACGGGGTTAAGCACCAGCTCAGAGAAGCTCACCATCTCCATACGCATGGTTTCGAAGTTGAAATCCGACGCGATAGGGTTCTGCATCCAGCCGTTTGCCACGAGGATCCACAGAGCCGAGAGGTTAGAACCCAGCGCCACCAGCCAGGTCACCGCCATATGCTGCACTTTGCCCAGGCGATCCCAGCCAAAGAAGAACAGGCCAACGAAGGTGGACTCAAGGAAGAACGCCATCAGGCCTTCGATGGCCAGCGGTGCACCGAAGATATCGCCTACGTAGTGTGAGTAATAGGACCAGTTAGTCCCGAACTGGAACTCCATGGTCAGACCGGTGGCCACGCCCAGCGCAAAGTTGATACCAAACAACTTGCCCCAGAACTTGGTCATATCTTTATAGATCTGTTTGCCGGACAGAACGTAGACCGTTTCCATAATTGCCAACAGGAACGCCATACCGAGCGTTAAAGGAACAAAAAGGAAGTGGTACATCGCGGTTAAGGCAAACTGCAAGCGTGACAGTTCGACTATATCTAACATCATGACTCCTTGCGCATCGCATGAAGACTTCGAGAGCAAACCCCGTTAGAGAGGGTCTACACACATGCCCCAATACAAAATTATCTATTGCTTTTCACTGCTGCTGCCACGTAAAAAGAGCCAGCCGCAGCGAAAAGTTACAGACAGGTTAATAAAAAGCCCAAATTGATCTCGCGATATATTACGCCGCAAATCCCTTACAATAAATAGGATTTTAATAAACCTTTTTTACGTTTTTCGACGGGGATCAATTTATCGCCAGTTTACAACTTTTCGACCATTTTGATCAGCGACAATTTAACGATTTTTAGAAATTTTTTCCATGTTTTAAATATTGATCTAAATCAATTTTTACCTCATTTGTTAAGAATGTATCTTTGTCGCTCTCACGGTGACAAATATGTTAAAAATATGTTCCAATAAAAATTGGATCGTTAAAAGGTATGCCGTATAGCCGCAGACTCGTATCGGTAACTATGCCTTAATAACGTGCTTTGCACGTCCACTCCATTTTAAAGATAACTGACTCTTAAGTTTAATCAATATTTATCCCTTCCCAGAAAAATGTCTCCTACATACTTGGATGCCGCTCACGCTTTATCATTTATATTTATAAAAGTAATTATCAATTAAATATCAAACCACAATAGAAATAAAATATAACTCATTGTTTAATATGTATTTTTAAAGTAAATAGAGTTAAATCAATCTTTTATAGCAAGATCTTTTGAAAATAGATCAATTGCCTCTTGCCTCCCCTCCCCTCACACTTAGACCTATTCTATAGCCGTTGTAATTTTAATCCTGCCTGGCTTTCATCATAGCGACAAATTAATAGAGGATGCCCATGAAAAAATCAACGCTCGTTATTGGCGTAATTGGAGCCGACTGCCATGCCGTTGGCAACAAGGTTCTGGATCGCGTTTTTACTGCCTGCGACTTTCGGGTGATCAACCTGGGCGTAATGGTCAGTCAGGATGAGTACATTGACGCCGCTATCGAAACCGGGGCCGATGCGATTGTGGTCTCCTCTATTTACGGTCACGGCGATATTGACTGCCTGGGCTTACGTGAGCGCTGCATCGAGCGTGGGGTAGGAGAAATTTTACTTTATGTCGGCGGCAATTTGGTTGTCGGTAAACATGACTTTGCTGAAGTAGAAAGCACATTTAAAGCGATGGGCTTCGATCGCGTTTTTTCCCCAAGTCACGATCTGGCGGATGTTTGTCAATTAATTGCTAAAGATATTAACAATAAATTAACCAATTTCCGCTCACAGTCGGAAGAGGTTGTGTGATGCGTACGGTATCCGTCGATATTGGCTCGACCTGGACCAAGGCTGCGCTTTTTGAAGTTGCAGGTGATCATACCCTCAGGCTTCTTAACCAGGCCGTCACGCCAACTACTACTCATCATCTTGCCGAAGGTTTTTTCACCTGCCTGCATCATTTGCTGAATGTCTCAAATGCCAGGCCGCTGCTCAGGCGCGGCGACGTTACGCTGAAATACTCCTCCTCCGCGAAAGGCGGGCTGGCCGTCGCCGCTATGGGGTTGGTGCCCTCCATTACGCTTGAAGCCGCGAAGGTCACCGCCCATTCGGCAGGAGCAAAAATCGCCCACTATTATGCCTACAAGCTGACGCCGCAGGATATTCGTCAGCTTGAGGCTTCGCCACCCGATATCCTGCTGTTCGCCGGAGGAACCGATGGCGGAGAGACGCGCTATGGTCTGGACAACGCCCGGCTGCTCGCTGCGTCTGAACTGGACTGTGCCATTGTCTACGCTGGCAACCGCGACATTCAGTATGAGATCCAGCAGCTGCTGGCGCATAAACAGCTGACGGTGGTGGACAATATCCTCCCCGAGCTGGATTCGCCCAACCCGCTACCCGCTCGCCAGGCGATCTGCGACATCTTCCTTTCACACATCGTCAAAGGAAAAGGACTGGATGCCATCGTGGATGAAACTGGCGAGGCCCCCCTGCCTACGCCGTGGACGGTCTTTGAGCTGGTTAAGCTAATGAGCCAGCATGATGATGCCTGGCAGGCGTTCATGCTGATTGATATGGGAGGGGCAACCACCGATGTTTACTCCGCCTGCGCCAACACCCTCTCTCCGGATACCGTTCTCCACGGCCTGCCTGAACCCGGCGTAAAACGTACCGTTGAGGGTGACCTGGGGATGCGCGTCTCTGCGGCGGTAGTTGGCGAAAGCACCAGAGCGCTAATCGACACGCTTTTTGCCTCGCAGCCCGAGCAGCACGCTGCGTTTTACCGCTATCTCAACAAGCTCGTTGCCAACCCTGGATCCCTGCCTGCCTGCCCGCAAGAGCATCGTTTCGACGCCTTACTGGCCGGGCTATGCGTAGCCTATGCCAGCGAACGCCACGCTGGAACCAAAAAAGCGGTGGCCACCTGCGCTGGCACGGTTGACCTGCAAATCGGCCGTGACCTTACCCCGGTACGCAAAGTGGTGGGCTCCGGCGGTTGGCTATCCCGGGCCGCGTCGTTCGATATTCACCGCTGGCTTAAATATCGCGATCTCGATGCCCGTGGCAATCGGATCCTGCTGCCCACGCAGTTCGACTACTACCGGGATGAAAAAGGTCTGATTCCTCTGCTGGCCAATGCCGCCCGACTCTATCCCCAGGCGGCAGCGCTTGCCAGCATTCACTGTTTAACCCCAAACCCAAGGTAGCAACGAATGGAACTCAGCAATAAAAAGATAACCCATGATGATTTCATGTCTGAGCGGCACGGTGTTCTGGAAACATGGCCGACCGGGAAGGACGTTACCCATTTCGACGATGGCGTTAAGTACCAGCAGACCATCCCCGAGGCCAAAAACTTCGCTCGTGCGCTGCGTATGGCGGATGAACAGGGTATTACCCTCAGCCAGCCCCGCGCGGGCGTAGCGCTGCTGGATGAGCATATTGCCCTGCTTAAGGTGCTGGAGCAGGAGTGCGATCTGCTCCCCACGACCATAGACGCCTACACCCGCCTGAATCGCTACGAAGATGCTGCGGTAGGCATTCAAAAATCGCTCGAGGCGGGTACCTCAAAACTGAACGGGTTACCGGTAGTAAATCACGGCGTTGCCGCCTGCCGCCGCCTGACCGAATCCCTGCAGAAACCGCTTCAGGTCAGGCACGGAACGCCTGACGCACGCCTGCTGGCTGAGATCTCCATCGCCAGCGGCTTTACCAGCTACGAGGGGGGCGGGATCTCCTACAACATTCCCTACGCAAAACGGGTCACGCTCGAAAAATCCCTGCGCGACTGGCAGTACTGCGATCGCCTGATAGGCCTGTATGAAGAGCATGGCATCCGTATTAACCGCGAACCTTTCGGCCCCCTGACCGGCACGCTGATCCCGCCGTTTATGTCACATGCAGTAGCCATCATTGAAGGATTACTGGCGCTGGAACAGGGCGTGCGCTCTATTACGGTTGGCTATGGCCAGGTAGGCAGTCTGACCCAGGACGTGGCCGCCGTTAAGGCACTGCGCGAACTCGCCCATGACTATTTCCGCCAGCAGGGTTACGACGACTACGAGCTCAGCACCGTCTTCCATCAGTGGATGGGCGGCTTCCCGGAAGATGAATCAAAAGCGTTTTCCGTGATCGCCTGGGGAGCAGCCGTTGCCGGTATGGCGGGCGCAACCAAAGTCATTACCAAGAGCCCCCATGAAGCCTTCGGTATTCCTACCGCTGCCGCAAATGCCCAGGGGCTAAAGGCATCACGCCAGATGCTTAACATGGTTCGCGACCAGCCCTTCCCTGTCTGCCGTGCAGTCGATCTGGAGGTTGAGCTGATCAAGCGCGAGGTACGCGCCGTGCTGGATGCGGTGTTTGCCCTCGGTAACGGCGATATCGCCCGCGGTACGGTGCTGGCTTTTGAGGCCGGCGTACTGGATATCCCCTTTGCCCCGGCGGCCTGTAACGCAGGCAAGATGACCCCGGTGCGCGACAATACCGGCGCTATTCGCATCTTAGAAGCCGGTGCCGTCCCGCTCCCGGATGACATCCTGGGGATGCATCACGACTTTGTTGCCGAACGCGCCAGGGTTGAACGGCGCCCTGCCTCCTTCCAGATGGTTGTTGACGATATCAATGCCGTATCCCACAGCAAGTTAATAGGAAGACCAGAATGAAAATAAAACAGGTGCTATTTACCGCAGGTTACTCCTCCTTCTACTTTGACGATCAGCAGGCCATCAAGAACGGTGCGGGCCATGATGGCTTTATCTATACCGGCCAACCGGTGACGCCGGGCTTTACCTCAGTGCGCCAGGCCGGAGAGTGCGTTTGCGTGCAGCTGCTTCTGGAGAACGGCGCCGTTGCCGTAGGTGACTGTGCGGCGGTGCAGTACTCCGGGGCCGGTGGGCGCGATCCTCTCTTCCTGGCGGCAAACTTTATTCCGTGGCTTAACGATCATATTAAGCCGCTGCTGGAGGGCCGCGACGTGCAGGCTTTCCTGCCCAACGCCCGTTTTTTTGACAATCTGCGCATTGAGGGCAAACCGCTGCACACCGCGGTCCGCTATGGTCTCTCGCAGGCGCTACTGGATGCCGCCGCGCTGGCAACGGGCCGACTCAAAGCAGAGGTTATCGCCGATGAATGGCAGCTGCCGACGGTTGCCGAGCCAATCCCACTGTTTGGTCAGAGCGGAGACGATCGCTACATCGCCGTTGATAAAATGATCCTCAAGGGGGTTAACGTTCTGCCTCATGCGCTGATCAACAACGTGGAAGAGAAGTTAGGTTATGACGGCGAGAAGCTGCGTGACTATATCCGCTGGCTGGCAAACCGGGTGATGTCCCTGCGCACCAGCCCACGCTACCACCCTACCCTGCACATTGACGTCTACGGCACTATCGGCCTGATCTTCGATCAGGATCCGCAGCGCTGCGCCCGCTATATCGCCAGTCTCGAAAAAGAGACTCAGGGCCTGCCGCTCTATATTGAGGGGCCGGTTGACGCCGGTAACAAGGCCGATCAAATCCGTCTCCTGACGGCAATCACCCGCGAGCTGACGAAGCTCGGCTCTGGGGTGAAGATTGTTGCCGACGAGTGGTGCAACACCTATCAGGATATTGTCGACTTTACCGACGCGGGCAGCTGCCACATGGTGCAGATCAAGACGCCCGATTTAGGCAGCATCCACAACATTGTCGATGCGGTGCTCTACTGCAACCAGCACGGTATGGAGGCTTACCAGGGTGGAACCTGTAATGAGACAGAGGTGAGTGCCAGAACCTGTGTTCACGTTGCCCTCGCCGCGCGTCCCATGCGCATGCTAATCAAACCCGGCATGGGATTTGACGAGGGCCTTAACATCGTCTTTAACGAAATGCAGCGCACCCTTGCGCTCATTCAGGCGAGGGGGTGAGCGATGGCAAAAACGTTTAAGATCCTGTCGCCGACGGCAATCCTCGGCTACGGCTTTCCGGAAGAGAGCTTTTTAAGCGCGCTGGCTGAAAGCCCTGATTTGATCGCCGTAGATGCAGGCTCATCCGATCCTGGTCCGCACTATCTTGGCGCGGGCAAACCTTTTACCGATCGCGCCGGGGTCAAACGCGACCTGCGCTATATGATCTCAGCCGGGGTAAAACAGGGCATCCCGGTGGTAATCGGTACGGCAGGCGGCTCGGGTGCAGCTCCGCATCTCGCGTGGTGTCGTGAGATCGTGCTGGAGATCGCCCGTGAAGAGCAGCTCTCATTCACTCTGGCAACGATTCCCGCAGATGTCGACAAGCAGATCGTTCACCAGGCGCTGGATGCGGGCAACATTACCGCCCTCGACTTTGTGCCGCCGTTAACCCATCAGGATATTGATGACAGCACCGCAATTGTTGCACAGATGGGCGTGGAGCCTTTCCAGCGCGCACTGGCGGCCGGGGCACAGGTGGTATTAGGCGGACGCGCTTACGATCCTGCCTGTTTTGCGGCCCTGCCGATGATGCAGGGCTTTGACGAGGGGCTGGCGCTGCACTGCGGGAAGATCCTCGAGTGTGCCGCCATTGCCGCCACGCCGGGATCCGGCTCAGACTGTGCTATGGGGATCCTCGACGACCGGGGCTTCACCCTGAAAGTGTTTAACCCGAAACGGAAGTTTACCGAAACCTCTGCGGCGGCCCACACGCTGTATGAGAAGTCTGACCCCTATTTTCTCCCCGGACCGGGCGGCGTGCTGAATTTGCAGGCCTGCACTTTCAATGCGGTTAATGAGAGAGAGGTCTACGTCAGCGGCTCCCGCCACGAGACCACGCCCTACCGGTTAAAGCTGGAGGGTGCCCGGCTGGTGGGCTACCGCTGCCTGACCATCGCCGGCGTTCGCGATCCCATTATGATTGCCGGAATTGAAACCATCCTTGAGGAGGTGAAGTCCAGCGTCGTTAGCAATCTGAGCCTCAACGCGGAAGAGATCCACATTACTTTTCATCTCTACGGCAAAAACGGCGTGATGGGTGAGCATGAACCCGTACCGCAGGTTGGACACGAGCTGGGGATCGTTCTCGACGTTGTGGCGCCGGACCAGCCGCTCGCTAACAGCGTTTGCTCACTGGTGCGCTCAACGCTGCTGCACTACGGCTACGAAGGCCGGATTGCTACGGCGGGCAACCTTGCCTTCCCCTTCTCGCCCTCGGACGTTCAGTGCGGTGCGGTCTATGAATTCTCCATTTACCACCTTATTGAGGCGAGTGAGGCGCTGCAGTTCCCCTTCATTCTTGAACAGGTAACGCCCGAAGGAGTATTGGCATGAAACAGTCCATTCGTTCTTTAGCTTTAGTGATCCGGTCGAAAAATGCCGGGCCCTATGAGCTGGTGCTGGATATTCTCTTCAAACAGCAAAGCGACTATCTGGCGGTGAAAGCCTCCGGGCAGTTTACCGCCCAGCTGATTGCGCGCCTGTATAACCTTGACGAGACACACCTTCCCCGCATCGTCTGGTTCGATCCGGCCAATGCCGTCAAAACCATTTTACCGCGGGGTATCGTTTCAGGTAACAGAGGGGATAACGACGTCTATGGTGCACAACAGCATGCGCCGTTATTAGACATCATTTTTGATATTTAACCCAGATAACCCTTTACAGGGTACGTCGCTGCGTACCCTTATTCTAAAACTTGCTGGTCATAAGAAAGAATTGAAAACGTAACCTTTGCGCTACCAGCGCCTTAATCCGATGGAGTGAAAATGAAGTCGAAAAGCTTAACCACGATGATTATCGCGGGTCTTATTCTGGGTATTATTGCCGGATTTATGGTTAATAGGGTTGCCTCGCCAGAGACAGCCAAGGCCTATTCTCAGGATATATCCATTCTGACTGCGATATTTCTGCGCCTGATAAAAATGATTATCGCCCCGTTAATTATCTCTACGCTGGTCGTGGGGATTGCCAAAATGGGCGATGCCAAAACGCTGGGGCGAATTTTCTCCAAAACCCTGTCTCTTTTTATCTGTGCCTCGCTGATCTCCATTGCCTTAGGCCTGGTTATTGTTAATATTTTCCAGCCCGGTAGCGGAATTAATTTTGTTGCCCACGACGCGGCCAGCGTCGCTGCATTAAAGGCTGAGCCTTTTACTTTTAACGTTTTTATTTCACATGCCATTCCCACCAGTATCGTTGACGCTATGGCCCGCAACGAGGTTTTACAGATTGTTGTCTTCTCTATCTTCTTAGGCTGTGGGCTGGCAGCGATTGGCGATAAAGGTGAACCTATAGTGCATGTGCTGGACTCGCTGGTTGAGGTCATGCTCAAAATTACCGGCTACGTGATGCTCTTTGCCCCTTTTACAGTGTTTGCTGCGATCTCCGCCATGATTGCGGAGCGCGGGCTGGGCGTACTGGTCAGCGCCGGGATCTTCATGGGCGAATTTTATATGACGCTCGCATTGCTATGGGTCATCTTAATCGGTGCCTCTTTTGTCACTATTGGCCCCTGCATTCTCCGCTTAACCAAGAGGATCGCAGAGCCTGCCCTGCTGGCGTTTACCACCTCCAGTTCGGAAGCCGCTTTTCCCGGCACGCTGAAGGCACTGGAAACGTTTGGTGTCTCGCCGAAAATAGCCAGCTTCGTTCTGCCGATCGGCTACTCGTTTAACCTGGTAGGTTCAATGGCGTACTGCTCTTTCGCCACTATTTTTATCGCCCAGGCGTGCAATATTCAACTTGGTATGGGAGAGCAGATCACCATGCTGCTTATTCTCATGCTGACCTCTAAAGGTATGGCCGGCGTGCCGCGCGCCTCGCTGGTGGTTATTGCTGCCACCCTCAATCAGTTCACTATTCCGGAAGCCGGACTGATTTTATTGATGGGCGTCGATCCCTTCCTTGATATGGGTCGCTCTGCCACCAACGTAATGAGTAACGCAATGGGTGCAGCCCTTGTTAGCCGCTGGGAGGGAGAACACTTTGGCGAAGGCTGCCGTGGAAAAGCATCGCAGCTTGCGCGGTTATAATAAACAGATTAGCGAGAAATTATTATGATTAAACCTTTTATCTGGCAAGATCTTTTCCCGCATGGTAAAGACCTCACTGAATATTATCTGCTTAGCGACCAATATGTTTCGATTAACGAACACGATAACAGAACGCTAATTACCGTGGATCCAAAAGGATTAACGGCGCTGGCAAAGCAGGCGTTTTACGAGGCCTCTTTTTTCTTGCGCACCGCGCATATTAAGCAGGTTGCATCGATCCTTCACGATCGCGAGGCCAGCGAAAACGATCGTTACGTTGCCCTACAGCTGCTCCGGAATGCCGAGGTCTCGGCCAAGGGTATTCTGCCCAACTGTCAGGATACCGGTACTGCGACTATCGTCGCCGAGAAAGGGCAGTCAATCTGGACCTGCTGTAACGATGCCGAGGCGTTAAGCCAGGGGATCTACGAAACCTTTCAGGAACATAATCTACGCTACTCGCAAAACGCACCGCTGGATATGTATGTGGAGGTAAACACCGGCACAAACCTGCCCGCACAGATTGATATTGCGGCGACGCCGGGAGATGAATACAAATTTCTGTTTATTAACAAAGGTGGCGGCTCGGCTAACAAGGCGGCGCTGTTTCAGGAGAGTAAGTCCATCCTTGCCCCAGAAAAACTGGTTCCCTTTTTAGTAGCCAAAATGCAGGCGCTCGGCACCGCGGCCTGTCCGCCATACCATATTGCTTTTGTTATTGGCGGAACCTCCGCCGAGCAGTCGCTGAAGGTGGCCAAGCTGGCATCAACGACGTATTACGATACGCTGCCCACCAGCGGCAACGCGCTTGGCCGGGCGTTTCGCGATCTACAGCTTGAGGAGACGCTGCTTAACGCCAGCCGGGCGCTGGGCATCGGCGCGCAGTTTGGCGGTAAATATTTTGCCCATGATATCCGGGTCATCCGTCTGCCGCGGCACGGCGGCTCGTGTCCGATTGCTCTCGCCCTCTCCTGCTCCGCCGACCGTAACATCAAGGCTAAAATCAATCGTCACGGGATCTGGCTGGAGAAGCTGGAGCGCGACCCAGGACGGTTTATTCCTGAGAAGCTGCGTACGCCTGGCGACAGCACCGGGGTCAGAATCGATCTCAATCGGCCGCTGCGGGAGGTCATGCGCGAGCTAGCGTGTTATCCGGTGGGCACGCGTCTCTCTCTAAGCGGTCCGCTGGTTGTCGCCCGGGATATTGCCCATGCCAAACTCAAGGCCAGGCTTGATGCCGGTATAGCCCTGCCGGACTACATGAAGAACTATATTGTCTACTACGCTGGCCCCGCTAAAACGCCCAAGGGCGGCATTTCAGGATCGCTGGGGCCAACGACCGGTGGCCGGATGGACGGCTACGTAGAGGCGTTTCAGGCGGCGGGTGGAAGCCTGGTGATGCTGTCTAAAGGTAACCGTAGCCAGCAGGTGACCGACGCCTGCGCCAGGCACGGCGGGTTTAATCTTGGCAGCATCGGAGGCGCAGCAGCTCTGCTGGCGCAGGACTATGTGAGCAGCCTGCGTTGCCTGGAGTATCCCGAACTGGGCATGGAGGCGATATGGATGATGGAGGTAAAAGATATGCCTGCTTTTATCCTGGTGGATGATAAAGGCCATAACTTTTACCAACAGTTTGAGCAGGACCACTGCTGTCGCCTCTGTCCATCACAGAGCATTAAATAGCGCATGCCGCTCGGCCGCTGACTTTTTTAATAGCCAGTCGCGGAAGAGCGGCATTCCGCCAGATTCCACACCGTCGTCCCGCCAGGTCAGAATAAAGTGATTACCGGTGCGCATGGGCACGTCACAGGGGATCACCATGCTGCCGCTATCAAGATCGTGCTGAACGGAAAAACGTGGCAGCAATGCGACCCCCAGTCTGGAGTGGACGGCCGCAATCAGCATCGAGATAAGGTCGAAACGCGGGCCAAGCTTCACTCTGGGGCTGTTAATACCAGAGAGGGAGAACCACTCGGCCCAGCCCTCAATGCGCGTGCTCTGATGCAGCAGCGTAAAGTTATCCAGCAGCTGCCCCACCTTTATTTTCTTCCCGGTGTAACCAGGCAGCGTTCTGCTGCAAACCGGGAGCAGTTCCTCTTCAAACAGAGCGTCGACCCGCGCGAGGGGCGCACAGAAATCCTCTCGCATGATGGCTGCATCGTAATCGCGATTAAGAAAATCCCCTACGCTTGCCAGCGAGTTGATATTCACTACGACGTCGGGATAGCATTTATTAAATTCACCTAGCTTGGGAATAAGCCAGTGAGTACTTAGCGTGGGGTTAACGGCCAGTTCAACAACCCGTGACGTGGGTTGCCAGGTCATAATAGCATGGGTATCACGCTCAAGTTTATTTAACGTATCCTTTACCATGTCGAGATAATATTTCCCCGCTTCATTGAGGAAAATACGTTTTTTGGCATGGCTGAATAGCTCGACACTGAGAAAATCCTCTAGCGCCGCCATCTGGCGAAACACTGCGCTTTGGGTCAAGGCCAGCTCCTCTGCGGCACGGGTATAGCTTTCATGGCGCGCCACGGCTTCAAAGGTAATGAGTAACTCTGTTTTTGGTAACTTTCCTCGCATACTGCCTCCCTGCTTCATTTGGGCGATATCCTATCACTCCTTATTACGCCACCCGCATTCTCAGCAATCTTATTCGCTATATCGTGATCGCTATCGCCTATTTTCAGTGGCTTATTTATAAAAGGTATAATATTTACAAAAACATTTACTCAGACAATAAAAAAGGCCACCTTGCGGTGGCCAACCATGTCGATATTTTTATTTACTTAATAATAGATTTCAGCGCTTCACCAATGTCTGCCAGGCTACGCACGGTTTTCACCCCTGCGGCTTCCAGCGCGGCAAACTTCTCGTCTGCAGTGCCTTTACCACCGGCAATGATCGCCCCTGCGTGACCCATACGCTTGCCTTTTGGCGCGGTTACGCCGGCAATGTAGCCGACAACCGGCTTGGTCACATGATCTTTGATATAGGCAGCCGCTTCCTCTTCCGCGCTACCACCGATCTCACCGATCATTACGATCGCTTCGGTCTGCGGGTCGGATTCGAACAGCTTCAGGATATCGATAAAGTTAGAGCCTGGGATTGGGTCACCGCCGATACCCACGCAGGTGGACTGGCCAAAGCCGTAGTCGGTAGTCTGCTTAACCGCTTCATAGGTCAGCGTACCGGAGCGGGAGACGATGCCCACTTTCCCCGGCTGGTGAATATGACCCGGCATGATACCGATTTTGCACTCGCCAGGGGTGATCACACCCGGGCAGTTTGGACCAATCATCCGCACGCCAGCTTCATCCAGCTTCACTTTCACCGTCAGCATATCCAGAGTCGGAATACCTTCGGTAATGGTGATGATCAGCTTAATGCCTGCATCGATCGCTTCCAGAATGGAGTCTTTACAGAAAGGTGCCGGAACGTAGATCACGGTGGCGGTTGCGCCAGTCGCTTCAACGGCTTCACGCACGGTGTTGAATACCGGCAGGCCGAGGTGCGTGGTGCCGCCCTTGCCTGGGGTCACGCCGCCAACCATCTGGGTACCATAGGCGATAGCCTGTTCTGAGTGGAAGGTCCCCTGGCTACCGGTGAAGCCCTGGCAGATTACCTTTGTATTTTTGTCGATCAGAATGGACATTATTTCCCCTCCACTGCGGCAACAACCTGCTGTGCTGCGTCCGTCAGACTTTTCGCTGCGATAATGTTCAGGCCGCTGTCAGCCAGTTTTTGTGCGCCCAGTTCGGCATTGTTCCCTTCCAGACGAACTACAACCGGAACGTTAACACCTACTTCTTCCACCGCACCAATGATGCCGTCGGCAATCAGGTCGCAGCGCACGATACCGCCGAAAATGTTAACCAGTACGGCTTTCACTTTATCGTCGGAGAGAATGATTTTGAACGCTTCGGTTACGCGCTCTTTGGTTGCGCCGCCGCCCACGTCAAGGAAGTTAGCCGGTTCGCCGCCGTGCAGCTTAACGATGTCCATGGTGCCCATTGCCAGGCCCGCACCGTTAACCATGCAGCCGATGTTGCCGTCGAGGGCAACGTAGTTCAGCTCCCACTGTGCCGCCTGTGATTCACGGGCGTCTTCCTGAGAGTGGTCGCGCATCTGGCGCAGATCCGGCTGGCGGAACAGCGCGTTGCCGTCAGCGCCCAGCTTGCCGTCGAGGCAAATCAGATCGCCCTGCTTGGTGATCACCAGCGGGTTGATCTCGATCAGCGCCAGGTCGCGCTCAAGGAAGATGGTCGCCAAGCCCATAAAGATTTTGGTGAACTGCTGAACCTGCTTACCTTCCAGGCCCAGTTTAAATGCCAGCTCGCGTCCCTGGTACGGCATTGGGCCGGCCAGCGGATCGAGAGCCACTTTGTGGATCAGGTGCGGGGTCTCTTCCGCTACTTTTTCAATTTCCACGCCGCCTTCGGTAGAGGCCATGAACACCACGCGACGGGAGCTGCGGTCGACTACCGCGCCCAGGTAGAGCTCTTTATCGATATCGGTCGCGGCTTCTACCAGGATCTGGTTAACCGGCTGGCCGTTGGCATCCGTTTGGTAGGTCACTAGACGCTTGCCCAGCCAGTGCTCAGCAAACGCGCGGATCTCTTCTTTGCTGTTAACGACTTTAACGCCGCCCGCTTTACCGCGGCCACCGGCGTGTACCTGGCACTTGACTACCCACGGGCCGCTGCCGATTTTAGAAGCGGCTTCTTCTGCTTCGCGTGGCGTATTGCAGGCATAGCCTACCGGCGCGGGTAAACCGTAGCGGGCAAAAAGCTGTTTTGCCTGGTATTCATGTAAGTTCATCTGTTCCGTCCATTTTTCAGGTAATCGTCAGGTCATGCATTTATAGGCCCGGCGACCAACGCGCCGCCGGGCAAGAGTCCGATAACTACACGTCCAGCAGCAGACGGGTCGGATCTTCCAGCAGCTCTTTGATGGCGACCAGGAAGCCTACCGATTCACGGCCATCAATCAGACGGTGATCGTAAGAGAGCGCCAGGTACATCATCGGCAGAATTTCTACTTTGCCATCGACCGCCATCGGGCGATCTTTGATCGCGTGCATACCGAGAATAGCGCTCTGCGGCGGGTTGATGATCGGCGTGGACATCAGCGAACCGAAGACGCCGCCGTTGGTGATGGTGAAGTTACCACCGGTCAGATCTTCAACGGTCAGCTTGCCGTCACGGCCTTTCACCGCCAGCTCTTTGATTCGCTTCTCGATGTCGGCCATACCCAGCGTATCCACGTCACGCAGCACCGGGGTCACCAGGCCACGCGGCGTAGAGACCGCCATGCTGACGTCGAAATAGTTGTGGTAAACCACATCGTCGCCATCAATAGAGGCGTTAACTTCCGGGTAGCGTTTCAGCGCTTCAACCACGGCTTTCACATAGAAAGACATAAAGCCCAGACGGATACCGTGACGCTTCTCGAAGGCGTCGCCGTACTGCTTGCGCAGATCCATGATGGGCTTCATGTTCACTTCGTTGAAGGTGGTCAGCATCGCGGTGGAGTTTTTTGCCTCCAGCAGACGCTCGGCCACGCGCTTGCGCAGACGGGTCATCGGCACACGTTTCTCTGAACGGTTGCCCGCTACAGGCGTAACGGCAGGCGCGGCAGCGGCAGCAGCCGGAGCTTTCGCCTCTGTTGCCGTTGAAGACTTCGCCAGGTGCTTCTCTACGTCTTCACGCGTCAGACGGCCGCCGACGCCGGTGCCTTTAATCGCGTTGGCATCGAGGGTGTGCTCTGCCAGCAGACGACGGATCGCCGGGCTTAACGCCTCGTTGTTCTGCTCTTCAAGAGATGCCTGCTGACGCTGAGCCGGCGTCGACTCTTTGCTTTCAGATTTCGCGCTGCTCTCTTTACCGTTGCTGTTGCCTTCACGCAGGCGGCCAAGGATCTGGCGTGAGGTCACCGTGGTGCCCTCATCTTCCAGCACGGCATCCAGGATGCCGTCCGCTGACGCCGGTACTTCCAGTACCACTTTATCAGTTTCGATCTCTACCAGTACTTCATCACGTTGGACGCTATCGCCCGGTTTTTTATGCCAGGTGGCCACGGTCGCATCGGCTACGGACTCAGGCAGGTCGGGAACAAGAATATCTACGCTACTCATTATTTATCCTTTAATTAATCGACGTTCAGCGCGTCGTTAACCAGATCTTGCTGCTGCTTCTGGTGAACGGACATATAGCCCACCGCCGGAGAGGCAGAGGCCGGGCGACCTGCGTAACGCAGAGCGGACCCAAACGGAATCACTTCACGGAAATGATGCTGGCTACAGTACCATGCGCCCTGGTTCAGCGGCTCTTCCTGGCACCAGACAAAATCATGTACGTGGGCATAAGGTTTTAACGCTTCCTGCACCGACTGGTGCGGGAACGGATACAGCTGTTCAATACGCACGATGGCGACGTCTTTCTGGTCGTTCTTACGGCGCTGCTCAAGCAGATCGTAATAAACCTTACCAGAACAGAGGACAACGCGCTTAACCCCTTGCGGATCAAGATCGTCGATCTCACCGATGGCTGGCATAAAGGTGCCGTTTGCCAGCTCGTCGAGGGTCGATACCGCCAGCGGGTGACGCAGCAGGGACTTCGGCGACATCACCACCAGCGGGCGACGCATACCGCGCAGCGCCTGACGGCGGATCATGTGGTAAACCTGCGCCGGGGTAGACGGCACGCAGACCTGCATGTTCTGCTCGGCGCAGAGTTGCAGGTAGCGCTCCAGACGGGCGGAGGAGTGCTCTGGACCCTGACCTTCGTAGCCGTGCGGCAGCAGCATCACCAGACCGCACATACGGCCCCACTTCTGCTCGCCGGAGGAGATGAACTGGTCGATCACCACCTGCGCACCGTTGGCGAAGTCACCAAACTGCGCTTCCCAGATGGTCAGGGTGCGCGGCTCGGCGGTGGCATAGCCATACTCGAAAGCCAGCACTGCCTCTTCAGAGAGCACGGAGTCCCAGACGCGGAAGGTACCCTGTGAATTGTGGACGTGGTGCAGCGGCGTATAGGTGGAGCCGTTAGCCTGGTTATGGATCACCGCGTGACGGTGGAAGAAGGTGCCACGGCCGCTGTCTTCCCCGGACAGACGCACCGCAATCCCTTCGTCTACCAGCGTAGCGTAGGCCAGGTTTTCCGCGCCGCCCCAGTCAAAGAGCTTCTCGCCTGCGGCCATTGCCTGACGGTCACCGTAGATTTTCGCGACGCGGGACTGCATTTCGATAGCGTCTGGTACGGTACTGATACGCTTCGCCAGCTCCTGAACGCGCTTCATCTCTACTTTGTTCGGGTAGCTCTCGTCCCACTCGTGGTTCAGGTACGGCGACCAGGTAAAGGAGTGCATGTTCATTGGACGCCACTCTTTTACCACGCACTCACCGGCGTCGAGCATATCGCGGTAGACGTTGACCATCTCGGTGGCATCTTCCAGCGTTGCGACCTTCTCCTGCTCCAGACGGTCGGCGTAGATTTTACGCGGCGTCGGGTGCTTCTTGATCTTCTGGTACATCAGCGGCTGGGTTGCGCTCGGCTCGTCGGCTTCGTTGTGGCCGTGACGGCGGTAGCACACCAGGTCAATAAAGACGTCGCGTTTAAAGGTGTTACGAAAATCCAGTGCGAGGCGGGTCACGAATGCTACCGCTTCCGGATCGTCAGCGTTAACGTGGAAAATCGGCGCCTGGACCATTTTACCGATATCGGTACAGTACGGCGTGGAGCGCGCATCGAGCGGATTGGAGGTGGTGAAGCCCACCTGGTTGTTGATAACGATGCGCACCGTGCCGCCCACTTCGTAGCCGCGGGCTTTGGACATGTTCAGCGTTTCCTGCACCACGCCCTGGCCGGTTACCGCCGCGTCACCGTGAATGGTGATCGGCAGGACTTTGTTGCTGCTCGGCTCGTCGAGGCGATCGAGACGCGCACGCACGGAGCCCATCACTACCGGGCTGACAATCTCCAGGTGCGACGGGTTAAACGCCAGCGCCAGGTGAACCAAACCGCCCTCGGTTTCGATATCGGACGAGAAGCCCATGTGGTACTTCACGTCGCCGGTGCCAAGGTGCTCTTTATGCTTGCCCGCAAACTCGTCGAACAGATCCTGGGTCTTCTTACCCAGCACGTTGATCAGCACGTTGAGACGACCACGGTGCGCCATACCCAGCACCACTTCACGCGTGCCGCTCTTGCCGGCGTGGCGGATCATCTCTTTCAGCATCGGGACCAGCGCGTCGCCGCCCTCCAGCGAGAAGCGTTTCGCCCCAGGGAACTTGGCTCCCAGATAGCGCTCCATCCCCTCCGCCGCCGTCAGCTCGCTGAGGAAGCGTTTTTTCTCTTCAGGCGAGAAGGCCGCGCGGCCCGCCACGGACTCAATCCGCTGCTGGATCCAGCGCTTCTCTTCGGTGCTGGTGATATGCATATACTCAGCGCCGATAGAGCCGCAGTAGGTCTGCTTCAGCGCCGCGATCAGCTCACCCAACGGCATGGTGTCTTTGCCAAAAGCAAAGGAGCCGATGTTAAAGCTCTCTTGCAGATCCGCTTCGGTGAGATCGTGATAAGCCGGGTCGAGATCGGCAACGCGATCCTGTTTCCACAGCCCCAGCGGATCGAGGTTCGCCTGCTGGTGACCGCGGAAGCGGTAGGCGTTGATGAGCTGCAGGACTTTTACCTGCTTAATGTTGGTGTCAGGGTCGGAGAGCGAGGAGGTGTAACGTGAGGCATCCTTCGCCAGACGACGAAAATAATCACGTGTTTTGGAATGAAATTGATCCGGTTTAACGCCGGTGCCAGGCAGCTCCTGGAACATGGAACGCCAGTTTGCGTCTACCGAATCAGGATCGGTTAAGAAGTCTTCATAGAGCTGTTCTATCCAGCTCTGGTTAGACCCAGAGAGGTAAGAAGAGTCCAGCCAGGCTTTCATTGCGCCGTTCTGCATCGTGATCCCTTAAGCATTTGTATGCTTACTTCGCCGTGGATAACTACAACGTACACCGTATAGCGCACGTACCGGGGTTCACAAGCGAGCTCTCTGGCCCGCGAAGGAACCTTTAAAAACTGTCTGTCAGGCAGTTTTTAAAGATCTCCTGCAAGTAACTTGCCTGCTGGTGCAACACCAACAGGCAAGACGACTTACTTACGCACTGCGCTGTAAAAGCATCGACTTAATATGGCCGATGGCGCGCGTTGGGTTCAGCCCCTTCGGACACACGCTGACGCAGTTCATGATGCTATGACAGCGGAATACGCTGAAAGCATCGCTCAGCCCGTCGAGACGGCTCTCGGTTTCGGTATCACGGCTGTCGATCAGGAAGCGATACGCTGCCAGCAGACCGGCTGGGCCGATAAACTTGTCCGGGTTCCACCAGAATGACGGACAGGAGGTGGAACAGCAGGCGCAAAGAATGCACTCATAGAGCCCATCGAGCTTTTCACGCTGCTCGGGAGCCTGTAAGTGCTCGCGAGCGGGTGGATTTTGCCCATTATTCAACAAGTAAGGCTTAATCTTCTCATATTGTGCATAGAATTGCCCCATGTCTACCACCAGATCGCGTACAACCGGCAAGCCAGGCAGAGGACGGATGACAATTTTCTTCGTGCCGTTGCCCAACGCCGAGATCGGCGTGATGCAGGCCAGGCCGTTTTTGCCGTTCATGTTCAGGCCGTCGGAGCCGCAGACCCCTTCACGGCAGGAGCGACGGAACGCCAGGGTCGGATCCTTCTCTTTCAGCTGGATCAACGCATCCAGCAGCATCATATCCCGACCCTCTTCCCCTTCCAGGGTGTAGTCCTGCATACGCGGAGCGTCGTCGACATCCGGGTTATAACGATAGATTGAAAATTCGATTTTCATTTTCCGGTCTCCGCTTAGTAAGTACGAATCTTCGGCGGGAACGCCGGACGCAGTTTTGGCTCCATGTTCACGCTGCGACGCGTCATGGATTCCGTTTCAGGCAGATACAGAGAGTGGCAGAGCCAGTTTTCGTCGTCGCGCTCCGGGAAGTCGAAGCGGCTATGCGCCCCACGGCTCTCGGTACGGAAGTTCGCCGACACCGCCGTCGCAAAGGCGGTCTCCATCAGGTTATCCAGCTCCAGGCACTCGACGCGCTGGGTGTTGAACTCGCTCGAGGTATCATCCAGGCGGGCGTTTTTCAGGCGCTCGCGGATGGCCTTCAGCTGCTCCAGACCCTTCGCCATCGCGTCGCCTTCGCGGAATACCGAGAAGTTGTGCTGCATGCACTCCTGCAATGCTTTGCGGATCGCCACCGGATCTTCACCATCGCGGTTGTTGTTCCAGCGGTTCAGGCGCGCCAGCGAGGCATCAATTTCGTCGTCGGTGGCATCACGCAGCGCGCCCTGCTCGGCGATGGACTCCTGCAGATGCAGACCTACCGCACGACCGAAGACCACCAGGTCGAGCAGCGAGTTACCGCCGAGGCGGTTGGCACCGTGTACCGATACGCAGGCGATCTCGCCTACCGCAAACAGGCCCGGGATCACTACGTCTTCGCCCTGGGCGTTGACGGTCAGCGCCTGGCCGGTCACTTTGGTTGGAATACCGCCCATCATATAGTGGCAGGTCGGGATGACCGGGATCGGCTCTTTCACCGGATCGACGTGGGCAAAGGTACGGGAGAGCTCAAGGATGCCCGGCAGACGGGATTCAAGAACCTCTTTACCGAGGTGGTCAAGCTTCAGCTTGGCATGCGGGCCCCACGGACCGTCGCAGCCGCGGCCTTCGCGGATTTCGATCATGATAGAGCGCGCTACTACATCACGGCCCGCCAGGTCTTTGGCGTTCGGTGCATAACGCTCCATAAAGCGTTCGCCGTGTTTGTTCAGCAGGTAGCCGCCTTCACCGCGGCAACCTTCGGTGACCAGAACGCCCGCACCGGCGATACCGGTTGGGTGGAACTGCCACATCTCCATATCCTGCACCGGCACGCCCGCGCGCAGCGCCATACCGACACCGTCACCGGTGTTGATGTGGGCGTTGGTGGTGGACTGGTAGATACGGCCCGCGCCGCCGGTGGCCAGCACCGTGGCACGCGCTTTGAAGTAGACCACTTCTCCGGTTTCGATGCACAGGGCGGTACAGCCCACTACTGCGCCATCGGCGTTTTTCACCAGATCCAGCGCATACCACTCAGAGAAAATGGTGGTCTTGTTTTTCAGGTTCTGCTGGTACAGGGTGTGCAGCAGAGCGTGACCGGTACGGTCCGCCGCCGCCGCGGTGCGTGCCGCCTGCTCGCCGCCGAAATCTTTCGACTGGCCGCCAAACGGACGCTGATAAATGGTGCCATTCTCCAGACGGGAGAACGGCAGGCCCATATGATCCAGCTCCAGAATCGCTTCCGGGCCGGTTTTACACATATACTCAATGGCGTCCTGGTCACCGATATAGTCGGAACCTTTCACCGTGTCATACATGTGCCATTCCCAGTTATCTTCATGGGTATTGCCCAGCGCTACGGTGATACCGCCCTGCGCAGAGACCGTATGGGAACGGGTTGGGAAAACTTTAGAGAGCAGCGCACAGCTCTGGCCGCTTTGGGAAATTTGCAGCGCCGCGCGCATACCTGCGCCACCGGCACCAATTACAACCGCATCAAATTCTCTGACTGGCAGTTTCATTACACACCCCACACCACAACGAATCCATAAATAACGTATACCAGCAGCGCAACCACGGTGAGCAGCTGTAACCCAAGGCGCAGCGCCGTGGATTTAACGTAGTCAGTAAACACCTGCCACATGCCAATCCAGGTGTGGATCAACGTGGAAACGAGCGCCAGCAGGGTAAAGACTTTGGTAAAGGCGGAGGAGAAAAAGCCCGTCCAGGCTTCATAGGTAACATCGCCAGTGATAGCGAAAAACCCGACCATATAGATAATGTACAGCGTCAGAACGATTGCGGTAGCGCGGACCAGAATGAAGTCATGTACGCCGTTGCGTCCTAATGCGGAGGCGTTGCTTACCATACGAGGACTCCTGCGAGAATTGAAAGCACGACAGTGATAGCAATAGCAATATAGGCAGAACGTTGACCTGCGGCGAAGGTCTCTTCCAGATAGCCGACATCCATCAGCATGTGGCGAATACCGCCCACGGCGTGATAGGCCAGCGCGGTAAGAATGCCCCACATGATGAACTTAACGAAGAAGCTATCCATGATGGCAGAGGCGTGCTGGAAGCCCTCTTCTGAGGAGAGCGACAGGCCCAGCAGCCACAGCAAAATGCCGATCGCCACGAAGGTGATGACGCCGGACACGCGGTGGAGGATGGACGCTATAGCCGTAACAGGGAACCGGATCGTCGTGAGATCCAGATTGACAGGTCTTTGTTTCTTAGCATTTTTTATCATGAATAACGCCCACATGCTGTTCTTATAGTTTCCTTCCTCCGGTCTGCAGGCGGGTCAGACAGCGTCCATTTGTATAACTGCTCGTCATGCAAAATTTCATGCTTTCGTAGGCTAAACGACGCATTACAACGCTGGTGGCTCGGGACGGCAGGGTATTCCGGAGACCTGGCGGCAGTATAGGATGTTCACAAAATCATTACAATTAACCCACATACACTTTGTCGGGTTTTATGCTGAACAGTGAGCTCCATCACGATACCAACATATTTTTAATTTTTAACCATGAGATTTGACAAAACTTAAACATTATTGTTACAAACGTCAGCGGAAAAGTCATATAATTCGTAAAAGTTATGGGGTCTCTCTTTCACCTGAGAATTAGTTATGTAACAGTGAGAAGGATTGACCGACGTTATCAGGACAGTTATTAGTGATATACAGGTTTGACAAATTCGGACTGTAAAAAAGCTGATTTGCTGATTTTTCACGGTATTTTAATGTTTGCCTGCTAGCGCTCATCGCTCTGTACCCTGCTTACTCCGCTCAACAGAGACACGCGCCAAATAACAAACTGGTAACATTGATTTTCTGTATGAATGCAAATCCGGCTTCTTCCCAACAGTCTTAAGCATAAGGCGCTAAGGAGACCGTAAATGGCTGATAAGAAAGCTACCCTCACCTACAATGGTGGCGATGCTATTGAACTGGATGTGCTACAGGGCACGCTCGGTCAGGACGTTATTGATGTCCGTACGCTTGGCTCAAAAGGGGTATTCACTTTTGACCCAGGTTTCACCTCTACCGCATCCTGCGAATCCAAAATCACCTTTATCGACGGTGACGAAGGCATTCTGCTCCATCGCGGTTTCCCGATTGACCAGCTGGCTACCGACTCAAACTACCTGGAAGTGTGCTACATCCTGTTGAAGGGTGAGAAGCCGACCCAGGCCGAGTTTGATGAGTTCAAAACCATCGTCACGCGTCACACCATGATCCACGAGCAGATCACCCGTCTGTTCCACGGCTTCCGTCGCGACTCCCACCCGATGGCGGTGCTGTGCGGCGTGACCGGCGCGCTGGCGGCGTTTTACCACGACTCGCTGGACGTGAACAATCCACGCCACCGCGAAATTGCCGCGTTCCGCCTGCTGTCCAAAATGCCCACCGTAGCAGCAATGTGTTACAAGTATTCAATCGGACAGCCTTTTGTTTATCCGCGCAACGACCTCTCCTACGCGGGCAACTTCCTGAACATGATGTTCTCTACCCCGTGCGAGAAGTATGAGGTTAACCCGGTGCTGGAACGCGCTATGGACCGCATCCTGATCCTGCATGCCGATCACGAGCAGAACGCCTCTACCTCTACGGTACGTACCGCTGGCTCGTCGGGTGCTAACCCGTTTGCCTGTATCGCGGCCGGTATTGCCTCCCTGTGGGGACCGGCGCACGGCGGCGCGAACGAAGCAGCGCTGAAGATGCTGGAAGAGATCAGCACCGTTGAGCACATTCCGGAATTCGTGCGTCGCGCCAAAGATAAAAATGACTCTTTCCGCCTGATGGGCTTTGGTCATCGTGTTTATAAAAACTATGACCCACGCGCCACCGTGATGCGTGAAACCTGTCATGAAGTGCTGAAAGAGCTGGGCACCAAAGACGATCTGCTGCAGGTAGCGATGGAGCTTGAGCACATTGCGCTCAACGACCCGTACTTCATCGAGAAGAAACTCTATCCGAACGTCGACTTCTACTCCGGTATCATCCTGAAAGCGATGGGTATTCCATCATCGATGTTTACCGTTATCTTCGCGATGGCGCGTACCGTCGGCTGGATCGCCCACTGGAACGAAATGCACGACGACGGCATCAAAATCGCCCGTCCGCGCCAGCTCTACACCGGCTACGAACAGCGCGATTTCAAATCCGATCTGCAGAACCATTAATCTGCTCTTCTGCTCTGCCCGGCGGCGCTATGCTTGCCGGGCTTTTTATTTTTGGCACCCCGGGCACCAATAAAACGGCCGCGATGACAGGGTCGTCTTCTCGATCGTTCCCCCACAGCGACTGCACGCCTTTCCTGCCCGATGAAACACGTTAAAGCGAAACAGCGCCCCATGATGGCGTTTCTCATTGACCTTGCCGCGCGTGCGGTAGGAGAGACGCGGCACGTCTAATAGCGCGCTGGCTAATACATCCAGCTGCGTCTCGCTGAGGTCAGCGGCGCGATGCCCAGGCGCAAGCTCGGTTGCCCAAAGAATTTCGACTCGCAGATAGTTACCCAGCCCGGCTAAAAAAGCCTGATCCAGCAGCAGACCCGAAAACTGACGGCGGCGAAAACGGGGTGAGATAAGCCGCTCGCGAACCGTCCCGGCATCCAGGTCGGGATCGAGCACGTCCGGCCCCACGCGCTGTAAAAACGGGTGGGCAGCAAGCTGCTCTGGGGTCAGCATCTCAATATCTGAGGCGCTGTAGAGCAGGATGGCTTTATCGGCGGCGGCCAGCTTGACCCGCAGGATGCGCGTCGTTTGCGGCTCTTCACCGGCCTTCACGACCCGCCAGACGCCGTAGAGCTGATTATGGCTATAGAGGGTCATGCCGCCGGAGAAGTGAGTCAGCAGCGCTTTACCGCGCGTTTCGATACGCTCTACGTGCTGCCCGGCAAGCTCCGCCTCCCAGGGCTTCAGGTGTTCATAGGCAAACCAGGCTTCGGTCAGCGGTTTGCCCTGAATGGCTTTCTCAAGGCTGTCCGCCGCCCGGCGGATCTCGGGGCCTTCCGGCATAGCTTCTCCTTACGCAATTAACTGGCGGTAACGGCAATATTGCTGGCGGCAAAAGCCTCGCGCAGCCGCTGGGCGAAGGCCAGCGCATGCTCGCCGTCGCCGTGCAGGCATACCGTCTGGGCATTCACCCTCGCCCACTGCCCCTGAATGCTTTTTACCCGCCCACCCTGTACCATCTCTAACGTCTGGGTTAGCGCCTGCGCTTCGTCGGTAATTAACGCTTCTGGCTGGGAGCGCGGCACCAGCGAGCCGTCGCTCATATATCCCCGGTCAGCAAAGACCTCTTCCCGGGTTGGCAAACCCGCGCGCTCCCCGGCGCGGATCAGCTCGCTGCCCGCCAGCCCGACCAGAATCAACGCGGGATCGCAGGCGTGCACCGCCCGGGCAATCGCATCAGCGAGCGCCGGATCCTTCGCCGCCTGGTTGTAGAGCATGCCGTGTGGCTTAACATGCCGCATCATCCCGCCTTCAGCGCGCACGATTGCTGCCAGCGCGCCTACCTGATAGAGCGTTTGGGCATAGACGGTCTCTGGCGGCAGGTCCATCGCCGTACGGCCAAAGTTCTGCCGATCGGGAAAGCTGGGATGTGCGCCCACCGCCACGCCGTTTTTTAGCGCCTCGCGCACGCAGGCCAGCATGGTTTGCGCATCGCCTGCGTGAAAACCACAGGCGATGTTGGCCGAGGAGACCAGCTGTAGCAGGGCGCTGTCGCTGGCGCTTCCCTCGCCGAGATCGGCGTTAAGATCAACCTTGAGCACGCAACCCCCGCGCTAGCTGGTCCAGAAACAGCCGCTGCTCGCGGCGGGCCCGGAGCGCATCTTCCAGGGTGCAAGGGACAAGATGGATAGGATCGCCAAGACGAATCTGTCCCAGATGATACATATCCGCCTCGATAATGCAGGCGATGCGCGGATAGCCGCCGGTGGTCTGGGCGTCATTCATCAGCACGATAGGCTGGCCGTTATGCGGCACCTGTATCACGCCGGGAACCAGACCGTGGGAGAGCAGCTCCCGCTCTTCACGCCGCTTGAGCTGCGGCCCCTGAAGACGGTAGCCCATCCGGTTACTCTGCGGGCTAAGCTGCCACGGCAGCCGCCACAGTGCCTCCTGCGAGGCGGTATCAAACGTCTGGTACTCTGGCCCTGGCAGGGCGCGAATGCGGTTGCCCCACAGAAGCTGTTTCACCCCCTGCGGGCCGGTAAAACGGCGCTCGCAGGCGCGGATCGGCAGCTTATCGCCATCCTGCAACAGTCGCCCCGCAAAGCCGCCGATGCCGACCTTCAGGTCGGTGCTGTAAGATCCCATCACCTCGGGTACGTCAAAACCGCCTGCTACCGCCAGGTAGCTGCGCATTCCATGCCGGGGACGCTTGAGCACCAGCCGCTGTCCGGCACGGGCCTGATGCCGCCATCCGGTCCACACCGCCTTGCCATCCAGCGTCGCATCGCAGCCTGCGCCGGTGAGGGCAAACCAGCTGTCATGGGCAAACTCAAATTCGCACTGGCCGAGCGCCATCTCCAGCGCCGCATCGTCAGGCGCATTGCCGACCAGCGCATTGGCTATCTCCAGCGCCGGCGCATCCAGCGCGCCGCAGTAGCTAATGCCGGACTGGCGCAGCCCCTTGCGTTTGCCGCCCTGTACCGAGGTGTACATCCCGGCGCGAATAACCGTCAGCATACGCCCTCCTTCTGTGGGACAAAGCGCACCCGATCGCCGGGGCGCAAAAGCACAGGATCGCTGTTATCAGGATTGAACAGCGCCAGCGACGTATGGCCGATAAGCTGCCAGCCTCCCGGCGTCGCCAGCGGGTAGATCCCGGTCTGCTCTCCGCCAATACCTACCGATCCGGCGGGTACGGAGAGACGTGGCTCCGCCCGGCGCGGGGTATGCAGCCTTTCCGGCAGCCCGCCCAGATAGGGAAAGCCCGGCTGGAAGCCGAGGAACCAGACTACATAATCAACGGAGGCATGCAGCTCAACCACCTGCTTTTCGCTGAGGTTACTGTGCTCTGCTACCACGGCCAGATCTGGCCCCGCCGCGCCGCCGTAGACCACCGGGATCTCAATAAAGCGCGACTCTGGCTCCAGGGCCTCGCTCTCCTCCCACCAGCGCTGTAGCCGCTCAATGGCGTCCAGCGCCCTCTCCTGCGGATCCGCCAGCACAACGGTTACGTTGTTCATGCCGGGGATCACATCGACAACATTGGGCAATTCAACCACCCGCTGAGCCAGTCGCCAGATGCGCTTCTGGCTGGCCAGGGTTACCGGAGGCTCAAGCTCCAGCACCACAGCGGTCTCACCTAACAGATAACAACGTGCTCGCTGCACTTCGTCCCCCTTGCCTCATGCTGGATTGGGAATATCGATAAATGTGACGTCTAAATCTGTATTTTCGGTCAGCCACTCGCTGAGGGCGCGGATACCACCGCGCTCGGTGGCGTGATGCCCCGCGGCATAGAAGTGCAGCCCCTGCTCCCGGGCGCTATGGATGGTCTGCTCGGAGACCTCGCCGGTGATAAAAGCATCCACGCCGAAACGCGCGGCGCTGTCGATAAAGCCCTGACCGCCACCGGTGCACCACGCCACGCGGCGGACTTCCGCCGGACCGGTATCGCCGCTCCACAGCGGCCGACGGCCAAGGCGGGCCTCGATCCACGACGCCAGCTCCAGGCCAGGGACCGGCATCGCCAACTCGCCCCAGGGAACCAGCGGCTCAATTTCGCCTTTCACGGTGATGCCTAACAGCGCTGCCAGCTGAACGTTATTACCCAGCTCAGGATGGGCGTCCAGCGGCAGATGCCAGCCGTAGAGGTTGATATCGTTGGCGAGCAGAGCCTTAAGGCGGTTGCGCTTCATACCGCGAATAACCGGAGACTCGCCTTTCCAGAAATAGCCGTGATGGACGATGATGGCGTCAGCCTGCTGGCGAATTGCCTCATCAATCAGCGCCTGGCTGGCGGTCACGCCGGTAATAATTTTTCGTACGTCCTCACGCCCCTCGACCTGCAGGCCATTAGGTGCATAGTCACTGAAGGTCGCGCTGTTAAGCTTGTCATTAATCAGGCGTTCCAGTTCGATGTTGTTCATCATCCCTCTCTACGATTTTCTTGCGGCTTCATACGCGGCCAGCGTGGCCGTGCGGGCCTGTTTATGATCGACCACCGGGCGGGGATAGTCCAGCGTCACGCCCCGCTTATCCGCCCATCCCCAGGGATCGTGCAGCGACGCCGCTGGTACCGCTGCAAGCTCGGGCAGCCACTGACGGATGAATTCGCCATGCTTATCAAATTTTTCGCCCTGGGTGGTGGGGTTAAAGATGCGAAAATAGGGCGCGGCATCGGTACCCGTTGACGCCGCCCACTGCCAGCCACCGTTGTTGGCGGCCAGATCGCCATCGATAAGCTGAGAGATAAAATAGCGCTCTCCGATGCGCCAGTCGATCAGTAAGTCTTTCACCAGGAAGCTGGCGCTAATCATTCGCAGACGGTTATGCATCCAGCCGGTATTATTCATCTGCCGCATCGCCGCATCAACAATAGGGTAGCCGGTGCGCCCCGTCTGCCAGGCCTGCAGATGCGCCGGGTCACGTTGCCACTGGACGCGTTCGGTCCAGGGGATAAAGGGACGATGCTTACAGAGATCGGGATACCAGGTCATCAGATGGCGATAGAAGTCGCGCCAGATAAGCTCATTCAGCCAGACCGCGCCTGCACCGCCGTTCAGGGCCTCGGGCTGCTCCGCCAGCAGCCGGTGCAGGCACTGGCGCGGAGAGAGCACCCCCAGCGCCAGGCAGGCCGAAAGCCGACTGGTCGCATCAAGCGCAGGAAAATCGCGCCGAGTTTCATACTCACCAACTTCGTTGCGGCAAAACTCACGCAGCCGTTCAACCGCCGCCTGCTCCGTTGCCGGAAAGAGGCCAGGATCGAACTCCTGCTGCGGATAGTTGAGCGTCAGCGGCTCCAGCGTGTCGCTTAGCGCCCCGCCCTCACGCACGGCGGGCGCAGGCACGCACTCGGGCAGATCCTCCCTGAGCCGACGTAGAAAAGCGTTTTTATACGGGGTAAAGACTCTATACATCTGCCGATCGCCGGTCATCACGCTGCCGGGGGCAAGCATGACGCTGTCATCCAGCCCCTGGCAAGTGACCTCCGGTAAGGCCTGCTCAACGGCAGCATCGCGCTGACGTTCGTTGATCTCGTACTGATAGTTGTAAAAAAGGTGCGTAACACGGTGCTCTTCACAAACTCTCTTTACCGCCGCTACGCTGGCGTCAAAATCATCCACCTCAACGAACAGCAGCGGGATCCCCTTTTCCGCCAGCCCTTGCTGAAGACTACGCAGGTGGGACTGCATAAACGCCGCCTGCCGCGCCGCCATATCGTGCTTTTCCCACTGTTTCGGCGTAGAGATAAAGAGCGCCAGCACCTTTGCGTGGCGATTGCGGCAGGCGGCAGCGAGGGCAAGGTTATCCTTCACGCGAAGATCCGCGCGAAACCAGACCAGATGGGTGGTCATACAGCTCCTGAATTAGTGTCCGTAACGAAGGCGCAGCGTCTCGGGCCACGGGTCAAAGTAGCGCTGCCCGGCGAGATAGGCATCGGGGAATTCAGCCATGTAGTGCTTGAGCAACGTCACCGGGGCAAGCAGCGGCTGAGTCCCCTGCCGATAGCGCTCAATAAGCGACGACAGCTCCTCGCGCTGACGGGTATTAAGCTGCTTACGGAAGTAGCCCTGAACATGCATCAGCACGTTGGTATGGTTGCGTCGGGTGGCCTGATGAGAGAGCAGATCCATCAGCCGCTGGCGATACTCAACAAACCACTCGTCGAGAGATCCCCACTCGTGAATGGCTGCCACGAATCGCCCCAGCTCGCGGTACTTGGGCTGAGAGTGGGCCAGCAGCAGCAGTTTGTAGCGGCTGTGGTAGGCGATCAACTCCCCGCGCGTCAGCCCACGCTCGCGCACGCCGTTAAGCTCGTGCAGAGCGTAGATACGCTCGACAAAGTTTTCGCGGATCAACGGATCGTGCAGACGACCATCCTCTTCCACGGGCAGCCAGGGATAGGTTTGCATTAATATTTCGGTATAGATCCCGCGCCCGGCCTTGCGGTTGTTTTTGCCGTCGGCATCGTACACGCGCACCCGCTCCATGCCGCAGCTGGGTGATTTGGCGCAGACGATATAGCCGCAGAGATGTTCAAACTGGCTGATACGCTTGTGCGCATAGCTCTGCATTGGCTGAGTGAGATCGCCCTCGCGTCCGTCGCTAAAGCGCAGTGCTGAATCTCCTTCAGCGGTTTTAACCAGCCGCAGCGCCGGACGGGGAACCGGCAGGCCAATGGCCATCTCCGGGCAGACCGGCTCAAAACGTACCAACGGCGACAGCTCCTCAACGGCAAAGGCCAGTCGCTTGTGCCCGCCGTCAAAACGCACGGTTTCCCCTAACAGACAGGCACTGATGCCAACAGGGATTTTTTCACTCATAGCGGCTCCTTATAGACTCTCCGTAAGTGTAGCATCGTTGTCGTTTCTGGAAACGCGCGAAACGCCTTATAGCGCTACGCTTATCAGGCCTACAGGCCTTAAGGTTTTTCACATTCCACGCATAAAAAAACCGCCCCGAAGGGCGGTTTGCTTAGCTGCTGTGTGGGCTTTGCCCTTTTAATAGAAATCGCAGGCGACTTTTTCGGCCTGATCCATCCATACCGGCTTATCACTGGTTTTTGCCCAGACGCGGTGCAGATAGCTGTAGAAACGGGCGCGATCTTTCCAGAACAGCATAAACGGCAGCGCCGCTACGCCTGCCACCACGGCAAAAACGCGCCGGGCAACGATCACATGCACTGGATAATCATGATATAGAGACATACGTTTTTCCCCCTTTTTACCCCGCTATCCTTCACGAGGCTGGCGTGTCGGTAATGCTCACCGAAATAATCAATTTACTTTACTGGTTAAAATAGTACCGCTTTGTCTGTAATTTTACTACTCATCCGACCACTATTTTTTCACCGTTGCCGAAATATTTACTCTTCTGCTGTAGGAAAGTTACAAAATAGTTAAATTAATACTAAACATTAGTTAAATTGTGCCTTTGTGATTTTTATACTTTTTTTACACCCGCCTCGCCAATTTTTGCAAAATCTTTGCGCCGAAAATCCTACCTTCACTGCACATCCTAAGAACACCACGGAGGTGGAGTGTGAGTGCAGGCGTGATAACCGGTGTGGTACTGGTTTTCCTGTTGTTGGGCTATCTGGTTTATGCCCTGATTAACGCGGAGGCCTTCTGATGGCGGCACAGGCGTTTTTACTGATTGCCAGCTTTTTACTGGTGCTGTTTCTGCTGGCGCGTCCGCTAGGGACGCTGCT
Organism: Pseudescherichia sp.; assembly: GCF_032052675.1. Classification (NCBI taxonomy): domain Bacteria; kingdom Pseudomonadati; phylum Pseudomonadota; class Gammaproteobacteria; order Enterobacterales; family Enterobacteriaceae; genus Pseudescherichia; species Pseudescherichia sp. The sequence continues at coordinate 39,254 of NZ_DAMBWA010000007.1, forward strand.
GGCATGGCTGATTGCGGATAGATCCCTGCCGGGCACCGCCACGCTTGAGCGTGGCATCTGGCGCATAACCGGCATTCAGCCGAAGGAGATGACGTGGCGTCACTATTTACTGGCGATCCTCGCTATCAACCTGCTTGGCGTGCTGGTTCTGTTTCTGATCCTGACGTTCCAGGCGCAGCTGCCGTTTAACCCGCAGCAGCTGCCTGGGCTGTCGTGGCATCTGGCGCTGAATACCGCCGTGAGCTTTGTGGCGAATACCAACTGGCAATCCTACAGCGGCGAGAGCACGCTGAGCTACTTCAGCCAGATGGCCGGCCTGACGGTGCAGAACTTTCTCTCTGCTGCCAGCGGCATGGCGGTGATCTTCGCCCTGATCCGCGCCTTTTCCCGCAAAAGCGTCAACACGCTGGGCAACGCCTGGGTTGATATCACCCGAATTACCCTGTGGGTGCTGCTGCCCCTCTCTCTGCTGCTGGCGCTGATTTTTATCCAGCAGGGGGCGCTACAAAACCTCAACGTCTACCAGCCCTACACCTCGCTGGAGGGCGTCAAGGGTCTACTGCCGATGGGTCCAGTCGCCTCCCAGGAGGCGATCAAGATGCTGGGGACCAACGGCGGCGGCTTCTTTAACGCCAACTCCGCGCATCCTTTTGAGAACCCGACGGCGCTGACCAACTTCGTGCAGATGCTGGCCATTTTTCTTATTCCCACGGCGCTCTGCTTCGCCTTCGGTGATGCGGTAGGCGACCGTCGTCAGGGTCACGCCATTCTCTGGGCGATGTCGATTATTTTTGTCATCTGTGCCGGGCTGGTGATGTGGGCCGAGCTAAACGGCAACCCGCACCTGCTGGCGCTGGGAGCGGACAGCACCGCCAACATGGAGGGGAAAGAGAGCCGCTTTGGCATCCTCGCCAGCAGCCTCTTTGCGGTAGTAACCACCGCGGCCTCCTGCGGCGCGGTCAATGCGATGCACGACTCCTTTACCGCGCTGGGGGGCATGGTGCCGCTGTGGCTGATGCAGATTGGCGAGGTGGTCTTCGGCGGGGTCGGCTCCGGCCTCTACGGCATGCTGCTCTTTGTGCTGCTGGCGGTCTTTATCGCCGGGCTGATGATTGGCCGTACGCCGGAGTATCTGGGGAAAAAGATCGACGTGCGAGAGATGAAGATGACCGCGCTGGCGATCCTCGTCACCCCTGCGCTGGTGCTGCTCGGCACGGCGGTGGCAATGATGACCGACGCCGGACGTGCGGGCATGCTTAACCCTGGGGCGCATGGCTTTAGCGAAGTGCTCTACGCCGTCTCGTCCGCCGCCAACAACAACGGCAGCGCCTTTGCCGGTCTCAGCGCCAACACGCCGTTCTGGAACTGTCTGCTGGCATTCTGCATGTTTGTTGGCCGCTTCGGCGTGATCGTTCCGGTGATGGCCATCGCCGGGTCGCTGGTGATGAAAAAGAGCCAGCCCGTCAGCCCCGGTACCCTGCCCACCCACGGCGCGCTGTTTGTTGGCCTGCTGATCGGCACCGTGCTGCTCGTGGGCGCCCTGACCTTTATCCCCGCGCTGGCCTTAGGCCCAATCGCGGAACACCTTTCCTTACGCTAAGCCTGGCGGGAGCCTTTATGAGTCGTAAGCAACTTGCCCTGTTCGAACCCGCGCTGGTTCGCGAGGCACTATTAGCCTCTTTTGTAAAACTCAGCCCACGGGTGCAGTGGCGCAACCCGGTGATGTTTATCGTCTGGATCGGCAGCCTGCTCACTACCCTGCTGGCAATCGCGATGGCCGCAGGCTATCTCAGCGGCAGCGCAGCCTTTACCGGCGCGATTAGCCTCTGGCTGTGGTTTACCGTGCTGTTTGCCAACGTCGCCGAAGCGCTGGCCGAGGGGCGCAGCAAAGCCCAGGCCAGCAGCCTGAAGGGCGTCAATAAAACCGCCTTCGCCCGCAAACTGCGCGCGCCGCAGTATGGCGCGCCTACCGATCGCGTCCCCGCGGCCGACCTGCGCCGGGGGGACGTGGTGCTCGTCGAAGCGGGAGATATTATCCCTTGCGACGGTGAGGCCATTGAGGGGGGCGCTTCGGTGGATGAGAGCGCTATTACCGGCGAGTCCGCCCCGGTGATCCGTGAATCCGGGGGCGACTTTGCCTCGGTGACCGGCGGGACGCGCATTCTTTCTGACTGGCTGGTGATCCGCTGCAGCGTTAACCCCGGCGAGACCTTCCTTGACCGGATGATCGCTATGGTCGAGGGGGCGCAGCGGCGAAAAACGCCCAACGAGATCGCGCTGACTATTCTGCTGGTGGCCCTGACGATCGTCTTCCTGCTGGCTACCGCTACCCTGTGGCCCTTCTCCGCCTGGGGCGGGACGGCGGTGAGCGTCACCGTGCTGGTCGCGCTGCTGGTGTGCCTGATCCCTACGACCATCGGGGGTCTGCTCTCCGCCATCGGCGTCGCCGGGATGAGCAGGATGCTCGGGGCGAACGTTATCGCTACCAGCGGCCGGGCGGTCGAGGCGGCGGGTGATATCGACGTGCTGCTGCTGGATAAAACCGGGACCATCACCCTTGGCAACCGCCAGGCTGCCGAGTTTTTACCGGCTAAGGGTGTGGATGAGCGTACGCTGGCCGATGCGGCGCAGCTGGCGTCGCTGGCGGATGAGACCCCGGAGGGGCGCAGCATCGTGGTGCTGGCGAAGCAGCGCTTTAACCTGCGTGAACGCGATGTTCAAAGTCTGAACGCTACCTTTGTCCCCTTCACCGCCCAGACGCGGATGAGCGGCATCAACATTCAGGATCGGCAGATCCGTAAGGGCTCGGTGGATGCCCTGCGCCGTCACATTGCCGCTAACGGCGGTGAGTTTCCCGCCGAGGTCGACGCGCAGGTGGAACAGGTGGCGAGCCGGGGGGCGACGCCGCTGGTGGTCGCCGAGGGCAACCGGGTGCTGGGGGTGATCCCCCTGAAAGATGTGGTCAAGGGCGGGATCAAGGCCCGCTTCGCCCAGCTGCGCAAGATGGGCATCAAAACGGTGATGATCACCGGCGATAACCGCCTGACCGCTGCCGCCATTGCCGCCGAGGCGGGGGTGGATGACTTCCTGGCCGAAGCGACGCCGGAAGCCAAGCTGGCGCTGATCCGCCAGTACCAGGCCGAAGGTCGGCTGGTGGCGATGACCGGCGACGGTACCAACGATGCCCCGGCGCTGGCCCAGGCCGACGTGGCGGTGGCGATGAACTCCGGTACCCAGGCGGCCAAGGAGGCGGGTAACATGGTGGATCTCGACTCCAACCCCACCAAGCTGATCGAGGTAGTCCATATCGGCAAACAGATGCTGATGACCCGCGGCTCGCTGACCACCTTCAGCATCGCCAACGACGTGGCGAAGTACTTCGCCATTATTCCTGCTGCGTTTGCGGTAACCTACCCGCCGCTTAACGCCCTGAATATTATGCACCTTCATTCACCCAGCTCGGCGATCCTGAGCGCGGTGATCTTCAATGCGCTGATCATTATCGTTCTGATCCCGCTGGCCTTAAGGGGGGTGAGCTATACGCCACTCTCAGCCCAGGCGATGCTGCGCCGTAATCTGTGGATCTACGGTCTGGGCGGGCTGATCGTGCCCTTTATCGGCATCAAAGCGATCGATCTGCTGTTAACGCTTTTCGGCCTGGTCTAAGGGGATCACACCATGACGTCACTTCGTTCCGCGTTTCTTCTTCTGCTGCTGTTAACGCTTATTACCGGCGGGCTCTATCCGCTGGTCACTACCCTGCTCGGCCAGGGGCTGTTTCCGGCGCAGGCCAACGGCTCGCTGATCCTGGAGGATAACCAGATCCGCGGCTCGCGCCTGATAGGCCAGAACTTTAGCGCGCCGGGCTACTTCCACGGCCGCCCCTCCGCCACTGGCGATGCGCCTTACAATCCGCAGGCGTCGGGAGGCAGCAACCTGGCCGGCAGTAATCCGGCGCTTGATGAGGCGATCACCGCCCGCGTCGCGGCGTTGCGCGCCGCCAACCCACAGGCTAACCCGCGCGTACCGGTTGAGCTGGTCACCGCCTCCGCCAGCGGGCTGGATTACGGCCTGTCGCCGCAGGCCGCGGCCTGGCAGATCCCACGCGTAGCGGCAGCGCGTGGCCTGTCGACGGCGCAGGTTGCGCAGCTGGTCGCCAAACACACCCATACCCCGCTGCTGAGCTTTACCGGCGAGCCGGGAGTGAATATTGTGGAGCTAAACCTCGCCCTTGATGCGTATAAGGACACACCTAAATGACCGACGAGCCGTTGCGTCCCGATCCCGATCGCCTGCTGGAGCAGGCCAGCAGCACGCATCGCGGCAAGCTGAAGATCTTTTTCGGGGCCTGCGCGGGGGTGGGCAAAACCTTCGCCATGCTCGCCGAAGCGCAGCGGCTGCGGGCGCAGGGGCTGGATATCGTGGCGGGCGTGGTTGAGACCCACGGCCGCCAGGAGACGGCGGCGATGCTGGAAAACCTGGCGATCCTGCCGCTAAACGTCACTAACCATCGGGGACGGCGTCTGGCAGAGTTCGACCTCGATGGGGCGCTGGCCCGGCGTCCGGCGCTGATCCTGATGGACGAGCTGGCCCATACTAACGCCCCCGGCTCCCGTCACCCAAAGCGCTGGCAGGATGTCGACGAGCTGCTGGAGGCGGGCATTGACGTCTTCACCACCCTCAACGTGCAGCATCTGGAGAGCCTGAACGATGTGGTAAGCGGCGTGACCGGGATCCAGGTGCGGGAGACCGTGCCGGATCCCTTTTTTGACGCTGCCGATGACGTCGTGCTGGTTGACCTGCCCCCGGACGATCTCCGCCAGCGCCTGCACGAGGGCAAGGTCTATATGGGCGGCCAGGCCGAGCGGGCCATCGAACACTTTTTCCGCAAGGGTAACCTGATTGCCCTGCGCGAGCTGGCCCTGCGGCGCACCGCCGACCGCGTTGACTCCCAGATGCGCGCCTGGCGCGATAATCAAGGCATGGAGAAGGTCTGGCATACCCGCGATGCCATTCTGCTCTGTATCGGCCACGGCCAGGGCAATGAGAAGCTGGTGCGTACCGCCGCCCGGCTGGCGGCGAAGCTGGGCAGCGTCTGGCATGCGGTCTACGTTGAGACGCCCACCCTGCATAAGCTGCCTGCCCAGCGGCGGCGGGCCATTCTGAGCGCTCTGCGGCTGGCGCAGTCGCTGGGGGCAGAGACCGCGACCCTTGCCGATCCGGCGGAGGAGCGGGCCGTGCTGCGCTACGCCCGGGAGCATAACCTGGGTAAAATCGTCATTGGCCGCCAGGGTCAGCGCCGCTGGTGGCATGCCCCCTCTTTCGCCGAGCGCCTTGCGCGCCATGCGCCCGATCTCGATCTGCTCGTCGTCGCCCTTGACGAGAGCGCATCCCCGTTAACTCCCCGCGCCGCCGATTCCCGTCCGCTGACGGAGAAGTGGCGAGTGCAGATCACCGGTGGCCTGGTGGCGATCGCGCTCTGCGCCCTGATCACCTTTATTGCCAGCCAGTGGCTTATCGCCTTCGACGCCGCCAACCTGGTAATGCTCTATTTGCTGGGGGTGGTGATCGTTGCCCTGCTCTACGGACGGTGGCCATCGGTGCTGGCTACCGTCATTAATGTCATCAGCTTCGATCTCTTTTTTATTGCCCCGCGCGGCACGCTGGCGGTCTCCGACGTCCAGTATTTGCTGACCTTTGGCGTGATGCTGACGGTGGGGCTGGTGATCGGCAACCTGACCGCAGGGGTACGCTATCAGGCCCGCATCGCCCGCTACCGCGAGCAGCGGACCCGCCACCTGTATGAGATGTCGAAAGCGCTGGCGGTCGGCCGTAGCGAGCAGGATATCGCCCTCACCGGCGAGAGGTTTATCCAGTCGACCTTTCATGCCCGCAGCCAGATCCTGCTTCCGGACGAGAGCGGTAAGCTACGAGCGATAACGCCTGCGCAGAGCCTGACGCCGTGGGATGAAGCCATCGCCCAGTGGAGCCTGAGCAAAGGCCTGCCCGCCGGAGCCGGTACCGATACCCTCCCCGGCGTGCCCTATCTGATCCTGCCCCTGAAAAACGGCGATAAGACCCGGGGAGTCGTTATCGTCGAGCCGGCCAGCCTGCGCCAGCTGATGATCCCCGAGCAGCAGCGGCTGCTGGAGACCTTTGCCCTGCTGGTGGCCAGCGCGCTGGAGCGGCTGGCATTAACCACCAGCGAGCAGCATGCGAGGCTCACCAGCGAGCGGGAGAGCATTCGCCACTCGCTGCTCGCGGCGCTGTCGCACGATCTGCGTACTCCGCTGACCGTACTGTTTGGTCAGGCGGAGATATTAACGCTCGATCTGGCCAGCGACGGATCAAAACATGCTCCGCAGGCCAGCGAGATCCGCCAGCAGGTGCTGAGTATGACCCGGCTGGTGAATAACCTTCTCGATATGGCGCGCATCCAGTCCGGCGGCTTCAGCCTGAAGCTGGAGTGGCTCACCCTGGAGGAGATCGTCGGCAGCGCTCTGCAGGCGCTGGATCCCATCAGCGGTGGGCGGCCGGTTCAGCTGGCCCTGCCCGACCCGCTGATGCTGGTGCGGGTCGACGGCCCGCTGTTTGAGCGCGTGCTGGTCAACCTGCTGGAGAATGCGATGAAATACGCCGGGCCTGCGGCAACAATCGGCATTAACGCCTGGCGGGATGAGACCCAGCTTCGTCTGGAGGTGTGGGACAGCGGGCCGGGGATCCCGGCAGGGCAAGAGCAGGAGATCTTTGCCAAATTCGCCCGGGGTAATAAAGAGTCCTCTATTCCAGGCGTTGGGCTGGGGCTGGCTATCTGTGACGCCATTGTGGAGGTGCACGGCGGCACAATTAGCGTCGTAAACCGACCCGAGGGCGGCGCCAGCTTTCGTGTTACACTTCCGCAAACAGCGCCGCCAGGGCTTGATGAGTTTACCGGAGAAGCGTGATCAACATTTTAATCGTAGAGGATGAGCAGGCTATTGTTCGCTTTGTGCGCGCCGCGCTGGAGGCGGATGGCCTGCGGGTACACGAGGCGCAGACGATGCAGCGCGGTCTGCTGGAAGCGGCGACGCGCAAACCCGATGCGATTATCCTCGACCTCGGCCTGCCCGACGGCGATGGCCTCGATTTTATTCGCGATCTGCGCCAGTGGAGCCAGACGCCGATCATCGTGCTCTCTGCGCGCGCCGAGGAGCAGGATAAAATCGCCGCTCTCGATGCCGGGGCGGATGACTATCTCAGCAAGCCGTTTGGCATTGGTGAGCTTCAGGCGCGCCTGCGGGTGGCGCTACGCCGTCACGGCAGCGGCAGCCAGAGCGATCCGCTGATAACCTTCTCCGATGTGCGCGTTGACCTGGCCGCGAGGCGCATTCAGCGTGGCGAGGAGGAGATCCATCTGACGCCCATCGAGTTTCGCCTGCTGGCGGTGCTGATAGGCCATCACGGTAAGGTGCTCACCCAGCGACAGCTGCTGCGCGAGGTGTGGGGCCCTAATGCGGTGGAACACAGCCACTACCTGCGCATCTATATGGGCCATCTGCGTCAGAAACTGGAAAATGACCCGGCCCGCCCGCGCCACTTTATTACGGAAACCGGAATTGGCTATCGCTTTATGCTGTAAATATATCTCTTTTTTAATTTAATATTTAATTCCACGGGCTAATTCCACCCTTTTAAATAAGTAATTAATACAGCCAAATATCACTCATTCCTGCTATTTTTATTGATCAACCTCACGGTGAAAATTAAATCCATCGATAAAATAGCCCCGGACATCGGTTAGCTTCGGGCTATATCCCACCCTGTAAAATCAATTGCTTATAAGAATTGAGGGGCGATTATTACCTAAAATAAGGACGTATTATGCAACGCTTGAAAATAGCGGCCAGCCGGGCCTGCCACGCATTCATCTCCACCCGCCGTGATATTATCGATCTGCACGACAGCAACTTTATAGACGTTGCCGCCGCCGTGCTCTCTATTAATGACATCCATAAAGGGATGGTGGAAAAGATTGAGGAGACCGGATTCAATATTCCTATTTTCGTTATGACTCACGAGGCCGAGTTTGTTCCGGCAACCTATTTGCCCGATATTTACGGCGTCTTTCAGTATGGTAACGCCAACCGGGAATATTATAGCCGTCAGCTTGAGGCCGCCGCGCTAAAATATGAGCGTGGGCTACGCCCGCCCTTTTTCAGCGCCCTGACGGACTATGTGAAGCAGGGCAACAGCGCCTTTGACTGCCCGGGTCACCAGGGCGGGCAATTTTTCCGCCGTCATCCGGCCGGCAATCAGTTTGTGGATTTCTTTGGCGAAGCGCTATTCCGGGCGGATCTCTGCAACGCTGACGTAGCGATGGGCGATCTGCTGATCCACGAAGGCGCACCCTGCCTGGCCCAGCAGCATGCGGCAAAGGTATTTAACGCCGATAAGACCTACTTCGTTCTCAACGGCACCTCGTCAGCCAATAAAGTCGTCCTTAACGCCCTGCTGGCCCCAGGGGATCTGGTGCTGTTCGACCGCAACAACCACAAGTCTAACCACCACGGGGCGCTGCTGCAGGCGGGCGCCACGCCGGTCTATCTGGAGACGGCGCGTAACCCCTACGGCTTTATCGGCGGCATTGATGCCCACTGCTTTGAAGAGCCGTACCTGCGTGAACTTGTGGCAGAGGTCTCGCCTGAACATGCAGAGCGTCAGCGTCCGTTCCGTCTGGCAGTGATCCAGCTCGGCACCTATGACGGCACCATCTACAATGCTCGCCAGGTGGTGGAGAGCATTGGCCATCTCTGCGACTACATCCTTTTTGACTCCGCCTGGGTGGGCTACGAACAGTTTATCCCGATGATGGCCGACTGCTCGCCGCTTCTGCTGGATCTCAACGAGAACGATCCCGGCATTCTGGTGACCCAGTCGGTGCACAAGCAGCAGGCAGGCTTCTCCCAGACCTCACAAATCCATAAAAAAGATAGCCATATCAAGGGGCAGCGGCGCTACGTTCCGCACAAACGCCTGAACAACGCCTTTATGATGCACGCCTCCACCAGCCCCTTCTATCCGCTCTTTGCCGCCCTGGACGTTAACGCGCGCATGCACGAGGGTGAGAGCGGGAAACGGATGTGGATGCGCTGCGTTGAGCAGGGCGTCGAGGCCCGTAAGATGATCCTCGATCAGTGCCGGTTTATCCGTCCGTTTGTTCCGACGACCGTAGACGACCGCCCGTGGGCCTCTTATAAAACCGCCGAGATCGCCCGCGATCTGCGCTTCTTCCACTTCGTACCCGGCGAGAACTGGCACGCCTTTGAGGGGTATGCCCCGCATCAGTACTTTATCGATCCCTGCAAGCTGCTGCTGACCACGCCGGGCATTGATGCCACCACCGGTGAATATGAGGCGTTTGGCGTCCCGGCGACCATCCTCGCCAACTATCTACGCGAAAACGGCGTGGTGCCGGAGAAGTGCGATCTTAACTCTATCCTCTTCCTGCTAACGCCAGCGGAGGAGATGGGCAAGCTGCAGCAGCTGGTGGCCCGGCTAGCGCAGTTTGAGGCGCTGCTGGTCAGCGATGCGCCGCTGCAGGAGGTGCTGCCCTCGATCTACCATCAGCACCCTGAGCGCTATGCCGGTTACACCCTGCGTCAGCTCTGCCAGGAGATGCACGACCTCTATGCGCGCAACAACGTTAAACAGCTGCAGAAAGAGATGTTCCGTAAAGCCTGCCTACCGCCGGTGCGCATGTCGCCTCAGGAGGCTAACTACGCCTTTATCCGCGGCGAGAGCGAGCTGGTGCTGCTGAGCGAGGCCGAGGGCCGCATTGCCGCCGAGGGCGCGCTGCCCTATCCGCCGGGCGTACTGTGCGTCGTACCGGGTGAGGTCTGGGGGGGTTCCGTACTGCGCTACTTTACCGCGCTTGAGGAGGGGATCAATCTGCTGCCGGGCTTCGCGCCGGAGCTACAGGGGGTCTACATTCAGGAGCACGAGGGGCGTAAGTCGGTGTGGTGTAACGTGATCAAAGAGTAAACATTACCCGGAAAGAATAACGCCCGGCGGCGCGATGCCGCCGGGCGCTTAGCAGCATCAGGCGTTTTTCAGCACTTCGCTTACGATCTCTACCGCTTCTTTCTCAATCAGCTTACGGTGCTCTTCACCGAGGAAGCTTTCGCAGTAAATCTTGTAGGCATCTTCCGTACCTGACGGACGTGCGGCAAACCAGCCGTTGTCGGTCATCACCTTCAGCCCGCCGATAGAGGCGCCGTTACCTGGTGCAGCGGTCAGACGAGCGGTGATCGGATCGCCAGCCAGCTGGCTCGCGCTGACCATTTCCGGCGACAGCTTCGACAGCGCCGCTTTTTGCGCTGAGGTCGCCCCAGCCTGCAGACGGTTGTAGCTCGGCGCGCCAAAGCGCTCGGCCAGCTCATCGTAGTGCTGCTGCGGGTTTTTGCCGGTGACGGCGGTGATTTCCGCGGCCAGCAGGCACATGATAATGCCGTCTTTATCGGTGGACCACGGGGTGCCGTCAAAGCGCAGGAACGAGGCCCCGGCGCTCTCTTCGCCGCCGAAACCGAAGCTGCCGTCGTGCAGGCCATCAACAAACCACTTGAAGCCAACCGGCACTTCTACCAGCTTGCGGCCCAGATCGTTGACCACGCGGTCAATCATCGCCGAGGAGACCAGGGTTTTACCGACTGCCACCTCTTTGCCCCACTGCGGACGATGCTGGAACAGGTAGTTAATCGCTACCGCCAGGTAGTGGTTCGGATTCATCAGCCCTGCCGGGGTAACGATGCCGTGACGGTCATAGTCGGGATCGTTGGCAAAGGCCAGATCGAACTTATCGCGCAGCGCCAGCAGGCCCGCCATCGCACACTCGGAGGAGCAGTCCATACGGATCGCGCCATCTTTATCGAGATGCATAAAGCGGAAGGTCTGATCGACCTGATCGTTAACGATAGTCAGATCCAGCTTGTAGTACTCGGCAATGCGCTTCCAGTACTCAATACCGGAGCCGCCCAGCGGGTCGACGCCCAGCTTCAGGCCCGCTTTCTGGATCGCGGCCATGTCGACGATCTCAGCCAGACCTTCAATAAAGGGCTGTACCAGATCCTTTTCGGTCACACGGCCCGAGGTCATGGCTTCATCAAGGGAGATGCGCTTAACGCCTTCCAGACCGGCTGCCAGCAGGGCGTTGGCACGATCTTCGACGACCTTGGTCACGTTGGTGTCGGCCGGGCCACCGTTAGGCGGGTTGTATTTGATGCCGCCATCTTCCGGCGGGTTGTGCGAAGGGGTAATGACGATACCGTCAGCCTGAGCGCCACCCTGCTTGTTGTGCTCGAGGATAGCATTCGACACCGCAGGGGTTGGCGTGAAGCCGTTGTTCTCCTGCACGATGATATCGACGCCGTTGGCGGCCAGCACTTCCAGCACGGAGATAAACGCCGGCTCGGAGAGCGCGTGGGTATCCTTACCGACATAGCACGGCCCGGTAATGCCGTTTTTAGCGCGCTCTTCGGCAATCGCCTGCGCAATGGCCAGAATGTGCGGTTCATTGAAGCTATGGCGTACCGAACTGCCGCGATGGCCGGAGGTGCCGAATTTTACCGCATGTTCGCTGTTGCCCGTTTCCGGCTTCAGCACGTAGTACTGCGCGGTAAGCTGAGCGACATTAATCAGATCGCCCTGTTGTGCAGGCTGTCCTGCGCGTTCATGATTTGCCATTGCCTGATCCTTCTTATGCAAGGGTTAGATTGTGCCGCAAACCTTGTCAATCAGCTCCACCGGGAACTGCATCGACTGCATGATATGCTCCACCATGCTGCGTTTGCGGTCCGTATTCGTATTCGTGATCACCCAGTATGGCGTATTCGCCAGGTGCTTAGGTTTGGTCTGTGCCCCGTTTTGCAGCAGCGTCTGCTCACTGCCCGCAAAGTAGACGCGGGTACGGCCATGCAGGGACTCCGTCGCCTCGGCAAACGCTTTCTCATCCAATGAATAGAGTGTAGACAGCACCAGCATGAAGCGGTTAACCGCTTTGCGCTGTTCTGCATATTCGTCAGAGAGCAGCAGTTCGCGCATGGCACGGACTTTGTCTTTTACAGGATTAACCGGCTTCACTTCGGCCGGGACGTTGACAATGGCGGCCTCTTTCGGGGCGGTGGCCGCTGGCCTGCTGCCGTTGGCGGTAAACTTCAGCATCCGGCGTAAAATCTCGGATGCGCTCTCGCCGATGTGTTTGGTATGGCTAGCAATATAGCTGTAAAGCTCATCATCAACTTCGATCGTTTTCATTTTAATCCAGTGGAGTATCTTATCTGAATACAAGCTGTTGGGATTATAGGCGAAATCTCAACAACGGTTAACGTCAGGCAAAAGTCGGTTCGCGTCGACCCCTTGCAGCCAGGCGGTAGAATGGTCAACATAATACCCTAACCCGACAGAGCGAAAAAAAGAACTTTGCCATGAAATTGAATACCCGAGCGCAATCTGCACAACATCCGCACAACAATTCTCCCGTTGTCCTGGTTCACGGCCTGTTTGGCAGCCTGGACAACCTCGGCGTGCTGGCGCGCGATCTGGTAAACGATCACGATATCATCCAGGTGGATATGCGCAACCACGGTCTCTCTCCCCGCTCGCCGGAGATGAACTACCCGGCGATGGCGCAGGATCTGCTGGATACCCTCGACGCGCAGGGCCTCGAAAAGGCCACCTTTATCGGCCACTCTATGGGCGGCAAGGCGGTAATGGCGCTTACCGCGCTTGCCCCAGAACGGATCGATCGGCTGGTTGCTATTGATATTGCCCCGGTTGACTATCAGGTACGTCGTCATGACGAGATTTTTGCCGCTATCAAGGCGGTGACGGCTGCAGGGGCCACCAGCCGCCAGCAGGCCGCTGCGCTGATGCGTCAGACCCTGCATGAAGAGGGCGTTATTCAGTTTCTTCTGAAATCGTTCATTGACGGTGAGTGGCGCTTCAACGTGCCGGTTCTGTGGGACCGCTATGAAGAGATTATTGGCTGGCAGACCGTACCGGCCTGGGATCGCCCGGCGCTGTTTGTCCGCGGTGGCCAGTCGCCCTACGTCACCGAGGCACATCGCGATGCGCTGCTGGCCCAGTTCCCGCAGGCACGGGCGCATGTGATTGCCGGAGCCGGTCACTGGGTGCATGCTGAAAAGCCCGAGGCGGTGCTGCGGGCGATCCGCCGCTATCTGGCAAACGATGCGGGCTGATTAAAAACCCGGCGACCGGACGCGGCAGGGCTTACGGTCGTTGGCGTCCCTGCTCTGCTGATGTATGATGGCGCGCTAATCGCACAGGGTTACCCTGGCAGCCTGTTTTCCCCGACGTCACCCTAAATCATGGCAAAAGAACAAACGGACCGTACGACACTAGATCTGTTCGCGAACGAGCGTCGCCCGGGACGACCGAAAACGAATCCGCTTTCGCGTGACGAACAGCTACGCATCAACAAGCGCAACCAGCTTAAACGCGATAAAGTTCGCGGACTTAAGCGCGTCGAGCTGAAGATGAACGCTGACGCCGTTGAGGCGCTCAATGCGCTGGCCGATGCCCGGCAGATGAGCCGCAGCGAGCTGATCGAAGAGCTGCTGCTCACCCAGCTCCAGGCCCTGCATCGCCAGGGCGACGTCTGAAAATCTCGTCAAATCACACTTTCATGTAGCACAGAGTGCAGTCCGAACGATTACGAATTTCGCGTATGGCTCTGTTCTGCTATTATTGCCCTTATCCGTGGGCTGTGCTCCACCACCATATTATTAAGTTTCAAGAGGTTATTTTACTCATGGCAATTACAGGCATTTTTTTCGGTAGCGACACCGGTAACACCGAAAATATCGCGAAGATGATCCAGAAGCAGCTTGGTAAAGAGATTGCCGACGTGCATGACATTGCCAAGAGCAGCAAAGAAGATCTGGAAGGCTATGATATCCTGCTGCTGGGCATCCCGACCTGGTACTATGGTGAAGCGCAGTGCGACTGGGACGACTTCTTCCCAACCCTGGAAGAGGTGGATTTCAACGGTAAGCTGGTGGCGCTGTTCGGCTGCGGCGATCAGGAGGACTATGCAGAGTACTTCTGTGATGCACTCGGCACCATTCGTGATATCATTGAACCCAACGGTGCAACTATCGTAGGTCACTGGCCAACCGCGGGTTATCATTTTGAAGCGTCTAAAGGCCTGGCCGATGACGACCACTTCGTCGGACTTGCTATTGACGAAGATCGTCAGCCGGAGCTGACCGCCGAGCGCGTTGAGAAGTGGGTCAAGCAGATCTCTGAAGAGCTACACCTGGACGAGATCGTTAACGCCTGATGTTAACGGCGTGGCCTTCGTGCTGCGCCGCTATTGATAGATAAAAGCAATAGAAATAATTGCTACAATTTTTTAACTTTCGCGTACATACCTGTACAATATCCCCTGGTCAAACGGGTCGCGCAACGATTGTTTGTTGGCGAGGCCACGTTTTATACGCATACTTTACTTGAGGACTTGTAGTTTTCATTTAGAAGTGGCAATTCTATAATGAGACGCATTTACTCAAGGTCATTCTCATTAACTTCCGCCTCGGAAGTGGATCGATTAGCAACAGGACAGACTCCGCATGACTGACAATAACACCGCATTAAAGAAGGCCGGCTTGAAAGTCACGCTTCCTCGTTTAAAAATTCTGGAAGTGCTTCAGGGACCGGATAACCATCATGTCAGTGCGGAAGACTTATACAAGCGACTGATCGATATGGGCGAGGAAATTGGTCTGGCTACCGTGTATCGCGTGCTCAACCAGTTTGATGATGCCGGGATCGTGACCCGTCATAACTTTGAAGGCGGCAAATCCGTTTTCGAACTGACTCAGCAGCATCACCACGATCATCTGATCTGCCTCGACTGTGGCAAAGTGATCGAATTTAGCGATGACTCTATCGAAGCTCGCCAGCGTGAAATCGCCACTAAGCATGGCATCCGCCTGACGAACCACAGCCTCTATCTCTATGGTCACTGTGCCGAAGGCGACTGCCGTGAAAATGAACACGCGCATGAAACGACGCCGCGTAAGCTGTGATTGAAACGGTAACAAAAAACGGGCCACCTTAGGGTGGCCCTTTTTTATGGGAAGAGCGAGACCGTAGGCCGGGCAAACGCAGTGCCGCCCGGCATTGCAGCGTCAACATAATAACGCCCGGTGGCGCTTCGCTTACGCGGGCCTACAAACCCACACTGTGCCCAACGGGCGAAAAAGCATCTCCCGTTACCAGCAAACAAACCCGCCATCGACCAGCAGATCTACACCGGTGCAGAACGATGAGGCATCCGCGGCAAGAAAAATCGCCGGGCCCGCCATCTCTTCAACCTTTGCCATACGCTGCATCGGCGTCTGGCTCTCAAACGATTTTGTCTGATGCACCATCTCTGGACGGGTGTTCATTGGCGTCGCCGTGTAGCCTGGGCTAATCGTGTTGACGCGGATATTTTTCTCCGCCCACTCCATCGCCAGGCTTTTGCTTAAGTGGATCACCCCCGCCTTAGAGCAGTTGTAGTGAGCCTGCTCCAGACCCCGGTTAACAATCACCCCTGACATAGAGGCGATATTAATGATCGAGCCACCGCCGCTCTCCAGCATCAGCTCCGCCTCGGCTTTGCAGCTGTTCCAGACGCCGGTGAGGTTGATATCGATCACCCGCTGCCACTGATCGGGCTCCATCTCCAGCGCCGGATTGGCGTTGGCAATCCCGGCGGCGTTGAGCGCCACATCAAGGCGGCCAAACTGCGTCTTCACTTCAGCGATGGCAGCGCGCAGATGGGCGATATCGCGTACGTCGCCGGTATAAGCAAAGGCGCTGCCGCCCATCTCCTGAATAGTGCTCACGGTGTCCGCCAGGCCACCGTCCTCACGCAGATCGAAGCAGGCCACCTTCGCCCCCGCGCTGGCAAAACCGTAAGCAATCATTTGACCAATACCGCTGCCTGCCCCGGTAACAAACGCGACGCGATCGCTTAAATCAAACAGTCTTTGGGAAAAATATTTATCCATGATTTCACTCCAAAATGTGTTACGACATGATCAAGCCGCCATCCACGTTGATGGTTTGTCCTGTAATGTAGGCCGCGTCCTCGGACGCCAGAAATGCCACCAGCCCGGCAACGTCGGCAGGTTTGCCCGCCCGCTTAAGGGGGATCCCCTGCACCCATTCATCCATGAGTTCGCCTTTTTTATACTGCTTCTCTGGCGTACTCAGGATCTCGCCCCAGACACGGTCGTTGTAGTCCCACATATTGGTCTCGATGATCCCTGGGCAGAACGCGTTAACCGTAATGTTGTGCTGGGCCAGCTCAAGGGCGAGGCTTTGGGTAATGCCAATCACACCCATTTTGCTGGCGGCGTAGTGCGGGGTGTAGATAAAGCCAACGCGCCCCTGCCCGGAGGAGGTGTTAATCAGACGTCCGCTCTGCTGTTTGACCATATACTTTGCGGCTTCGCGGCAGCATAGCCATACGCCGGTGGTATTCACGTTGAGGACGTTATCGAACTCCTGACGCGTCATTTTATCGAAGCGGTCGATAGTGATAATGCCGGCGTTTTGGATAGAGACATCAATAGTGCCAAAGGTATGATGCGCGAGCCTGTAAAGCTCGGTGACCTGCTCTTCATTGGTGACATCGGCAACGAAGGAGATGATATTTTCATGGTACTCCTCTCTCAGTCGCTCTGCGGTCTCTGTGACCTCTTCTGAGTGATCCGATAGCACCAAATTCGCCCCCGCATCAGCAAATTTTCTGGCGATACCCTCACCGATGCCTTTGGCGGCCCCGGTAATGACGACCGTTTTATTTTCGAATACATAGCCCATACTTCCCTCCTCGCCCGCTATTCAGAATTTGTGTAGGGTTCTTTCGACGGCTTGTTGCCACTCCCGCCAGCGTTTTTGTAAACGGCCATGACGCTCCATGTTGGGGCGAAATTCGCTATGCGGGTAAAGGTACGGTTTCAGCTCATCGAGTGAGAGTTGCCCCACGGCTTTGCGCGCTAAGAGTGCCGCCCCGATAGCTGACAGTTCAGGCACGTCGCTGCGCATAACCGGGCAACCCAGCAGGTCTGACTGATACTGCATCAGCCAGTCATTTTTAGTCGGACCGCCATCCACCATTAACGCGGTCAGCGTAAAATCGTTGTGCTGCCGCATGGCGGTAACCACATCGGCGATCTGGTAGGTGATGGCCTCCAACGCCGCCCGGATGAGGTGCGCGCGTTTTACGCCACGGCTCAGGCCGCAGATCACCCCACGGGCATTTTCATCCCACCAGGGCGCACCGAGTCCCGTCAGCGCCGGAACAAAATAGACGCCAAGCGTTGATTCAACCGAAGCCGGGAGTGAGTTCAGCTCAGCCGCCAGCTCGGCCTCGGGCAGTTCGCTCAGGCCCGTGCTGTCCGCCATCCACGCCACGCCGTCACCGGTATGGGGGATGTTCCCCTCCAGGCCGTAGATCAGCTGCTCGCCATCATGCCAGGCAAGGGTGGTTGCCAGAGCTTGGATGTTGCACTGGGCTGAGGTGACCGGGGCCATCACCGATGAGCCCGTGCCGTAGGTCGCCTTGACGCAGCCCGCCTCCCCTAGCGCGTGGCCGAACAAGGCGGCGTGCGAGTCGCCCACCATCGACATAATCGGGATGCCGTCAGGAATGCCCGCTACGTTTTTGGTGTAGCCGAAAAGGCCGCTGGAGGGTTTAATCTCCGGCAGCGCGGCCGCCGGGATCTGGAAGATATCCAGCATCTCCGGGCTCCAGCGTCCGCTTTGCAGATCGAGGAGCTGGGTACGGGCGGCGTTAGAGTAGTCGCAGTAGAAGCTTTCGCCAGCGGTCAGGTTCCAGAGCAGCCAGCTGTCGATGGTACCAAGGCAAATGTCACCGTTGGCCGCCAGCGCCTGGCCGTTTGGCGCCGACTCGATGAGCCAGCGCATCTTGGATCCGGAGAAGAGCGGCGCGACTGGCAGACCGGTGACGGCTTTAATCGTCTGCTCTTTATTATCGCGACGCAGCGCATCGCAAAAATCCGCCGTGCGCGAGCATTGCCAGCTGATAGCCGCGTGCAGCGGCGTGCCGTTGCTGCGGTACCAGCCTATCGCCGTCTCGCGCTGGTTGCTGATGGCCAGCGCCACTACGTTTTCAGCCCCTACCGCGGCAACTGCTTGCGCGATGACCTTCACGGAGGCCTCCACCAGCGCGGTGCCTGACTGTTCCACCCACCCCTCGCGAGGCGTCTGGATAGATAGCGGCTGGTTAAATTTAACGATTACCTTGCCCGCTGCGTCCAGGGCCACGGCCTTGGCGTTGGTCGTACCCTCGTCGAGGGCAATAATAATATTTTTGTGCGAAGACATAGGTTTCTCCGGAAAGGTGAACCTTCCATGAATATATATTCAACACTGATTATTTATTTCGTACACGATAGCGAGGATTGCTTTGCGCATCTACAGGCAAACGCAACAAATGCGTAGGTCATCACAAATCACTCAATCACGCTGGACAACTCAACAGCAGAGACGCTAGTATTATTGAATATAAAGTCATGCGTGAATATATATTCTGAGCACCTCAGAGAGTCTATTCACTCACGGTCAGGGAAACTTGGATCAACAGCCAGGCGTCCATTTTTTTGAACCAACCTGAATATATATTCAGTGTCGCATAATAATTCGGAGGAGTTCGATGAATCCGTTCTTACTTTCTGTACCCGAACTTGAAAACAAAGCCCGCGCGGTGCGCCGCCACATCATCTCCCTGAATGCCAACAGCCCCGCTGGCGGCCATACCGGGGCCGATCTCTCTCAGGTGGAGCTGCTCACCGCGCTCTATTTTCGCGTACTCGACTGCGCAGCCAACCGCCTGGACGATGAAGAGCGGGATATCTACATCCAGTCCAAAGGCCATGCCGTAGGCTGCTACTACTGCGTCCTCGCCGAAGCGGGCTATTTCCCGGTGGAGTGGCTCGCAACCTATCAGCACGCCAACTCTCACCTTCCAGGCCACCCGGTTAAGCAAAAAACCCCGGGGATCGAGTTGAATACCGGCGCGCTGGGGCATGGTTTCCCGGTGGCCGTCGGTCTGGCACTGGCGGCTAAACGCAGCAACAGCAAACGCCGTATTTTCCTGATCACTGGCGATGGCGAACTGGCGGAAGGCAGTAACTGGGAAGCGGCGATGGTCGCGGCCCATTACAAGCTGGATAACCTGGTCATTATCAATGACAAAAATGGCCTGCAGCTGGCGGGGGCGACCAAAGACATTATGTGCACCGATCCGCTGGACGAAAAATGGCGTGCCTTCGGCATGGAGGTAACCGAGTGCCAGGGCAACGATATGGCTTCCGTGGTCAATGCGCTGGAGAACCTGCCTCAGACCGGAAAACCTAACGTCATTATTGCCCATACCACCAAGGGTGCAGGCGTCTCCTTTATCGCCGGCAAGCCGGAATGGCACCACCGCGTACCTAAGGGTGACGAAATCGGGCTGGCGATGCGCGAACTGAACGATCTGATCGAAGAGGGCATGAAAAGTGAGTAATTCAGAACATCTTGCAAACGTGATGGTTGAAGCTTTTATTGATGCTGTCGAGAGAGGCGTCGACCTGGTGCCCGTGGTGGCCGACTCAACGTCAACCGCCAAGATCTCGCCCTTTATAAAACAGTATCCGGATCGGATTGTTAACGTTGGGATCGCCGAGCAGACCCTGGTAGGCGCGGCCGCCGGATTGGCGCTGGGCGGGAAAATCGCCGTCACCTGTAATGCCGCGCCCTTTCTGATTTCGCGCGCCAACGAGCAGGTTAAGGTCGATATCTGTTACAACAATACTAACGTCAAGCTGTTTGGCCTGAACGCCGGGGCCAGCTATGGCCCGCTGGCCAGCACCCACCACTCTATCGATGATATCTCCGTGATGCGCGGCTTCGGTAATATCCAGATCTTTGCCCCCTCCTCACCGCTGGAGTGCCGCCAGATTATTGAGTATGCCCTGGAGCATGTCGGCCCGGTCTATATCCGCATGGACGGTAAAGCGTTACCTGAGCTGCATGATGACAAGTACAAGTTTGTGCCCGGTGCGGTAGATGTGCTGCGCGAAGGCGATGACGTCGCGCTGGTCGCGATGGGCTCTACCGTTCATGAAGCCGTTGATGCCGCCGAACAGCTGGCGGAACAGGGCATTTCAGCCAGCGTCATTAACGTTCCCTCTATTCGCCCCTTAGATCGCGACGCGCTGTTCGCCGCTTTACAAAAGAGTAAACACATCATCAGCGTTGAAGAGCACAACGTGAATGGCGGCGTGGGCAGCATCGTTGCGGAAGTGCTGGCAGAAAACGGTCATGGGGCAGTGCTTAAACGTCTGGGTATCCCTGACGGCGACTATGCTATTGCCGCCGATCGCAAAGATATGCGGGCATATCATGGTTTTGATGTTACCGGGATCGTTAACCAGACCCTGGCGCTTATTAATAGATAGTTTTAACAAAAGCACGTAATTAACGACACCCTACACCTGTCGAACCGCCATACATGACATTTTGAGAGAACATCTTATGAAAACGAAATTACTGTTATTAAGCGTGGCAACAGCCTGTGCATTTTCAATGAATGCGTTTGCCGCTGAAAAAGGCACCATCATGATTATGGTTAACTCGCTGGATAACCCTTACTACGCTGCAGAAGCAAAAGGGGCCGACCTTAAGGCGAAAGAGCTGGGATACAACACCAGCGTGCTGTCCCACGGCGAGGATGTTAAAAAGCAGAGCGAGCTCATCGACGCCGCCATCGGTAAAAAAGTTCAGGGCATTATCCTCGACAACGCCGACTCCACCGCCAGCGTGGCTGCCATTAAAAAAGCCAAAGACGCGGGCATTCCCGTGGTGTTAATCAACCGTGAAATTCCCGTTGATGACATTGCCCTCGAACAGATCACGCATAACAACTTCCAGGCCGGCTCTGACGTGGCCAACGTCTTTGTCGAAAAAATGGGAGAGGCAGGCAAATATGCCGAGCTGACCTGTAACCTGGCCGACAATAACTGCGTCACCCGCTCTAAATCCTTCCACCAGGTGCTGGATCAGTATCCGGATATGCAGAGCGTCGCAAAGCAGGATGCCAAAGGTACCCTGATTGACGGCAAGCGCATTATGGACAGCATCCTGCAGGCGCATCCGGATGTGAAAGGCGTCATCTGCGGCAACGGCCCTGTCGCGCTGGGCGCCATTGCCGCACTGAAATCTGCAGGCCGTGACGATGTTATTGTCGTCGGCATCGACGGCAGCAATGACGAACGCGAAGCCGTTAAAGCGGGCACCCTGAAAGCCACGGTGATGCTGCAGGCCCAGGCCATTGCCGCCCAGGGCGTTACCGATCTGGATAATTTCATCCAAAAAGGCACCAAGCCTGAGAAACAGCGCGTGATGTTCCGCGGCATTTTGATTACCCCTGACAACGCCTCCGGAGTGCAAGACTTCAATTTTAAATCCTGATGACCCGTTGCTGCGCCCGCTTCGGCGGGCGTAAAGGAGGACATAATGCACAGAAAACTTGCGCTGGTAGCGATTGTTTTAGCGCTTGGCGGATGCCGTATCGTATCGCAGAAAGAGTTGGCCGATCTTAAAAATCCCCCTAATCCTCAAATGGCCAATATTCAGCAAACATGGCAGCAAAAGATTGTGCCGCAGTATGTGCATGAAGCTAAACCTGCCGCTGAATTACTTAAAACGTTACAGGGCGAAAAGAGTTTTGATGAGGCCTGTAGTAAAGAGGGCTACCGCAGTCAGAGCGAAAACCCCTGCGTCTTCAGCGTGCGGATCGCCGGAGAGGTGATCAAGGTGAATACCAAATCCCGCAGCGGGAAGATGACGGTACGCGATGAGCAGGGCCAGGAGATCGTGGTGCAGATGGGGCCTATCATTCGCGGCACCAGCCTGCGAGATGGATATAAAGGCGCCAGCTATCAGGACTTTAACGATCAGGTGCTGTACGGCGACTACGGTAAGGCTATCAATCAGCAAGCGTCGGAGATGATGACCCACTTCAAGCCTGCGGTTGGGGACAAGGTCACTATTGCCGGGGTGTTTGCCGCCTGGGATATTCCGCAGACCATCCCGGATGTGACCCCGGCATACATTGCACGGCAGTAAGGAGAGGGCTATGAATGAGCAACAGACCCAGCAGGATGAGGTCATTATTGAGACTCGCGACCTCTCTCGTGTTTATCCCGGCGTCGTCGCGCTCGATCGTGTTAATTACCGTGTGTACCGTAACCAAGTCAACGTGCTGATTGGCGAAAACGGCGCGGGTAAATCGACGATGATGAAAATGCTGGCCGGCGTTGAGACGCCCTCTTCCGGCGAAATCCTTCTGGATGGGCAGCGGGTCACGCTCGGCTCTACTCACCAGGCGGAAAAGCACGGCATCAGCATTATTTTCCAGGAGCTGAACCTCTTTCCCAATATGAATGTGATGGACAATATTTTCATTGGTAACGAGTTCTTCCAGCGCGGCGTGATTAACGAAAAGTACCAGTATGAGCTGGCGAAATCCCTGCTTGAGCGGCTGGAGCTCAACGTCGATCCCTACGCCCCCTTAGGTGAGCTGGGGATTGGCCATCAGCAGCTGGTGGAGATCGCCCGTGCGCTCTCCAAGGACACCCGGGTGCTGATCATGGACGAGCCCACCAGCGCGCTGAGCCAGTCAGAAGTGCGGGTGCTGTTTAACGTTATCGCCCAGCTTAAGCGCCGCGGGGTCACCATAATCTACATCTCCCACCGACTGGAGGAGCTGATGGAGATTGGCGATCATATCACTATCTTCCGCGATGGCCGCTTTATCAGCGAACGTCCGGTTCAGCAGGCCAGCGTACCCTGGATCATCGAGCAGATGGTCGGGGACAAGAAAAAGCACTTTGACTACAGCCCTGCCGCGCACGGCGAGACCATCCTCAAAGTTAACGGCCTGACCGCGCTGCACCAGAACGGTGGTTATAAATTAAACGATGTCACCTTTGACCTACGCAAAGGGGAAGTCATCGGCATCTATGGCCTGCTCGGCGCGGGGCGTACGGAGCTGTTTAAAGGCCTGGTAGGGATGATGGGCTGCCAGTCGGGCACCATCAATCTGGATGGTGAAAGCCTGGATAAGCGCTCCTTTCAGCAGCGGCTGAAGCGCGGCATCACCCTGGTACCGGAGGATCGCCAGGGTGAAGGCGTGGTGCAGCTCATGTCGATTAAAAGCAACATGACGCTGACCGACCTGAGCCTGCTGGGCTTTCGTCGCGCCCTGCGGCTGCTCAGCCCGGTTAAAGAGGAGAAGCAGGTCAATCACATGGTGGAGCAGCTGGCCATTAAGGCTGGCGACACGGAGTTGCCCATTACCTCACTAAGCGGCGGTAACCAGCAAAAGGTGGTGTTGGGTAAGGCACTGATGACCGGACCTAAAGTGGTCCTGCTGGATGAGCCGACGCGCGGCATCGACGTAGGCGCGAAAACCGATGTTTATCACCTGATTGGCAAGATGGCGCATCAGGGGCTGGCCGTTATGTTCTCCTCTTCCGAGCTGGATGAGGTCATGGCGCTGGCTGACCGGGTTCTGGTTATGGCTGACGGTCGTATCACGGCAGATTTGCCGCGAGCCTCCGTGACGCGGGAAAAATTAATCAGCGCTTCTACACCGCAGGAGTGATCTCTGCTGGAGAGAGAAATGAACAAAAAGTATATGATTTACATGTATTTGCTTAAAGCGCGCACCTTCATCGCCCTGCTGATCGTCATGAGTTTCTTCAGCGTGATGGTGCCTAACTTTTTGACCATGTCGAACCTGCTGATCATGACCCAGCACGTTGCCATTACCGGCCTGCTGGCGATTGGCATGACCCTTGTGATCCTCACCGGCGGTATCGATCTCTCGGTGGGTGCGGTGGCGGGCATGTGCGGTATGGTTGCCGGGGCGCTGTTAACCAACGGCCTGCCGATCTGGGGCTCGCAGATTATCTTCTTTAACGTGCCGGAAGTGATTTTGCTGGTCGCCGGTTTTGGTATTCTGCTGGGCCTGATCAACGGGGCAGTGATCACCCGCCTGGGCGTTGCGCCCTTTATCTGTACCCTCGGCATGATGTACGTTGCCCGCGGCGCGGCGCTATTGTTCAACGACGGTAGCACCTATGCCAACCTGGTGGGCATGCCTGAGTTAGGCAATACGGGCTTCGCGATCTTAGGCTCCGGCACGATCCTCGGCATCTATATCCCGATCTGGCTGATGGTGAGCTTCCTGCTGCTGGGTCTCTACATGACCCGTAAAACGCCGCTGGGCCGCTACATTTACGCCATCGGCGGGAATGAGTCCGCCGCGCGGCTGGCAGGCGTTCCGATTATCAAGGTGAAGGTGTTTGTCTACGCCTTCTCAGGCCTGTGTGCGGCGCTGGTGGGGCTGATTGTGGCATCCCAGCTGCAAACCGCTCACCCGATGACCGGGAATATGTTTGAGATGGATGCTATCGGGGCAACCGTACTGGGTGGAACCGCGCTGGCGGGCGGACGAGGCAGGGTCTCCGGCTCCATCATTGGTGCCTTCGTCATCGTTTTCCTCGCGGACGGGATGGTGATGATGGGGGTCAGCGACTTCTGGCAGATGGTCATTAAGGGCCTGGTGATTGTCACTGCGGTGGTTATCGATCAGTTCCAGCAGCGTCTGCAAAGCAAAGTGGTGCTGCTGCGCCGCCACGAGAAAAAATTGCAGGCAGAGGCAACGTAATACCCAGTATTTGCGCGATGCCATAGGTAGGCCCGGTAAGCGCAGCACCACCGGGCGTTACTATGCCGACATCGTCATGCCGGGCGGCACTGCGTTTGCCCG